>FR891295.1 GCA_000433755.1 Clostridium sp. CAG:465 | reverse complement strand
ATACTTGTTACATTTGGTGCAACAAGTTTACTTAATTGTTCATTATACTCAAGAAAATTATCCCCTAGATTTGTTAAATTTTCATTTGTGTAACCTATTATACTATTACTTTCTTTGTTTATTTCTATTGTTATTGGTTTATCAGAGCTTTTTTCTTTAATTGTAATTGTCTTTGTTTTTTGTTCACTATTATTGTTATTTGCCATTTCTATTGAATCTATGTTTTTAAAACCATCTATAAAACTATCCCTTCCTAAAGATATGTTATTTGCCATTTCTATTGAATCTATGTTTTTAAAACCATCTATAAAACTATCACTTATTGCAGAATCATATAAACTTAACGTTTTATTTTCTTTATCTAAAATAAAATAATCAATTAATTCTTGTTTTTCTGGTTCTAATTTAATTACATTGCCATGATCTATAATTACATTTCCAGGACAATAGTAATTACCATTAATTTCCATATTGTATTTATAGTATTTTCCATCATCTGCAACAACATAGCCAGGAATATAAAATGCTTCAATGTTGGAACTATTTAATGTTAATCCTCTTTCTGATAACAATTTTTCAAAACTTTGCGTAAGTCCTGGTACTATTTTATCTAAGTCATTGGATCTATTTAATGTTAATCCTCTTTCTGATAACAATTTTTCAAAACTTTGTCTAAGTCCTAGTGTTATTTCATCTAAGTTGTTTCCATATGTTGCATCTGGATTATTTACTGTATGATTATATCTATTTTTTATAGATACTGTACTATTTTGAGATTTAGTAAATTGTATTGACATAACAGATGTTCCGTATTCATCTTCTCTTTTAGGATTGTTGAAATCTTCTCTTTTTATTTCTTCTACATCTTTTTTCACAGCAAAGAATACAACGCATCTATTTAATCTATTACCACCACGAAAAGTACATAGTTCTTCTCCTGATTTATAATACATTCATCTTCTCTTTTAGGATTGTTGAAATCTTCTCTTTTTATTTCTTCTACATTTTTTTTCACAGCAAAGAATACAACACATCTATTTAATCTGTTACCACGAAAAGTACATAGTTCTTCTCCTGATTTATAATATTTTTTAAAACTTTGAATTTCCTCTTCTGAATTACATTCATACAAATTATATCCATTCTCATCTAAAAGTTGATATGGCGTTTTTTCTCCAATTATTTCTGGTTTTTCTTTTTCTACGTCAATTTTACTATATATATAATTTTTAAATTCTTCTTCTAAATCACTATTAACTATATCATCATATAACGTTCTGCTATTTGTAGCAAATGTAGATTTTAAAACCTCTGTTAATAATCCTTCTTGTTCTAGTAATGTTGGAAAAATACTTCTACAAAAATGCATAAATTTTTCACCATATAATTTTTTTATTCTATTTAGTTCTTTTGAATTAGACATTTCATTTTACCTCTATCCATATAACCTTTTTAGATATATTTCCAAATTGTTTATTACAACTTTTATAATATCAATATCTGTTAAATCTATATCCTTTTTTCCATATGTATCTTCTAAAGTTCCAAATGCATAATTTGTGCTAAAACCCTCATATCTTGGATTTAACAATTCAGAGGACATATATATGTAATCCCCAATTTGGGGCTTTTTATCTATATCAAAAAATTCTAAATTTAAAGTATAATTATTTTCCTTGGTGTCTTTTAAATTATATATATATCCATCAATGTTAATTATTTTTAACTTTATCATTTAAAATCATCTCATTTCTATATCAATATATAAATATTTTACTATAAAGAATATTGAATTACAATATAAAAGTTGGGATTAATGAAATTTAATTATAAAAAGTACTCCCATCAATGTTAATTATTTTTAACTTTATCATTTAAAATCATCTCATTTCTATACCAATATATAATATATTTTACTATAAAGGATATTGAATTACAATATAAAAGTTGGGATAAATAAAATTTAATTATAAGAAATACTTATAGAATAAAAAAATAGATGCCCCTATATTGCTATAGAGGCGATCATAAGAGGTTGATATATGAAAACTAAGGTTTTTCCCTAGTTCGGCATGCTTTTTATTTTTGCCAAATTCCTATATTATTTGTTTTGGCTTGTTTTTGTGCATTTACTAGTTCATTTAAAAGACTTGTGTTTGCTTTTTCTACATTTAATATTGCAAGACCGTCTTTTAAAAGTTTTTGATTATATAGATTTCCATCTACATATAAGTATACACATAAAGTATTGTCTTGAACTTTTACATTATCAAAAGCGATTGTTACTTTTTTATTTGCTAAATCTGAATTAAGTTTATCTTTAATGTCTAAGCCTGATTTTTTATAATCAATACCGATTAAAGATGCTTTATAGTTTTTATCATTGGCATTAATAATAATATTCTTATTATCATCTACTCCAACTACAGTAAGCTCTTTTGATTTTTCAAGTTTATTTAAAGCTCTAAGTTCAGCAGATAAAACATTTGTTATTTTAACATCATTTATGTTTACTGAAGATTTAACTTCTGAAGCATTTGTTGTATTACTAACATTTTGATTTATATTTACATCTTTCTTTTCTTCAACTACGTTTGGTGTAGAATTAGATACGTTATCTTCTTTGACATCTTGTAAACTGTTTGATTGCTCAACTTGTTGTTCGCTTTGAGTGTCATTTTTTGCTACTAAAGTATCTTGGGGGTATTACTAACATTTTGATTTATATTTACATCTTTCTTTTCTTCAACTACGTTTGATGTAGAATTAGATACGTTATCTTCTTTCACATCTTGTAAACTGTTTGATTGCTCAACTTGTTGCTCGCTTTGAGTGTCATTTTTTGCTACTAAAGTATCTTGGGGTTTATTGTTTTTGTTACTTGATAAATAAATGTACAATCCACCGACAACTAACACTAAAGATAAAGCGATAGTAAATGCTGCAGGCCCATATTGTTTGATATAAAACGTAGATTTATTATCATAGTACATAACAAAACACCTCCTTAATTTCAATAACAACACCTTACATTTATTATTATAGCACGTTATTTATGTAAAGTCAATAGTTTTGTTAAAAAAATATTTCAAAATTATGTATATTAAATATCTGCGTTATGCCACACATTTTGCACATCATCATTTTCTTCTAATTTGTCCAAGAAATTATTAAGCTTTTCTTCCTCTTCTTCAGATAATTCCTTTTTTATATTAGGAATTTGTTTTATTTGAGCTTCTTCAAGTTTAATTCCTTTTTCTTGAAGTGCTTCAAGTAAATCAGAAAAAACTTTAGGATCACATAGGACTTCTATGTATTCTTCATCAGATATGAAATCATCTGCTCCATTGTCTAAAACTTCTAACATTAATTCATCTTCATTAATTGAGTCATTTTTTTCAATTAAAAAGTAACCTTTTTTGTCAAACATATAACCAACTGATCCTGTTTGACCAAGACTTCCACCTGATTTACTAAATATATGACGAATATCAGCAGCAGCTCTATTTTTATTATCTGTTAAAGCTTCAACAATAACAGAAACACCACATGGCCCAAAACCTTCATATGTTATTTCTTCATAATTTGCAGCACTTGTATCACCAATTGCTTTTTGAATACATCTATTTATATTATCATTTGGCATATTTTGAGCTTTAGCCTTTGCAACTACGTCTTTTAACTTTCTATTTACGTTTATATCACCGCTATTACCTGTTTTAACTGCAATAGTGATTTCTTTTCCAAGCTTTGAAAAGATATTTGCTTTCTTAGCATCACTTGCTTCTTTTTTTCTTTTAATATTATTCCATTTGCTATGTCCTGACATATTAATTTCCTCCCTTTAATATAAAACAACAAAAAATTGTTTAATCACTTAATATATTTTAACATATTTTTTCCTTTTTGTGTAGTATTTAAAGCAATATTTTAAAAGCATTATGTAATTTTTTGATATTTTTTTACTTTTTTCGATATATTGTTACCGTATATTTACTATTTCCCCTATATTTTCCGTTAGCGCCAAAATCATCATTAGATTTATATGTAAAGGCGGTAAGCTCTATTTCAGAGGATATGTTAGGAGTTTTTTTATCTCCAACCAGTTTTATAGATGAACATATGGTATTATCATTCATTTCTTCACTTGTAATATGGTAATATCTTTTTCCAGGTACAAGATTAATATCATCATATAAGTAGCATTGTATTTCAGGATACATTAAATATGCATGATCTGGATTTAAAATAGTCTGGTCAATAACAGTTCCATCATTCATCGTAAATTTTAAGTTATATCCAATCCTATATTTATCGACATCTGAATATTTATTTAAGTAATCTTTCCATACCAAGTTAAAATTAGAGCCCGATATTTGTTCCTCATTTGTATATACTGCATAAAATATTCCTAAAACTTTTTCTGGATCCCAACCGCAATAATAGTCTTTTACAAGTTTTTTATAATTTCCCTCTTTAACATATAATCCAACCACTATGGGATTATCATCCACATATTTGGATTCTATTTCTAAATTATTATTTTCATTATTTTCTATATTTTCTACAACTTCATTTTCCTCTTTAGTAGCATTTAAATCCTCTTCTATGTTGCCATCTTTCTTGTGCATTATAGTTGTAATATATACAAAAAGGCATATAGATATTACAGCTATTAAAGTAAGTAATACAAGAATAACAATTTTATTTTTTTTATTTTTTATATTTTTCATAAATTCACCTTAATTATTTATATAAAACCTTATACATATGATATGAGTCCATAACTTTTTTTAAATATTTTTCAGTTTCTTTATACGGCAAAGAAATGTTATTGTAACTTGATATATCCTTATCTATAATTCCTTGTTCAATCCATTTATCAACATTTCCCATTCCCGCATTATATGCACATATTGCTAAATAATAGTTACCATTATACCTTTTTATAAGATCACTAAAATATTTACAGCCAAGAGATATATTTACATTTTCATCATAAATATTCTCTCCAACTTCATCTACTATGTTTGTTTTATTATTTATATCTGTTGCAGTAGAATCAATAATTTGCATTAATCCCTTTGCATCTTTATTTGAAGTAGCATCCTTTTTAAAGCCACTTTCTGTTTTTATAATTGCCATTACAAGATAAGGATCTATATTATTTTTACTTGCCTCTTCTTTTACTATACTAAAATGATTAAGAGGATAAATTACATTTTTTAAAATTACATATCCACATAAAATTACCAAAATAATAGAAAGTAAGCAAATTAATACAATTTTTATAATTCTTTTTTTCTTCATATTTATATCAAAACCTCTTTATTATACTTATATAAAATTTTATATACTTTAATGTGCATCATACCATGATTTACCAACATTAAGATCAATAGTTAAAGGAACCTTTAATGATACAACATTTTCCATTTCTTTTTTCATAATAGATTTTACTTTATCTTCTTCATCAGGAATAACTTCAATTATAAGTTCATCATGAACTTGCATAATTAATTTTGATTTAAGATTATTATCTTTTAGAGCTTTATATATTCTATTCATTGCTATTTTAATTATATCTGCCGCTGTTCCTTGAATAGGTGTATTCATAGCAATTCGTTTTCCAAATTCTACAATATTTTTATTTTTTTCCCTAAGTTCAGGAATATATCTTCTTCTATTAAATAATGTAGAAACATAGCCGTTTTCTGTTGCCTCTTTAACAATATTATTCATAAACTCATGAATACCTTGATACTTATTTAAATATTTTTCAATATATTCAGTTGCTTTTTTCCTAGAAGTTCCTATATTTTTAGCAAGTCCAAATCCACTTATACCATATACTATACCAAAATTTACAGCTTTAGCATGTGATCTCATTTCATCAGTTACTTCATTTAAAGGAACATCAAAAACTTGTGAAGCCGTTGTTTTATGAATATCAATTCCTTCATTAAATGAATTAATCATAACTGAATCATTTGCAACGTCAGCAAGGACTCTAAGCTCTATTTGGCTATAATCAGCATCCATTATACTATTATTGTTTTGTCCAACAAAAAAACTACGTATCTTTTTACCAATTTGTAATCTTATAGGTATATTTTGAAGATTTGGTTCTACACTACTAAGCCTTCCAGTAGTTGTAACTGTCTGCATAAAAGTAGTATGTATTCTTCCATCTTCATCTATTTTTTCTTTTAATGAATCAACATATGTAGTTTTTAATTTACTTAATTGTCTGTATTCAAGTAACTTTGGAATTATATCATGATATTCTTCTAATTTTTCTAAAACGTCTTTATCTGTTGAATATCCAGTTTTTGTCTTTTTTACTACAGGAAGCCCCAATTTTTCAAATAAAACTTTTCCAAGTTGTTGTGTAGAATTAATATTAAAATTTTCTCCAGCAAGGGTATAGATAGTATTTTCTAAATCATTTAATTTTTGAGTTATTTCTATATCAAATTCTTTTAATTTTTCTTTATCTATATACATTCCCACATTTTCCATGCTTGCTAAAGTCTCTGCAAGAGGCATTTCAATATCATTAAACAAAGATAACATATTTACCTCTTCCAATTTCTTTATTATAACATCATATGATAAATATATTCCTTTTAAGTAACTACATATAATGCTTTTTTCATTATCATCCAAAAATTCTTTTTTTGAATTATCAATACTATCAAAAAAAGAAATCTGCACAGCTTCTTTTTTATAATTTAAATTTAATGTTATATTAAAAAGATCATTTAAAACATTTGAAATAGAATTATGACTGTTGTTACTATTTAATAAATAGTATGCAATCATTAAATCATAATCAAATCCTTGTATATTATCTGATATTTTATTGTTAAATAAATATAGCAAATCTTGTTTTATATTGTATCCAATTTTTTTACAGCTTGAAGTTGAAAATGTTTTTAAGATATATGTTAATGAATCATTACCAAGACTATCTATATTTATAACATAGATGGTATCATCTTTATGATTATATATTGCAATAAAATCCTTATCGTTTATATTTATGCTACTAGTAAAATTCTTAGATGAAATATTAAAAATATATGATATTTTACTATTCTTAAACATTTGTTCTAATGCAAACTTGTACTTATCATAATTTACATTGTCTATAGTTATTATATCTTTTATACTAGTATCAATTTTAGGTTCATTACTAGTTTTATTTTCCTCTTCAATCGAAATATCAGAAAAATCATACTTAGATAAAAATTTATTAAATTCTAAATCTTTAAATAATTTATATAGTTCCTCTTTATTTACCTCTGTTAATTTTGCCTTGTCATAGTCAACCTTGATTGGTACATTAATATCAATTGTAGCTAATGTATGACTAAGGTTTGCCATATCCTTATCTAATAATAATTTTTCTTTTACTTTAGGCTTTAATTCAATATTATCTATATTATTATATATATACTCTATATTTCCATAATTTTGAATTAAACTGTACGCTGTCTTCTCGCCTACTCCTTTAACCCCTGGAATATTATCTGAGGCATCTCCCATAAGTGATTTAACTTCAATTACTTGATAAGGTTCTATTCCATATTTTTCTTTTAATTTTTGAGGATCAAAAACAGTATATTCTGTTTTACCTGGTTTATTTGAAGGCATTACAACAGCTGTTAAACTTGAAATTAATTGAAATGAATCTCTATCTCCAGTAAGTATATATGTATATACATTATTTTTTTCATTTGTATTTGAAATAGTTCCTAAAATATCATCTGCTTCATATCCTTCCAGCTCAATAATTGGTACATTCATCGCCATTAATATTTTCTTTATAACCGGCATTTGTTCCTTTAATTTCTCTGGCATAGCATGTCTTGTACCTTTATACTCTTTATACATTTCATGTCTAAATGTAGGAGCTTTTAAATCAAATGATACAGCAACATAGTCAGGTTTAAATCTATCTAATGTCATCCAATAAATATTTAAAAATGCATATAAAGCATTAGTATGTATATTTAGTATACTAGATGTCATACGCATATTCATAAGTCCATAATATGCTCTATTCATTATACTATTTCCATCTATTATTAAGAATTTTTTGTTTTCCATATTCTAACCTCACATTACTATTTTTTCTTTAATATATAACAGTTATTCTAACATATTTATATTCTTATTTCAACCGATATATTGTGCTGCTAGATCTTTTTAATTTATATTCTAGTAGCATTGGTTTTTTCTTTCATATCGTTATATATTCTTACCTATTTAAACTATTTATCTATACAATATATAATTTTTTTATTTAAAATTTCTATCATTTAAAGAGTTTGGAGCATGCTGCTTAAAATATGTATTTTCATCTCCATTTAATTCTTGAAAATTAGGAGTGCTATTAACAAAATTTTGTAAATTTCCTATAAAATCTGACTTAGCTAAACTATTTAATTTAAGAATATATTTACTTGATGATTCATATATTTTTTGGTACAAGCTTCCTTTTTGAATTTTATCCTTATTTCTAATATTTATTTCTTTAACTATTTCTTCAGGATTTATAATATTAAATCCGAATTTTATTTAAAGAGGATTTTTCCTTAGCAATAATAGAAAATTCTTTAAAACTTATATTTGGATCAAGTTGTTTTGCAATTGCAAACAATCCAGCAACCTGTGGTATTGAATAACTTGCACAAGAGGTTGCAATATATTGGTAGCCATTTCCTTCAATTTGTAATGTTGTTCTTCCACCACATGGTACATGTACATATCCTTTAGTAAATGTAGTGTAACATTTCAACAATTCATTTTTATTTTCTAAAGAATAAGGACACTCACTAATAATTTTTTGCTTAAGAAATACAGGTATTTCAAAATTATTATAATCACTAATATCTAAATAATTATTTCTATCAAAATATGTAAAATTATTATCAAAAAATGTATTTGATGAAATAAGTTCAACACCAGATTCTCTTAATAAATTAGCATACTTCTTTTCACTACTTCTATCATTAAGACACGATGACATTGAAATAATTTGAATATTTTTTCCTTCTTTGTTTAATTCTATGATTTTATTAAAAATATCTATTTTATCTTCATCACTAGGTATATCGTCAATTGCAAAATAATAAATATTAGAATTTGGAGAAACGCCGACACTGTTTCCAGCAAGTAAACTTGAAACAGTTTTTCCATGATATCCATCACAACTCTTTTGACTTGATTTACTATTATCATAATATAAAATCTTATTTTTTCCGTTTGACATAATCATTTCAGGGTTATTATAATTGAAATTCCAATCAATAATTGCTACATTAATTCCTTTTCCATCAAGGCCTACATTATGCAAATTATTTAATCCTAATCCAAATGATTTTCCTTTTTCTAATAAAATTTCTGGATGAAATATATTTTTTTGATTAGGACTAAATATTGTTTTACTATCAAAAGCTAGTCTGCAAAATGATTCTTTTGACAAATTATTCATATCATACTTTGAAATGTTTTTGCCACAGATTCCCCAAGACGTAGCTGGATTATAAAAGCTTAAATTATTCAAATAGTAATTATCTATTGTATGTGGTATTTTAGATGCTTTTATGCAATTTTTATAACTTTCCATTAAATTCTCTCCTTTAACTTATTAATTTTAAAAATTTTATATACACATTATTTTCTCATACAAACATTTCCCAGACAATATTTGCAACTTCTTCTCCTCTACTTGTAAGGGAAATATTTTTAGATGTTATATTAACTAAATTATCTTTTTTTAAAGAATTAAACTCAGTATTAAATATATCAAATATATCAGTACCGAATTTTTGCTTAAATTCGGATATTTCAACTCCTTTAGAAAGTCTTAATTTTAGAATGATATATTCTTTCATAAGTGAAAGTTTGTCTAATTCTTCAGTTTCAACAACTATATTTTTATTATTTTTTATTCCATCAATATATTTATCTATATTTGAAGTATTTCTGTATCTTTTTAAATTAAAAAACGATGAAGCATTAACTCCAAATCCTATATATTTTTCTTGATTCCAATAACAAAGATTATGCTTCGATTCAAATCCTGGGTATGCATAATTAGAAATTTCATATTTAACAAATCCATTATCTTGTAATCTTTTGTTTAATTCTTCACGCATTTTATATTCTTCATCCTCATTACAAAGTGATACAAATCCTTCTTTAAGTAAAAAATCAAGTCTTGTATTTTCATGGACTTCCAAGTTATATACCGATATATGCTTTATATTAAATTCATCTTTTAATTTTATTACACTATTTAATGTTTCTTTAAAACCAGAAAGATTTAATCCAGGAAGAGGATAAATTAAATCTACAGATATATTTTTAAAACCTACAGCATTTGCATTTTTTAGGGCCTCTTTAAAATCATTAAAGGTATGAAGTCTCCCTATATTTCTAAGAATTTTGTCATGAGTAGATTGCAAGCCAATGCTTAGTCTATTTATTCCTAAATTATAGTATTTTTCTAATTTATCTAAAGAGGCACTATTTGGATTTATCTCAATAGTAATCTCCTTTATTTCTTTTTCATCTGTAACAAATAGTTTTAAAGTATTAAGAATTTTTTCAATATATTCCGCTTTTATTAATGATGGTGTGCCTCCACCAAAATATATTGTTGATATGTTGTATTCACTTAATATTTCTGCATTTTGTAATATTTCAAGGCATACAGCATCTATATATTCTTGAATTAAATTTTCTTTATTTTCATAAGATACAAAATCACAATAAAAACATTTTTTCTTACAAAATGGAATATGTATATATATCCCTATATTTTCTCTCATTTTTTTCACCTGTGTTAATATATCATATATCTTTAATATGTTCAATTAGTATTTGACATAAGTTCAAAAAAAAGTATAATATATTATAGAAATTTAAATAAATAAAGGAGATTAAATTTATGAAACTAATAAGAATAATCCTTAAACTTAAGAAATACTTTGATTATTACAATATTTATAACGGCGTGATAGAGGACAAATATCATTTTACATCACTAAAAAGTGAAAATTTTGATGTTGTATTCTATGATGAAAAGGACTTCTGCTATAGAATAATTGATAAAAACATGAGGGGCACAGATATTCCTTCAAAAAGAAATATCATACATGATTTAAGTATCATATGTGATAATGAAAGTTTTGAAATAAAAAAACTTTTTAATTCACTTGGAAGGACAAAAAGAAAAATTATAATTAAATTATCAAAAAACTTTAAGAAATTTGAGTGCTATATGACACCCTATATTTCTTATTAAAGTCCTAAAGAGGTATTCATTAATTTGAGTACCTCTTATATTTTGTATTTTTTTTATTACTAAGACATATATTGTTATAGTTTATAAAAAATGATATAAAAGGTGATCTAATGAAAAAATTTAAAACTTTTGTAATAAATACAGTAATATTATCTATTGCCTCCTTGTTTATGAATATAGTTGGTATGGGATTTAGTGTATATATTTCTAATAAAATTGGGACTGAAGCTTTAGGAGTTTATCAATTAATAATATCTATATATACATTTGCAATTACACTTGCAACATCAGGTATATCAATAGCAGTAACTCATTTAGTATCTGAAAAACTTGCTTTAAAAGAATACTCAGAGGTAAAAAAAATAACAAAACAGTCTGTAGTTTTAAGCTTTTTTATGGGATGTTTTGCAATGATTATCTTAATACTTTGCTCAGAATTTTTAACAACTAAATTCTTACATTCTAAGATATCACCAAATTCATTAATTTTAATTGCAATAAGCCTTCCTCCACTTGCTGTATCTGCAAGTGTTAATGGATATTTTTCTGCTGTTACAAGAGTAATTAAAAGTGCTTCGGCAAATTTTATAGAACAATTCTTTAAAATTATAATATCTATCTACTTTTTTAATATGATACTTCCTTCCTCACTTGAAAATGCGTGCCTATCTCTTGTTTTGGGTTCACTTTTATCTGAGTTTATTTCATTTATATATCTTATGCTTATGTATAAAATTGATAAGAAAAGATATAAAGAGATTAGAAATAAAAACAAAACATACTACAAAGAAATAATAAAAATATCATGCCCTGTTGCAATAACATCATATATAAGGTCGGGTCTTTCAACCTTAAAGCAAATTATAATTCCAATTAGACTTGAGAAATCAGGTATATCCTGTGAAGTTGCATTATCACAATACGGAATGATTACCGGTATGGTTATGCAATTAGTATGGTTTCCTTGTCTTTTTATAAATGTATTTGCAGGACTACTAATACCTGAATATTCAAGACTTAATGCCTTAAATAGCAAAAAAAGAATAAATAATGTAACGACTAAAATATTTAAATTTACATTGCTTTTTTCAGTTTTGATTTTTGGAATATTTTTTACTTTTGCAGATGAACTTAGTATGGCTATATATAGCAAAATGGAGGTCGCAGGATATATCAAAATTATCGCACCATTAGTTTTAATTATGTATATAGATAATGTCGTTGATGGAATGCTTAAAGGATTAAATAAACAGGTAGCTGTTATGAAATGTAACATTTTGGATTTATTTATTAGTATAATACTTATGTATATTTTACTTCCTATATATGGAATATATGGTTATATTATTGTTCTTTTTACAAGTGAAATATTAAATGGATCTATTAGTATTATACAACTTATAAAAGCAACAAATGTGAAATTAGATATTGTATCTATTCTTTTAAAGCCACTTTTATGTATATTGTTATCTAACATCGCAATTAGATATCTTTCTTTTTCATATAATGGAAAAGTAATTTCTTTAGTATATGGAATACTAATATATGTTTTAATATATATTTTTCTTTTGTTTGTTACCTCTACATTTACAAAAAAAGACTTAAAGCTGTAATTTACATTAATAGTTATACATCATTTAGAATATTAATAGATCTTTTATCATATTATTTTTTAAGGAGTGTGATATGAATGAATCCATTTGAATTAAAACCTATGGATATAAACAAAAGTATTAAAAATTGGTGTGAACTTTATCCAAAATCATATAATATATGTGAAATAAGTCCATACACAAAAACTAGAATTGTTCTTATGAATGGAACGGAATTTGAAGCTGTAAAATTTTCTCATCAGTTTTCAAGAAATTGTAATAATAATGATTTAAGACGTGAACTTGCTCTATTAAGAAATATTGAACAGCAGCAACAAAAGAAAATAAGTAATTTAAAGCCTAAAAAAGAAACACTACTTGAACATACAATAACTTACGAACAATTAGCTGTTGATCTTACTGCAAGACTTGCACAACGTGATCCGGATCAAAATGTTGTAAACGCTCTTAATTTTGCACTTTTAGAAGATTTCGATCATTTATACCGTTATTCTGACTTACTTGAAATGGAATATGGAATACTACCAGAGAAATTAGTTGGTAGATATACAGAAATAATGCCAGGAAGACCTACTATAGCACATCATAGATATCCTTTTGATAATGTAAAATGTGCTACTAATTACAAGGATGCAGATTTAATTACAAAGCTTGACATTGCAATAATTACAGCTGCAGAACAACAAACTATGAATTATTACATGAATATAGGTGCTTTTTATTCTTCTGACCTTGGACGTAAATTATATCAAGAAATTGGTATGGTTGAAGAAGAACATGTAAGTCAATACGAAAGTTTAATGGATCCTAATATGTCATGGCTTGAAAATTTACTTATGCATGAATATACTGAATGTTATCTATATTATTCTTGTATGATGGATGAAACAGATCCTTGTATAAAGAAATTATGGGAGTGCTATTTTGAATTTGAAGTTGCTCATCTTCATAAATCAGCAGAGCTGCTAAAAAAATACGAAAATAAAGAATGGCAAGAAGTTATATGTGATGGTACTTTCCCTGAACTTCTAAAACTTGGGCCTAACATTGAATATGTAAGAAGAATACTTGAAAAAACTGTAAGTTATACTTCTGTTAGGGAAGATTATTTGTTACTTGAAGATATTCCGGATAATTTTGAATTTTTTATGTATCAAGATATTGTAAATAACAATGTAAATCAAGTTCCAAGTCACATGGTTATTAATGAATACATTAGAAAACATGGTTGTGATTATAGATTTGAGGTTGATGATAACCCAATAAAATTATTACGTGATAGAAGATGTGACAATACTTGTGTTGGAAGATATCCAATGAAAAAATGTGAATTAATGCAAAAAAAGAATTGTGATTGCTAGACTAACAATTATATATATGATATAATTGTTTGGCAAAGGAGGAAATAAATATATGAAAAAGCATGGAAAAATCTCAAAGGGAATTTTAATTTTAATAATCGTTATTTGCGTTTTGGCTGTATTAGTTGCCTCAGCTGTTGGAGTATATTTTTTTGATAAACAAAACAAAATAAATCAAGAAAAAATCTTAGACGATGTTGCAAATTCTATGTATACATCATCAAACTTTGATAGTGAAACTAAAACAACTGGGAAGTTTGCAATAGTTGAAAATGCGTTAAAAGAATATTATACTGAGTATTTAAATACATCTAATGATTTAGTTTCAATATATTCTAAAAATTTACTTGCAAATTCTTTAACTGCGTCAAATATTTCAAGTGATGGCCCTGAATTTACTAAGACTAAAGAAAATATTAACAAAATTAAAGAAACTGAGACATCAACTTTAGCTAAATATGATGAATTAATTTCAGACGAATATATAAGTTCAAAGGCAAGCGAGCTTAATTTATCTGAATATTACTCAAATTTATTTATTGATAAAATAAATAAAAATTTAAAGGTAAAAGAAGATGTTAATACGTTAAAGGAAATTGTATCAGAATATGATAAATGGTTAGATGATATTAATAATGTTTTTGATTTTCTAAATACCAATAAAGATAATTGGAAAATTAGTGGAAGTAATGTTATGTTTACTAATGTTAAGCTTGTATCTCAATATAATTCTTTAATTAGCGATTTAAGCAAACAAGAATCAGTTCTTAATATTAAACTAAAATCTTTAAAGACTAATTAATGAAGTTTACTGTATAAAAAATAGCCCAAAATAAAAGGGCTATTTTTTATAATTATTTGAGATTTCAATTATTTTATCTAGTCTATGTTTTAATCCAGATTTTGTAAGTTTATTTTCTACATTTGTTTTGCTTGCAATAAAAGCTAAGCTTTTATCTGGATACTTTTCTCTTAATTGAGCTACATATTTTAATTTTTCTTCTAGTCTATCATATTCTCCACATTTCTTTAAATTCTTGATTGCTTCTAATTGTTTTACACTACTTGCAATCGTTTTTGATAAGTTAGCTGTTTCACAATTTATTGTTCTGTTTATATTATTTTTTACTTGTTTTTCAACACGTATTTGTTCAAACTTTAGAACTGAGTTATTTGCTTCAAGAAGTCCTAAAAATGTTGCAATTTGATCTGAATCTTTTATATAAATCACATAATTATTAGAATTTTTTCTTTTTAATATTTTAGGAGTAAATTCAAGTACTGATAATATATCGTATATATATTCTGTACATGCTTTATTTTTAAATGATATTTCAAGATGATAGTCTAAAGAGGGATTTACAACACATCCTGAACTTAAAAAAACTCCTTTTAGTACATATTTTATTTCATCTTCGTTTAATTTGGAAATATCAAAAAATTGACTATACTCATCTTTTAAGTCATTTTTTTTATTTGTCTGAGTAAGCATTTCTCCAAAACTTTCATATTTTATTTTATCCAATTTTTTAGTGTTTTTTTCTATGCTATTTAAAATTTCATTTTTTATTTCTTCTGAAAACGACATATAACCACCCTATCATTTCCACCATAATCTTTAATACTCTCAATAATACTATATTCTTTATATTTTTTTATCTCTGATTGTATTTTATTTAGCTGATCGTATCCTATTTCAAATATGATTATTCCTTTATCGTTTAAATACTCTCTTGCATCTTTTAATATTTTTCTGTAAAAATTCATTCCATCTTTTCCACCATCTAAAGCCAGTACTGGTTCCTTTTTAACACTTTCATCAAGTGTTAAAACTACATCAGAATTAATATATGGTGGATTTGATACTATCATATCATATTTTATATTTGAATCCTTTAATTTAGAAAATAGATCAGATTTTATTATATTGCACTTATCCTCTACTCCATTTCCTTTTATATTTTTAGATGTAACTAAAAGGGCTTCTGCAGAAATATCTATCAAATCAACGTGCTTTATATTAGAATTTTTTGCAATCGATATTCCAAGGCAACCACTTCCTGTACACATATCAAGCATTGTATTACATTTTTCATTATCTATATACGATATTGCTTTTTCTACTAATATTTCACTATCAACTCTTGGAATTAAAACATTAGAATTTACAAAGTATTTTTCTTTATAAAAATTTGTGTAACCTATAACATATGCAATGGGTAAATTATCTTTATACAATTTGTTTAACATTATATTTGCCTTTATTTGTTCGTTATAATTTAATACTATACTATCCATATTAGTAAATATTTCGTTAGAATTTATATCTTTTATTGAAGAAAATATTAATATTGCATCTTTAATTTCAAAAACTTTTTTTATTTTTTTATTATATGATAAATAGTTTTTTATAAATGTATTAATTGTTATTTCTTTATTTCCATTAATACACCCAAATAACGTATAAATTGCAAGTTGAATTTTATCATCACTTGGTTCTCTTGTAGTTATGAATTGAATAGACATTGCAGGATAAGCAAGAAATTTTAAGAAGTTTGGTAAATATTCTGTATACATTATTAATTCATAAGAAAAGCCTGCCAAAAACGGTAATAGAGCTACTTGTATAATAGTTTTAAATATTAGATTGTTTGATGGAATAATCATAGTTATTGCAATTATTAAAATAAATAGATAAACGACAAAGTTTCCACCACATCTTGCATGAAACCTTGAATATTTTTTTACATTTTCTACAGTTATATTCTTTTTTTCTAATTTTTCATATGCATTAGCTACTTTATGCTCAGCTCCGTGATACTCAAATAAAGTTTTTAGAGAGTCAATTTTTGCAAGAAGTAATAGATATATAACAAAAGCACACGTTTGCATAATTGCCTGCGATATATTACGTATATTTACTGAAAGGAATTTTGATATAAAATTCGGTATTGCAGCAACTAAAACAAGAATAAGAGTAATTGATATTATATACGCACTTACAACTTCAAACTTATCAATCTCAACTTTTTCATTTGAATTTTTTTCTAATATTTCCTGAGAAGATTTAAGTACATATGGTACTGATGATGCAATCATATTTTTCATACTTATTATTCCACGTATTATAGGTACATCATATATTGTAAATCTATCTTCGTCAATGTTATTTTGACGTTCATTAATTTCCACATAAACGTTATTGTTATTATCTACTCTACCTACAGCTTCTCTTTTTTTATTTCTTAACATTAAGCCATTAAATAAGGCCATTCCTCCAACTTTTTCTTTTCTTTTCTTCATATAATTTCTCCAAAAAATAAAAGGGTACCCAAAAGCACCCTATCTAATCTTTAAATTAAGCTTTTTTTCCATATTTTTCCATGAATTTAGCAGCTCTTCCTTGACTAGACATAGCTTGCTTTTGACCAGTGAAAAATGGATGACATTTACTGCAAGTATCTACTTTCATATCTTTTTTTGTAGATCCTACTTCTATAACGTTACCACAAACACATTTAATTTGTGTTTTTTCATAATTTGGTTGTATATCTTTTTTCATATCTATTCACCTTCCTATATATCAAGTAATTAAATTTACTAATATATTTTAGCATATATTTTTATAAAAAACAAGACTTTGAGTAATATTTGTAAAAAATATTCCAATACTCAAATTTATATACATGATATATAGGTATTTAAATTATATCATAATAGTAGTACAAATAAACTAAACAATATATATAACATACAATATATAAAGGAGGTGAAGTATGAAAAACATATATTATAACAATTTTATTCCAAAACAAATGCTGAATAAATTTTTATGCTGCTATCCTGGTAAATTACATATAAACAACTCACACTATGTAACAGGAAAAGATTTAATTTTCTTTTCAAAGCTTATGTGCGTTGAAAATGAATTAACTAATATTACTGGTTGCTGTAACAATTTATGTTGCAATATAAAAAGCCTTTTTAAAAGATGATAGATATTTTTGTCGAAATATTGTTTTTTTGCAAAAACTATGTTATACTTTTTGATAGTTAACGATATTATATTATAAGGTTATTCAGGGGGAAGAGTATATATGAGAAAATTTGTTGTAAAAGGTCCTTGTAAATTAAAAGGCGAAGTGACAATTTCTGGTGCAAAAAATGCTGCTGTAGCCATTATTCCAGCTACTTTACTTGTAAAGGGAAAATGTCACCTTGAAAACGTTCCGAATATAAGTGATATAAGAGCGTATTATGAGATATTAGAGTCTTTGGGCTCTAAAATTGAACATATTTCAGATAATGAAGTAATAATAGATAATTCAAATGTAAATTCTGCCATTGCTTCATATGAACTTACAAGTAAATTTAGAGCTTCATATTATTTACTTGGCGCATTACTTGGAAGATTTGATAATGTACAAATCAGCTTACCTGGTGGATGTAATTTAGGAGCAAGACCTATAGATCAACATATCAAAGCATTTGAAAGCCTTGGCGCAACTGTCGAAGTAAAAAGAGGTAATGTTTATGCAAATAGAAAAGAAAGACTTAAAGGAAATAACATATTTTTAGATGTTGTAAGTGTTGGAGCTACAATGAATGCAATACTTGCGGCAACACTTGCAAGTGGTAGTACAACTATTGAAAATTGTGCAAAAGAACCACATGTTGTTGATCTTGCTAACTTCTTAAATTCTATGGGAGCAAATATAAAAGGTGCAGGAACTGATACAATAAAAGTTACAGGAGTTGATAGTCTACAACAAAAATCTAGCTACTCTATTATTCCTGATCAAATTGAAGCTGGTACATTCATGGTTGCTGCTGCAGTTACAAAAGGTGATGTTTTAATAAAAAACTGTATTCCAAAACATTTAGAGCCAATTACTTCAAAATTAATTGAAGCTGGCGCAACTGTTGAAGAGCATTCTACATCTGTAAGAGTAAAAATGGATAAAACTCCAAAAGCATTTAGTGTAAAAACAATGCCATATCCTGGTTTTCCAACTGATATGCAACCACAAATGTGTATTTTGCTTACAGTTTGTGATGGAACAGGTATTATTGTAGAAAGCATTTGGAGTTCAAGATTTCAATATACAGATGAACTTGCAAAAATGGGAGCTGATATTTCTGCACATGGCTCAACAGCAATTGTAAAAGGTGTTGAAAAACTATATAGTGCTCCTGTTCAGGCTCATGACTTAAGAGCTGGTGCAGCAATGATAATTGCTGGTTTAATTGCAGAAGGTACAACAGAAGTATATAATATTGAACATATTTTAAGAGGATATGAAAATATTGCAATGAAATTTAATAATCTTGGAGCAGATATTAAGCTTATAGATGATAATTCTATGCAAGGTGAAAATAATGCTTAATATTCATCCTCTTTATAGCTCTAGTTCTGGAAATATGTTCCATATCGGAACTGAAAAAACAAATATACTATTAGACGTGGGTGTCTCATACAAAGCAATTAATGAGGGCTTAAAACAAATTGATAAAAGTTTAATGGATATATCTGCTGTTTTAATAACTCATGAACATGTTGATCATATTAAAGGTTTATCTCTTCTTTGTAGGAAAAATAATATTCCTATATATGCTTGCGGAAAAACTGCCCAATATTTAAAAGACATGCTAAATGATAAAAATATACCAGCAGATATATATTCAGTAAGTTATGGACAACCTTTTAAAATAAAAGATATAGAAATTACACCTTTTGAAACATCACACGATGCTGTATGTCCATGTGGTTATAATATTATAACTGGCAATGAGAGTTTAACTTACGCTACAGATCTGGGATATGTTTCAGATGAAGTATTTGAATATTTAAAACTTGCAAATTATATTGTACTTGAAGCAAATTATGATAAAACTATGCTTGATTTTGGTAAATATCCTTATCCACTAAAACATAGAATAAAAAGTTTGACTGGTCATTTATCTAACGATGATGCTGCTATGACCGTTGCAAGACTTGCTAACATAGGTAAAGATAACTTTTTATTTGCTCATCTTAGCCAAAATAATAATAATCCAGATATTTTGATTAACACATTAGAAGATGAGCTTATTAAAAATGATATTCCTCTTTCAAACGTTAATTTAAATATTGCTTCGAAAACTCTTTCTTGTGAGGTATATAATATATGATAAATATTAAAATAATGTGTGTTGGTAAAATTAAAGATAAAAATCTTTTGAGTCTTATAAATGAATATCAAAAGAGAATTTCAAAATATGCAAAACTTGAAATTATTGATGTTGAAGATGAAAAAATTCCATCTTCCCTATCTAGTATGGATATGGAAAATATTAAAGAAAAAGAAAGTAACAAAATAATGAATAAATTAGAAAAATTAAATAAGCCATACATTATAGCTTTAGATTTATCTGGAAATGAACTAACATCGCCTGAGTTTTCAGATAAAATTCAAAATATAGCTTTAAATGGATACTCAACAATAGTATTTTTAATTGGTGGAAGCTTAGGAATGTCAAGCAAGCTTATACAAATGTCCAATTATAAGGTGTGTTTTTCAAAGCTTACATTCCCACATCAATTAATTAGGTTATTTTTACTAGAACAAATTTTTAGGGCATTTAAAATTTCAAATAATGAAACTTATCATCATTAAAAAATGAATTGAATAGGAGGTTAAAATGAAGTCTACAGGAATTGTTAGAAAAGTTGATGAACTTGGAAGAATAGTTCTTCCATCTGAACTTAGAAAAAGTCTTGGAATTGAAGTAAAAGATTCACTTGAAATATATACAAGTGGTGATTCTGTTATACTAAAAAAATATCTTCCTGCTTGTGTATTTTGCGGTGAAGCCAATGATATTATAACATTTAAAGGAAAAAATATTTGCAAAAACTGTTTAAGACAAGTTTCTAAATAATATTAAGAATAATAAAAAGGAGTGTAACTACTCCTTTTTTACTATTTTAGCAGGTATTCCAACAACTGTACAATTATCTTCGACATTATGTAATATAACTGAATTAGCACCAATTTTTACGTTGTAACCAATTGTTATATTGCCCAGTACTTTGCTTCCACATCCAACCATAACATTATCTTTTAATGTTGGATGTCTTTTAGCTTTATCCTTTCCCGTCCCCCCTAGTGTTACTCCATGATAAATTGTACAATTATCCCCTATAACCGTTGTCTCACCTATTACAATTCCCATTCCATGATCCATAAATAACCTATTTCCTATTTTAGCGCCCGGATGAATTTCAATACCAGTTTTAAATCTTGATCTTTGAGAAACAAATCTTGCAAGGAAAAAAAGTTTATGCTGGTATAAAAAATGTGCTATTCTATGATCAACCATAGCACGAAATCCAGGATATAGTAAAATAATAGAAATTAATGATCTTGCAGCTGGATCTTTATCTTTAATATTTTTTGCATCTAAATATAAGTTCTTTAGAAAAAGAAAAAAACATTTCATTTATATCACCTATTTCTGGCTATATATTATTATATGAAATGTTTAAATTTAAGTTACATATTAATTCTATCTATACTTACAGGCATATGTGTTAAGTCATCTGTTTTTACAATAAGTCCGTTTAAAAATGCTTCATTTTGACTACACTCATATTTTGCATAAGCTCCTTCAACAAATCTTTTTAAGGCAACTTCTTTTTTTAGACCGATAACACTATCTTTAGGGCCTGTCATACCAATATCTGTTATATACGCAGTGCCATTTGATAAAATTGTTTCATCTGCTGTAGCAACGTGTGTATGTGTACCAAAAACACAGGTAACTTTACCATCAAGAAAATATCCCATAGCTATTTTTTCTGCAGTTGCTTCGGCATGAAAATCAATGAAAATATAATCTGCTCCAGCCTTTTTTACCTCTTCTATTTGAGATAAGATACATTTAAAAGGATCGCTAGTATTTTTTTCTAATATGTCACCCATTTCAGCTTTACCAATCAAATTAATTACCCCAATTTTTTTATCATTTTTTTCTTTTACAACATTATTATTACCATTTAAATTTGTTATATTAGCAGGAATTAATAAGTCTTTAAAGTTTATATATTCACTTGCCATCTCTTTTCTATAATAAACATGATTTCCCATTGTAATAACATCTGCACCACAAGCTTTTATTTTATCATATTCTTGCTTCCTAAGTCCTTTTCCGTTAGCAGAGTTTTCGCCGTTTACAATGCAAAAATCTATGTTATTTTTTTTAATTAAATTTGGAAGCTCTTTTTGTAATTTTTCCACTCCACTTTTTCCTACGACATCTCCAATAATTAAAAAATTCATTCTTCTCTCCTTTATTACTTCTATTTATCTTTCTTTGTTTGGATATAATATGTTATTTCAGCTAAAATATTATCCGGTGTAAATTTACTAAAAAATCTAGCAAGTTTTATTGTAAATCCTGGTACAATAACAAGTTTTTTCTTAAATAACATATCCACAGCATATTTTGCAACATATTCACTTGATAATGGTCTTACAGCAAACTTTACACCTGCAGTATTATTGAAATTTGTATTTACAGGTCCAGGACATAGAACACTAACAGATACTCCTGATTTACTTTTCTTTAGTTCTTTTCTTATAGCTTGCGTCAATTTTACCACATATGACTTTGATGCATAATATGAACTCATAAGTGGTCCTGGCATGAAACCTGCAATAGAACCAACATTTAAAATATATCCTGAATCTCTTTTTTTCATATCTTTTAAAAATAATTTAGTCAAAATATCACATGCAAGTATGTTTACATTAATCATTTCAATTTCTTTATTCATATCTAAAATATCAAAATTGCCATACATTCCAAAGCCTGCATTATTTATTAAAACATCAATATTTTCATCTTTAAAATTTTCATATAACTTTACACAATTATCTACAACAGATAAATCCATACAAGCAATTTGAACGTTTGTTTTTATTTCATTTTTTAAATTTTCTAATGCTTGTCTGTTTCTTGACACTACTATTATATCATAGCCTCTTTTAGCTAAATATTTTGAAATCTCATATCCTATACCAGATGAGGCACCAGTAACTAAAGCTTTCATATATATACCCTCTCTTCATGTATATTATATCATCAAAAAAAATATAAGTAAATAATATTACTTATATTTTTTCTTAGATTTTATTTAAAATCATCTAGTTAATCTATATAATTTAATTATTTCTGAAATTTTTATGATAATTAAAACTATAAGATAAATAATGAAATATAAAATTACCGAACTAAAAAATGGTAAACCCAAAAATATAGCGAAGTAGCATGAAATTGCATAAATTGATAAGTACATCGACTCTCCTTCTTTTTTTAATGAATTATTATCTACAATATAATGCTGCGAATATATTGTATCATTAACTGTAATATTTTGTTGCTTTACTATTATTGTTATATTATCCCCTGCTTTAATTTCACTTCTATCATATTTTGAAAGTGCGATTATCTCTTCTTTGTTTTTTTCTACTATGCTCTCCATCCGATTGTATCTTTTTTCACTATCATGATCAATGATCAAATCAGTAGAAAGATCAACAGCTAGAATTGATATAAAGAATATTACAGCGGTAAATAAAATAATCTTTTCCCTATTAATATCAATAAAATGATGAATTTTTTTAATTTTTTTCATTTAAAGTCCTCCTAATAAGTATAAATTAAGAATAAATACATTTGCAAATTAGCAAATAATTATGCATTGAACTATAAACAGTGTAACATGTTTGGGGCTAAAAGTCAATATAAAATTATGCTTTACTTCCTTTCTGACATCTATTTCCCATACTGTCTATTATTTCATTATCTTTATATACATCAACAATTTCACAATTATTTGAACACCCATTGCATTCTCTGCCTATAGTTTTAAAGGAGATATCTTTTAAATCAAAATTAAAATCAAGTTTTGTTTTACTCTTATTAGCCTTTTTAGATAAAATTGCTATTCCTAATGCACCCATAAGATGTGAATCTTTATCAACATAAACTTCCTTGTTTAACGTCTTTTTAAAAGCTTCAACTACACCCACATTTTTACTTACTCCACCTTGAAAAATTACTTTATCTTCAATCTTTTTTCCTTTTGCCAAGTTATTTAAATAGTTGTTTACAACAGCCTCACAAATTCCAGCTACTATATCCTCTTTACTATGCCCAATTTGTGCTTTATGTACGAGATCTGATTCAGCAAAGACTGTACACCTTGCAGCTATTTTAGAAGGATTTTTTGACTTTAATGCTATATCGCCTAAATCTTCAATTTGTACACCAAGTCTCTTTGCTTGTGATGATAAAAAGGCTCCTGTACCTGCTGCACATAATGTATTCATTGCATAATCAACTACAACACCATTTCTAATTATAATAATTTTAGAATCCTGTCCACCTATTTCAAGTATTGTTTTTACATCAGGATATCGTGATAACGTTCCAATAGCATGTGCTGTAATTTCATTCTTTACCAAATTTGCATTTAATATTGTTCCAATTAAATTTCTGGCAGACCCCGTTGTGCCAATACCATAAATATCAGGATCTATATTTTTACTATCTAAATTATTTTTTAAACTTTCTATAATTTTTTTAGTAGCTTCAATTGGACTGCCCTCAGTCCATAAATACTCACTTGCAACTATGTTATTATCTAAGTCAATTACAACTCCTTTAGTGGATATAGAACCTATATCTATTCCTATGTAATATTTATTGTTCATTTAATACCCCCTTAATATTATTATTCCTTTGCTCTAAATTTTCTCTTTTCATAGAAAGCATATCATAAAATGCCTCCAATCTTGTATTTACACCAGTATCACTATTTTGTGTATCAAAAGTCAAATACATAATTGGAATGTTATACTCTCTGCTTACTTTTTGAAGAATAGGAACAGCATTTTCTTCAGGTGTACATCCAAATGGCTTTATATGTATAATACCATCATACCCTTTTTTAGCAAGTTCAATAGCATGTGCTACACTTGTTGTACCATCAGCCCCCAGTTCATACTTTATATATTTACTCGAATTTTTAATGAGTTTTTTCATCTCAAAAGGCTTTTTAACCATTAAATATGTTATTGTAGTATATCTTTTTGTAGCTGCACCTAAATCATTTAATTTTCTTTCTATATTATCCGAGGAAAATTGCTCCATAGATGTAAAGAGTTCACCAATTATTCCAATTTTTATTTTTTTATTTCTTTCATCTTTCGATATAACTTTCACTGATTTTAATTTATTTAAATATATATTTTTTGTTTTTAGTAATTCTCTAAAATTTTTCATTTTTTTTAATTTAATTAAAAATCTTTGGTGAAGTAAATTAAATTCTCCTTTTTTTAATTCATATGCTAAATTTTTTCTCATATAAACTTCAAATTTATCCAAATAATATGCAATTGCTGCAGCAACACAAAATCTATATATAAATTTTAAAAATGAAAGTTTTGGATTTATTTTCTTAAACTTATTATATACTCTAAATGGTTTTATTTTTCCCATATCTACAAGCGTTATATAATCAAATTGATATCCAAGATCTTCTAATATTTGCTTTTGAAGCTCCGAATAATATCCATATTTACATCCTCCCCCAGCCTGTACAAGTACGTTGGCACCATTTTCCAATGACTCTATAAAATTACCAACATTATATTTAAAAGGAAGACAGATAAAATCTGGACTATGATATGCTCCATATTCAATTGTTGATTTTGACATTTTTTTGGGAATCATTATTCTTGTATTATTTTTATCAATTATATTTGACAGCCAGTTATATATGGGTACGTAATAGTTACCTATATGTGGAAAGCTGACAATATACTTAAATTTTTTATTAGTTAAATTATCCAATCACTTTTTCATCCCTTTCTTTCATATTTAAAATATCTACAAAACTTTCAATTCTTGTTTGTAGTCCTGCATCTGCATCCTGTTCATCTAATACTATATTTATATATGGAACATCTTTTATTTTTCTCATTGCAAGTTCATTAACAAGAGAGTCTGTACCACAAGGAAAAACTGAAAGATAAACAATTCCATCAATATTATTCAAATTTGAACATATTCCATTAAGCAAATTTTTACTTGATTTCCAAAATATCGTTTCAGATATATTTTTATACTCATATTTCTTATTTTTTATTAATTTAAAAAATTTAGGATTTTGCATTGAAAATTCATTAATATTTGCATATATAACGTTTACATTTTGCCTTTCCAATAATTTTGTAATTTTTTTACCTAATATATTATCATAAGCAATATATGGATGAGCAACTAAAATTACTCTCTTTTTAGAGTTTTGTTTATTTATTTCTTCTAACTGTTCATCTAGATTTTTCTTATCATATAATTTTTGATCCTTTCTTGCCATTAAATATGCGTGTATGCACTCTGGAACTTTTTTATTTATTTTTTTTCCAAGTTTTAAAAATGCATTTAATTCTGTACTATTTTTTTCATAATCTATATTTAATGTTAAAAAATTTGCACCAAATAAATTATTGCATATATCATAAAGAGCAAATAACTTAACACAAGTTGTTTGATTATTTTCAAATGTACAAAGTCTGGGTATAAAAATATAATCTATTTTTTCATTTTTCATTCTATCTACTAAATTAGCAACGTGTCCTATAAATATTTTACTTGCAAGACATGATTCACTAAGTGAATATTTAACTCCATTACTTAATATAGCTGGATTTGTTTTTTCACTAAATACCACTTCAATGTTAAGATACTTAAAAAAATTTACAAAAAGAACAGGATATTCATATATACTAAGACCTAATGGAATTCCTATTTTCATAACATCACCTAAAATTATTATTTCAAATTATATATTTTTTATACTACATTTTGGTAAAATAAGGAAAAGCCATCACACAAATGTGTGATGGCTTAAAGTTTACTATATTTTAATAATGTATTTTTTTGATGATATACTTAAATCTTCTCTATTTTCATTTTTCTTCTTTCTACTACATTCATGTGGTGGAATATATACAACTTTTCCTGAGGATAAGTGCCTCATATGTCCCCTTACCTGCCAAGAAAATTTCCTATACTCTGGCTTTTTTCTTTTAGGTGAGTTGTACTCAATAGCCTTTGAAATATTATATATCTTTCTTACTTTGTTTAAATAGATATTTTTTGAACCTTCTATATTAGCATTGTTTGTATTCTTTCTACACTTAGTATTGCTTTTTATAACGATATCTTTAGAAGTCCTTTCTACTTTATCAGTTATAACCTTATAATGTGTAAAATAGAAGAAATTTATAATCATCAAATGAACTATATTCTGTGCTAATGTAATTGGCAAAAAATGATCTTCATTTTGTAAATTATTAAAAGAATCAAATGTATAAATCCTAAATTCTTTATTTGGATTTTTTTCAAGACTAATGCTTAATGCAAATAGCTTTATTCCAGTTTTTATTATAACACACTCCAAACTTTTTTGCTTTTCATTTACATGGCAAAATACTTCAGATATGTTATTATCAAATGAAAATTTAAAATCATTAAAAGGTATATATATTGCTTCATTAAATGATTTTTCCTCACTTTTCATAAGAGTTTCTAATTCTCTTACGTATTTAATTGAAGATTTTAGTTCAGGGTAATTTGAAAAATTTTCAGTATGAAAATTATCAATAAAACTTAAACGATTTTTTTTATCTACAACCTCTCTTTCAATTGTAAAAAATTTAGCAATTTTCTTATTCTTTTTCTTCGATTTTACTATATTTTTTGTAACACAAGGTATACTTTTATTTTCATATTTAAAAAACACTGCAATATATGAAAATATGTCTGTAAGCATCTTTTCATATTCATGACATAATACTTCACTGTATATTTCTCTTTTAATCCATATTGAAGTGTTAGCTATATAGCAATTATTTTCATTATCATAGGAAAATTGGTTATTGTGTATCATTAATATAATTCCATTTGATATATTATCTGTTGCTAAAGAAATTTTTGTTAAATTTTCTTCTTGCCTTACATAAAATTTTTGAATCTTATCACATAATTTATATTCAATATAAAATTCTCCTTTTAATATAATTTCAAATTTTTCTCCTCTATAATTATTAAAGAAATAATCCCGTAATGGATTTAAAGCTTCATCATCAATTGAAATGGTTGACAAAATTTTGTTCATTTATTATTCTCCTCTCAAATTTGATTAAAACAAAATTTAAACTCGAAAAAATTATATCATATTATGTAAAATTTGTCAAAAAAATAGCCAGATAATTTAATATCTGACTATTATACTATTAGGTTATTTTGCTATATCAATAGCTCTACTTTCACGAATTACATTAACTTTTATTTGACCTGGATAAACCATTTCTTTTTCAATTTGTTTAGCTACATCTCTTGCAATAATAACCATAGATGCATCATCAATTTCTTCTGGCTTAACAATTAATCTTACTTCACGGCCAGCCTGAATTGCATATGATTTATCTACACCTTTATATGAATTACATATTTCCTCAAGTTTTTGTAATCTTTTAATATATGTACTTACCGTTTCACGTCTTGCACCTGGTCTTGAAGCAGACACAATATCTCCAATTTGAACAAGTACAGCTTCAATTGTTTTTGGATCTGTATCACCGTGGTGCGCTTCCATTCCCCATATAACTTCTTCTTTTTCATGATATTTTTTCAATAAGTCGATTCCAAGACTTACATGTGTACCTTCAACATCATGATCGAAAGATTTTCCTATATCGTGAAATAATCCTGCTCTTTTGGCAATTGTAGGATCAATTCCAAGTTCAACAGCAAGTGTACCAGCAATATTAGCTACCTCTATTGAATGATTTAAAACATTTTGTCCATAACTTGTTCTGTATTTTAATTTACCAAGAAGTTTAACTAGATCAGGATGAACGTTGATTACACCTGTTTCGAAAAGTGCTCTTTCACCTTCTTCTTTTATTGTTGCTTCAACTTCTGATTTTGCTTTTTCAATCATCTCTTCTATTTTTCCTGGATGAATTCTACCATCAGCAATTAATCTTTCAAGTGCAATTCTTGCGACTTCACGTCTAATTGGATCAAAACTTGATAAAACAATTACATCTGGAGTATCATCAATAATAAGATCAATACCTGTTAAAGTTTCAATTGTTTTTATATTTCTTCCTTCCCTTCCTATAATTCTACCTTTAAGTTCATCGTTAGGAAGTGAAACAGTTGTAACTGTTGCCTCAGAAGTATGATCAGTAGCACATTTTTGAATTGCTCCAACCAAAAGCTGCTTTGCTTTTTTATCTAATGTTTCTTTAGCTTTGTCTTGTTCTGAACGAATATATGCAGCCATCTCCTGCTTCATATCATCATGCAATTTTTCCATCATCTCAGATTTTGCTTGTTCAACCGTCATTTTAGAAATCTTACTAAGTTCTTCTAATTCTCTTTCTTTTGCTTTTTCTAAGTCTTTTTCTTTTTTTTGTAATTCATCACTTTTTCTAATGATATTGTTTTCTTTTTCTTCAATCAAAGCTGCTCTCTTGTCAACTAGATCTTGTCTTTGATTGATTCTATTCTCAATATCTTGTAACTCTCTTTTTCTGTAACGTGCGTCTTTTTCAAACTCATCTTTTTGTTTCATCATTTCATCTTTAGCTTGCAAAATTACTTCTTTTTTTGTTCTTTCTGCATCTTTTTTGCTATCTTCAATAATTCTTTTTGCTTGTTCTTCAGCTGAATTTACTGTAGACTCTGCAATTTTTTTCCTATAGGCAATACCAATATAGAAAAAGATAACTGCAGCAACTACAAACGCAATTACAGGTATTAAAACTGTAAATAACATCTTTTTCCTCCTTCAATATTCTTTTTTCAATGTTCAAAACTATATATAAATAAATATTAGTACATAATATCAAAGCTTTATATAATTTTACCTCAAAAAGTATGCTCTAAACTAACATACTATATAAATTATACATTAAAAGCATTTAATTATCAATAGAAAAAGTAATATTTAGTTATTAATTTTAAATTTATAATAGAACAAAAGTAACTTCAGCGCTCTGCCACAAACTACAAAATTAAGCTTCCATTTGTTTAGCCAGAAAATTAGCCGCATTTTGAGCAAGTTTATATTCCACTTTTGTTATTGGTTTATTATAATCAGTTGAAAACATTATAACAGAACCTATTGCATCCCCGTCACAAATAATTGGAGCTATAATTTGTGATCTATACTTTAAAATACTATCTCCAATTATTAATGGCATAATTCTATCATCTTTTGTTGACCATATAGCTCTATCTTCCATAACATTTAAAACGTGTTCACTTATCTCCTTTGCTATATAGTCTTTCTTAGGGGCACCTGATACGGTAATAATTGTTTCTGTATCACTTATACATGTAGCAAAGTCAGTTGTCCTACTTAAAGTCTCGGCATATTGAGTCGCAATTTCAAGCATATCTCCCATAGTTGCGTGCTTTCTTAAAATAATTTCACCATCTTTTTCAATAAAGATTTCTAAGGGATCTCCTTCCCTTATACGTAAATTTTTTCTGATCTCTTTTGGAATGACAATTCTACCCAAATCATCAATTTTTCTAACAATTCCTGTAGCTTTCATTTTAACCTCCTAGGTTGTAATTTAATAATATTATTATCTGTTATTAAATTGCATTTATACTTTTTAATTTTAATATTTAAAATTCTCCTACTATAATTTTATATTAAAATTAATAATATGTCATAGGAAATTTTTTACAGAAAATTGTTTTTAGTCACATAAAGAGTATACAATACAACTTAATATGTATTATATACTCTTTGTGTGTTAGTGTCAACGCTATTTGTTTTTATTTTAATAAATTATCAATAGAGTCTGCAATATTTTTTAAAAGTGCAGTTTTTAATATTTTTGAACCACTATTGTCATTTTCATTATCTCTAATAATAGCTGAAAGTTTTTTTAGATTTCTTGAGTCACTCTTTAACATTTTCTTTTTCTTTTCATACCTTATCTTTAAAATATTTACGAAATTATTTAAATCATAATTTGGAGTATCGCATAATTTTTTATACAAATCATTCATATCATATCTTGAAAATACAGGTATTTCTCTATATTCTTCTGTAAATTGTTTAAAGAACTTAGGTAAGTTATTTGGTAAATTTTTAAATAAACTGCTTGCTTTATTTGCAGCTACTTGTTCAATTGTTTTTTGCTTTATTTTCTCGTATTCTTTTTTTATTTCTTTTATATCTGCATCATTTATTACAAATTCAATACTATTTTCAGAAAGGGATTTTAACATATCAACATCATTTATGTGATCAGTTGCAGATATTTCCATACCAACGACAAAATTTTGTTTTAAATCATCTATTGGATAATCAATTAAATTCATATTAATTAAATATTTATATACTGAAAATAATCTTACATATTCCTTAAAATCAACTTTTCCAAATTTTACTTCATTAATTCCTTTTTTCCATAAGAAATCAAAATCAAAATCAGATAATTTCCAATAGTCACCATTTAAAAGCCTTTGATATTGTTTATCTTTAACGTCTTTGGTTTTTGTTACGCTTTCGATTGCGTCATCCATATTTTTTTTATATAGTTTTTCATCTAGTATTCTTGTCCTTATATACATTTCAATAAATTTAAAAAATCTATATTTTACGTTTGTATTCACAAAATACTTGCTGTCAAACTCTCTTAAATACATTTGCTTTGTATCATTTAAAATTTGAGATGTAAAGATTATAGATACATATTCATCATTATCTTCAATATTAATAAATTTAGCATTAGTTTTTATCTCATACGATATTGCAATAGTAAATTTAAGCATAACTTTAAGTAAATCATATGGGACATCTGGATAATCTTTTAATACATTATTATATATTTTTTCAAAATCATTTAATGCATGTTTTAATATTCTTAAGTTTCTACTATCTGTTTTTAAAAAAGTATTTTCAATTGATGCATAATTTTTTTTATAAAATTCATACAAACCATAATTGTAAGTATATTTATTAATCATAGATGTTAATACATATTTGTATTCAGGGACAAACTCAAATGTTTCGCCAATAAGCTTTTCCTTAATCCTTTGATATTCATTTGATTTTTCAAAGAGGAATGAAACCTCTTTATCAAGCAAGTCTCTATAACTATCATCTTCCGTAAATTTTGTTATATCTGTTATTGGTTTTTTGTCAATTCTTCCTTGTTTATCTAAAACATATGTTGCAATCCATTTTTTAAAATCAATATTATCATTTTTGAACTTAATTGCAAGCTCTTCCTCATTACAAATTATTATAGTTTTGATACCATCATGTTCAACGAAATTATTTATATATCCTAATATATCAATAACATCAATGTTAGCTCTTTCTAGGTCGTCAAAACATAATACTTTATCATCGACTGTAAACAATTTAGAAAAATCAACCTTATCAGAATTAAAATTCATACTTCCAAATAAGTTTGCCATATCAAGTCCAGTTTTTACATACTCGGGAATAGAATTTCCCTTTTTATTATCTACAAATTTTTTTAAAGTCTTACTAAGCATCGGATTTGTTTCTATAAAAAGTTTTTTACTTATTTCTTCCAAGCTATTTACACCATAAAGGGAAATGTATATTGTTTTATACTTCTTACCCTCATTACTTATCTTTTCTATCTTATCTCTTAAATTATTATTCCAAAAATATGTTTTACCGCTCCCCCATTTGCCATTTAACATTATTGCATAATCAGTATATGGTTTTCTTATATAATCACAAATTGAATCTATTAGTTCATTCAAAATTCTCACCTCTTATATACGGTTATTTTAGCATAAATTGAATAATTTATCAATAATTAAAGATAATATATTATAATTTTGCTCTTCTCTTTGACATTATGTAAAATATATGTTATAATATTGTCATAATTTTATATAAAAGGTGGCCTTAATATGAATATATTACCGGAAATGAAAATTGAAATAAATTCAGATCTTGAACCTGAAAGAATTGCATCAAAAATTGCTAATGTCATTCTTTCTTTTAGAAACAACAATTTTTTTATTGATTACAAGATATATGAGAAATTAAAGGAATTGTCTCTTGAGACGCAAAGCATTGTTACTTTCCCTCCAAATGTTAAAGCGCTTAAAATTCAAAGTAACCACTTAAATGTTATTTTTTATATATCTACTGTTAACAGTGATTATTTAAGTATCGACAAATTCATCGAACTTTCCAGAGGTCTATACTATGAAAAAAACAAAAGTAAAATTATAAACATAAATGATGTTAATAGCTCAGAATCTTTCAATATTATTTCGATAATACTGGTATAACAAATGTAGCAGGTCAAATTGACTTGCTACATTTGTTTTCTATCTTATCTTTAAGTCCTGTCATTCTATTTTTAGAATCAATATTATCAACCATATATTCTATCATTTTTTTACTTCCAACTATTACTAGCATTTTTTTTGCTCTTGTCATGGCTGTATATAAAAGATTTCTTGTAAATAGCTTTGGATACCCTGTATATAGAGGTAAAACTACATAATCAAATTCACTGCCTTGACTCTTGTGTATTGTAGTTGCATAAGCAAGTTCAAGCTCATCAAGCTCATCAAAATCATAGGATATTTCTCTTACATCATCAAACAATACTGTAAGTTCTTTATTTACATTATCTATTTTTTTTATATATCCAATATCTCCATTATATACACCTTCAATATTTTGCTTTGCTTCACCCTTAACGTCAAATCTTTTGTCATAATTATTCTGGATTTGCATTACTTTATCTCCAACTCTATATATTCTATCTCCAACTTTTCTCTCCTCTTTAGATATAGATTTAGGATTTAGTAACTCTTGTAACATATTATTTAATTCAATGGTGCCAAGAGTTGTTTTTTTCATAGGTGTTAAAATTTGCAAATCCTTTAGCTTATCAAACGTTGCAAATGATTCTAATCTGTATGAAACAAGTGATGATATTTCTGATAAAGTATCTTCTACACTGTTTGTTTTTATAAAATACATATCAGTATCTTTGTTCTTAAATTCAGGATATTTTCCTTCATTTACTCTATGTGCATTTAAAATAATATCACTTTTAGCACTTTGTCTATATATTTGCTTTAGGTATACAGTATTTACAATTCCTGATGTTATTATATCTTTTAAAACATTTCCTGGACCTACTGAAGGTAGTTGATCAACATCTCCTACAAAAATTATTTTAGTCTTTTTCCCCAAAGCCTTTATTAGATTATTCATCATTATTGTATCAAGCATAGACGCCTCATCAACTATTACAAATTCCTCCTCAATAGTTTTTACTTCAAGATTATATAACATATCAATATCTTCATTATCAAGTTTAGTGATTTCAAGAAGTCTATGAATTGTTCTTGCTTCTCTTTTAGTCGTTTCAGTTATTCTCTTAGCTGCTCTTCCTGTTGGTGCACAAAGAACATATTTTATATCTAACTTTTCTAAAATCTGTATTATACACTTAATAATAGTAGTTTTTCCTGTACCTGGTCCACCAGTAATTACAGTAACATCATTTACAAGTGAATTAAGTATTGCCTCTTTTTGTTCATCAGATAGTTCTATTTTATCCTCTTTACTTACTTCATCAATATATTGAGCATAATTATCTTTTTTAGTTGATTTTGATCTACTTTTTTTTACTATAAAATCAGCAATATTTTCTTCTGCTAAAAAGAAGCTTTTTCTATATATATATTCCTCATCGTTTATGGTTTGTCTATATAATTTTTCATGTAATTCTAACCTAATTATTCCATTTTGAATACATGACTCAGAAACATTTAAAATTTTTGCAGCATATGAAATCAATGCATCTTCCTTAAGGCATGTATGCCCAAATTCTGTAGCATTATTAAGTGAATATATTATACCCGTATCTATTCTTGACTCTGATTCAGGTAGTACACCTAATTTTTCTCCTATTTTATCTACTTGTTTAAAATCTAAGGTTTTAACAAACATTAACAAACTATATGGATTTTGCTTTACTATATCAATAGTATCTTTTCCAAGATCTTGATAAATCTTGCTTGCCATTACAACCGAAATACCAAAATCAGTTAAAAAATTAATTACGTTCCATCTTTCATATTCCTCATTAAAGAAAACATTTAATGCTTCAACATTTTCTTCATTTAATCCTTTTACTTTTAAAAGTTCTATAGATTTAAATCTTATAGTATTAATAGTATCTTCACCAAACATATCAATAATACTTTTAGCTTTCTTTTTTCCTACGCCCTTAACATTGTCAGCTATATATTGAATTAAAGCAGAATCAGTTTTTGGTAAAACTTTTTTATATGTTGTAAATTTGAACTGTTCGCCATAAACTTTATGGGAAGACATCTCCCCCTCAAGTTCGATTTCATCGCCAACTTCTAGATTTTCAGTTTGACCTACAGCAGTCATATATCCAGATTTATTTTTAAGTAGCATAACTGTCCATGAATTACTATCATTTTTAAATATAATTGTTGATACTTTTCCTTCTAGTTTCATAATTTCACCAAATATATTATATATTAAAGAAATACCATGTGCAAGTTAATATTAAAAAATTTAACAAATTAATAAAAAAACATTGACATTTTTTATTAATTATAATATACTATTAATAGTGAATCGCGGGGTAGAGCAGTTGGCAGCTCGTAGGGCTCATAACCCTGAGGTCGCAAGTTCGAGTCTTGCCCCCGCAACCATTATTTAAACTGATATCATTTTTTGGTTTCAGTTTTTTTTATATAAAAATAACAAACCAGTAAAATACTGGTTTGTTATTTTTTAATTATTTTCATAAATTGGTAAATTAATATATTCATAAGGACTAATCCTATTATGATCTTTATCTCTAATTTCAAAATAGAATTTGCCATTAGATCCAACTTCACCTAACTTTTGGCCTTCTTGCACCGGAATAACGTCACCATTTATTGGCTTTTCAAACCCAGCGTAAAAAGCATAAATTTCATCTTTCTTTAAACCTGAATATCCTATTTCTATATAATTACCATATACATTATCTCTACCTGTTTTATATATTAAGCCATCTCCTATACTTTTTACATTCATTCCTGGATCTGCGCTTACTATCATACTATTGTCATTATTTACCTTAATATTCCCCACGCTTACAGGGCTAGAATACTTAGATTTAAAAACAATTTCCGTATTTTTTAATGACTCATAAGAAGGCTCTGTTTGCATATTCTCTTCTTTTTTAGCTAAGAAAAGTTTTTTAATATTAAAAACTGGACTTAAAATCAAAAACATTCCTACAAATATTACAGCTATAATAACAAAGATATATAATTTTGATTCTTTGTTTTTCGTACCAATTCTTACAATATTCATAAAAAAGCCTCCTCTCTACATTTTTATTTTAACATAATTTGTTGAGAATTGCAAATATATTTTATTTTCCTTGACATAAGTTTATAAAAATAGTATAATTCTAAATGCAAATAATTTGCATTTAGACGAGGTGAAATTAATGAAAGATATTATTTTAGATACATTAGTTGATTCTATAAAAATGTTGCCATTTTTATTTTTATCATACTTAATTATAGAATTTATAGAGCATAAATCTTCAAAAAAAATTGAAAATGCACTTAAACGTTCAGGAAAATTTGGACCAGTTATAGGGGGATTTTTGGGAACATTTCCCCAATGTGGTTTTTCTGTTACTGCTGCTACATTATATGCAAGTAGAGTAATTACATTAGGTACACTTGTAGCTGTATTTCTAACTACTTCAGACGAAGCAATTCCTGTTCTTTTATCTCATCCTGATTGTATGCCTTTATTACTCAAAGTTATAGGACTAAAATTAATTATAGGAATTGTTATTGGATTTATAATAGATTTAATATTTAGAAAAAAACATACTCCAATTGAAGAAAAAAAAGAAACGCAAGAACATATTCATTCTATGTGTTCAAATTGCGATTGTAATCATTCAGGAATTCTTAAATCGTCAATAAAACATACCATAAATGTATTTCTATTTATTCTAATCTTTGCATTTATTTTAAATATACTTATTCATTATATTGGTGAAGAAATGTTATCAAAATTATTAATGTCAGGCAGTATTTTTCAACCATTGGTTGCTGGACTTATTGGACTTATACCAAATTGTGCTTCATCAGTACTACTTACAGAATTATTCTTATCAAATAATATTTCTTTTGCCTCTATAATAGCAGGACTAAGCAGTGGATCTGGACTTGGTATGGTTATATTATTTAAAGAAAATAAAAATATAAAAGAAAATTTAAAGATATTAGGACTAGTGTATTTACTTGGAGTATCAGTTGGTATAATTATAGAAATTATAGGAATGATGATGTAATATGGATTTTAAAAGAACTAAAAATAGAATTAAAATATTAAATGTATTGAACTATACCTCTACTCCACTATGTGCAGAAGATCTTTATACTATGTTAAATAAAGAAATAAATATTGCAACAATATATAGAAATTTAAATTTCTTATCAGATAAAAAAATACTTACTAAGTTTATATTTGATGATGGTAAAATGTATTACAAACTTAATAATAAAAGCCACACTCATAATTTAGTTTGCTACATTTGTCATAAAATAACTCCTATCGAAAACTGTCCTATAGACTTAATTTCAAAAAAGGTAAAAGAAACAACTGGATACACAATTACTGGTCACTTTTTAGAATTAAAAGGAATATGCCCCGAATGTCAAAATAGGCTTAGTCATAAAAACTAAGCCTATTTTTCTAAGCATTTAAGATACCTTTCTTCTGCTTTATCAAAGTTAATAATTTTTTTAAGTTATCTATATATTCATCCCTACGATTGTTATATTTTAAATAATATGCATGTTCCCATACATCAATTAATAAAATTGGACATAAATTTAAGTCTAGTACTGTATCTTGATTTTTTGTTCCTATAACATTTAAATTGTTATTTTTATCCATTACAAGCCATGCATAACCTGAACCAAATACTTTTAAAGCTTCCTCTTTAAAACATTTATAAAAATTGTCAAAGTTAATATATTGTTCGTCGATCTTTTTAGCAAGTCTTCCAATAGGTATATTAGTATTTAAGCTATTTTTTAGTCCACTAAAATATAAATTGTGGTTATATACTCCTCCACCATTATTTTTTACTTTTTCTCTTATATCCTCTGGTAAAAACATTAAACTTTTAAGTAACTTTTCAAGTGACCAATTATATAGTCTAGGATAAGGTGCTAGAGCTTTATTTAAATTATCTACATATGTTTTTAAATGTTTATCATGATGTAAATACATTGTTTTACTATTTATGTATGGTTCCATTTCCTCATAGCTATATGGTAATTCTTTTAATTTAAAAGGATATGTTTCTATCACTTTTATCACCCTAGAAAATAATATGACCATATAATGAAAAAAATACTTTTTTGTGCAAAAAAGATTGACAATAATTATTACATAGTGTATAATAATTACTGTCGTTAGGGCTTTTAATAATGGCGGCATAGCTTAGTTGGCTAGAGCGTTCGGTTCATACCCGAAAGGTCACAGGTTCGACTCCTGTTGCCGCTACCATTTATAAAAAACGTTCAAAACTATAATAGTTTGAACGTTTTTTGTTATAATTTTAATTATTAAAAAGTATTTTTTTGTTATTTTCTAAGACTTCATCAAATTTAATCCAGTCATTGACATCCATTATTTTATAACCCGTATCAGAATGTACATCCTTTACAACTACATATTTTATTCCCGCATTTATAACCACTCTTTTGCACATAATGCAAGAATCAATTTTTTCAAGTATTTGTCCAGTCTTGACATCCTTACCAACCATATATAGCGTTGCTCCGATTATATCTCTTCGTGCAGCTGAAATAATTGCATTTTGTTCTGCATGTACACTTCTGCACAGTTCGTAGTTTTGCCCTGACTTTATTTTCAATTTTTCTCTTGCACAAAAGCCAAGATCAATACAGTTTTCTCTACCCCTTGGTGCACCGTTATATCCAGTAGAAATTATTTCATCATTCTTTACTAAGACGCATCCATAATTTCTTCTAAGACAAGTTGCACGAGAAAGCACCTCTTCTGCAATACCTAAATAATAATTATGCTTGTCAACTCTGTTACCCATAACAGACTCCTCCTTAAATTTTAATATAAAAATAAATAATGAATATTTTTGTATAAGTATACCACGCCTGTTGTTTTATGTCAATAATATTAAATTATAAATTTTCAAAATAAGTACTTTTTTCTTGAAGTCCTTCATAATTTATTTGTCTTTGAGCTTCATATGCAACAATTGCAACACTATTTGATAAATTAAGCGAACGTATCTTCTTTCTCATAGGTATTCTTACAGTTTTATCAAATTTTTCTAGAATATAGTCCTCAGGAATTCCTCTAGTTTCAGGTCCAAATACTAAATATGAATCTCCTGTATATTTAACATCAGTATATACTTTATTTGCTTTAGTTGAAAGTAAATACATATCATTAGTATCAACTTTATTCTTAAAATCTTCAAGATTTTCATACTCAACTATTTCCAACTTGTCCCAGTAGTCAAGTCCTGCCCTTTTTACCGCTTTTTGAGATATATCAAATCCAAGAGGATGAACTAAATGAAGTTTTGCTCCAAGTGCAGCACATGTCCTAGCTATATTTCCCGTATTTTGTGGAATTTCAGGTTCAATTAACACAATATTTAAAGCCATTTTTTCACTTCCTTTTGTCAATTATTATATATTATTTTCTAAGCAATGTAAATAGCAAAAGAAAAAAGTATTTAAATCAATATTAAATACTTTTAACAGAACATTATTATTTCATATATTCGTTATATAATTTATCCCACATTTCATCGTCAACAATTCCTGTCACTTCAAGTCCATATTCTTTTTGAAAGCTCATAACTGCTTTTTTAGTTTCACTTCCAAAAATTCCATCTAAAGCTATATTAGGAATATTTTGATTTACCAAAGAAACTCTTCTTAAATACTCCTGAAGCCTATATACATATCTTCCTTTACTACCTTCTTTAAGTACATTATATGATAAATCTGCTCCCGTATTTAAATTATTATTACTTACATTATTACTAAAATCAATTCTTTCAATTGCCTTGATTTGGTCTTTTTTGTCATATATAACTTTTAATTTTTCGTATGTATTTTTATCCATTATTCCAGTGTCACTTATTCCCATCATACTCTGAAATGATCTTACTGCATTTCTAGTTTGACTATCATATATACCATTTAAAGTTATAACAGGCATTTTAGGATATATGTGTACAATACCCATTAACATATTTTGTAAATTTTTAACATCATCTCCTTCATCACCTTCTCTTAATGTATTTCTTACATTATTTAAGTCATTTGTACATGTATATGTGCTATTTCTTCTCATAGAAAGTTTTTTTCTTCTTTTTTTAAATAAACCAAACATTAATATCACCTATTAAATATGTATGTAGAACAAAAGTGACTTATCACTCCACCACTAACTATTTTTGTAGTTTGTGGTATTTTTAAAGATGTTGTATTTAAGTTTCCACCTATCTCT
>FR891294.1 GCA_000433755.1 Clostridium sp. CAG:465 | reverse complement strand
ATGTTTTTCCTGCAGCTAAAGTATCACATATCATCTCCACTGTATATTTATATGGAATAATCGGTGTTTTATCATATGTTTGACTATCATACCAATATTGCCAGTGATGTTTATTTCTTCCTTTATGATGTAACCACGCTTTAGAATATCCATTTTCTTTCTTTGCAGCTGATATTGGTGATCCATTTCCTTGATAATATTTTACAGATTCAAAAAATTCGGACGGCGAAAATTTTGACATGTCATGAACTAACCCTCTAAATGGTATTCCGGCTTTGCATGCAAAAATAAATACATAGAATTTATGTGTCATTACAGTTTTTATATGTCTAAATACATTTAATATTATCATAACATTCTCCCTTTTTTAGAATTTTTATCATTTAAGTTAATATTGTAAATAGCAATTAAAGATGTAATTATTTCAAAAATATTCCAAATTAATAATGAATACGCTCTAACATATACATTGTATCCAATTAATATGCATGAAATAAATAGTGTAACAATTCTTTGAATATTAGTATTTTTTTGCCAAATTCCAATTGTGTATATAAATGTAGATATAACTGGAAAGCCTTCCATAATTCCATATTTCATTATACTAGCAGCTACAATAATTGAAGCAAGAAAAACCAGTAGTATAAAAAATGAAACTTTTTTATACTTTTTTTCAATGTAAAAAAATACAATGCACCTTAAAAATAAAATTATAAGCATAATCACTGCAGGAATGGCTTTTAAAATAAAATATTGAAGTCCAAAAAGAATAATTGCCAACATTTCAAAAGCTGGTAATTTTTTCCTTGTATCAAAAGCTATACTTGCAAGCATACTAATAATTCCTGCTACACCTAATACTTGTGATAAAATATACATCTTTTTTCTCCTATACTTTATGTCTATTTTACCACAAATTTAATGTAAAATAAAGGGGTAAAGCAACTAAATTTGACATATATGAATAAATCTGCTGTTATAGAAAATAATACTTACTAGGTGATTGATATGAAAGATGATAAAAGTAAAAGTGAAGTTGCTATTTTAAATGAATTTATTCACTATCAAGAAAAATATATGGAAGCTTTAAAAGAGTATTTATAAATTTTATTGTAAATTTATATAATAGTCTCTAAAAGGGCAAATGCTTTGATTTTACTGCATTTGCCCTCTTTTATTTAATAATCATTATAAATATATTTTATAATCTAATACAATTAATATCTTTTTTTATATTTATTTTATACAAAAAACCGCATATAACGGAATTGATTTTATATTATTTTCAAATCCAAAATTTCTAGTAGAAAATCGTATTGCATATTTAGGTTTATATTCATTAATATACATATTTAAACTTACTGATTTAACATTATTTCCACTTTTAACTTCTATTGGAATTATTCCATCTTCTTGGCTATATAGCACAAAATCAATTTCAGCATTTCTTTTTGATGTCCAATAGTATAATGACTCTTCTTTTGAAGTTAGTTCTTCTGCAACATAATTTTCTGTAATAGCTCCTTTATAAATAAATGAATTATCTAATATTATATCTGGAAACCTAATCTCACTCATATTAGTTAGTATTCCAACATCACTTAAATATAATTTAAAAGTATTTTCATCTATATATACCTTTAATGGTATTTCTATTTTTTTTGTATTATAATCTATTAAAATCATTTTTGAAGCAACTAGCCAATCAATAGAACTTTCATATTTTCTTTTCCTTCCATTTTCTTCAATAAAATTATACTTAAAATTTTTATTTTCTTTAGCCAATTGACTAGGAATACTTTTATATACTTTTTCGATTTTTACAGTTTCGATACTGTTTTTAACATATTTTTGCATATCAGCAATGTACATATCTTTAATATCTGAAATAATATGTTCATCAAACTTTAATATATCTAATTCATTTTCAACAAAATTATTGACTGCTTCTGGCATTCCGCCAACACATAAATATTTCTTATATAGAGTAATTGCTTTTTCGTGTGCAAAATCAGGCATTGGTGACATATCATTATAACATTTTTTTATTTCATCCCTTAACATTTTATTTCCTGTAGCTATTAAAAATTCTTCAAAATTCATAGGATACATATATTCCATTCTTATTTTACCTACTGGAAATGAGCCTTTAAATCTATTTATTTTTACTCCAAGTAAACTTCCTGCACATATTATTTTATATGGCTTCTTAGACTCGTTAAAATATTTCAAAGATACAATAAAATTTTCACTAACTTGTATTTCATCAAAAAAGAATATTGTTTTTTCAATATCAATCTTTTTTCCTAAATACAATTCAATATCCCTTATAACTTTCTCATCATCGATTGACTCTTCAAAAATATTTCTAACCTCCATATTTTTTTCTAAATTAAAATATAGATATTGTTCAAAATTTTCTTTAGAAAATTTTTCAATTGTATAAGTTTTCCCAATCTGTCTTGCACCAACAACCATTAAAGGTTTCTTCATTCCTGATTTTTTCCAATCAAATAATTTTTTTTCAAATAATCTTTGCATATCTTTTATTCTCCTTCAAAAAAATATTATCATATTTTTTATAAATAGTCAATATTTTTGCCACTTTTTGCAGGCTTAATTTTAGAAAGTTTGCCACTTTTTGCAGGTTTAATTTTAGAAAGTTTGCCACTTTTTGCAAATTTAATTATAAATTTTCACCTTCAAAATAATATATAATACTTTTGATATACTTTTTATTACAAATAATACTAATTCAATTTTTCTAATAGTTTTTCTACGGCACGTCCTCTATGTGATACTTTATTCTTCTCATCGGCTGTTGCCTCTCCAAAAGTTTTTTCTAGATCATCTGAATAAAAGATACAATCATAACCAAATTCTTTACTACCAAGCTCTTCTCTAGTAATTTTACCAAATGTTTTTCCTTCAAATGATAAATATGTATCATCTGGATAATACATTACTATATTACATACAAAATATGCACTTCTATCCTCTTTATTTTCCAAAGCATCTAGTAATTTTTTTCTATTTAACTGACTATTTGAATGATCTCCCGAATATCTTGCACTATATACTCCAGGTTCACCATTTAAAGCATTTACACATAAACCACTATCATCTGCAATTACTATGTATTCTAAATTTCTTTCTTTTAAATAATTACTTACAGTTTTTGCTTTTATTAAAGAATTTTCTAGAAATGTTTTTCCAGTTTCCTCTATTTCTTCATTAAATCCAATATCTTTAAGAGATAAAACTTTCTTGTTATTTAAAATTTCTCTAAATTCTTTTAATTTATTATTGTTATTTGAAGCAAGTACAATACATTTTTCATTATCTTCTTTAGTTTCATCATCAATCCACTTTAAATACTCAGAATAACCATCCTTAATCTCATACATAATTATCTGAGGTGTTTCGTAACTGTGATATTTTAATATTTCACTTTCAATTTCTTTATATAATGATGTCTTTGATTTCATTTGAAGTAAAAATTCTTCTTCATGTTCTATCTTGCCTTTCCAATGATATGAACTTGTTATACTGCTAATTTGTGAACAACTAACAAGTCTTTTTTTTAGTAAAATTTCAGATATTTTATTTGCCTCTTCTTTATTTTCAAAAGTTGTTGTAATTAAACAATATTTACTACTATTCATTATTTTTCTTCCCCTTTTTATTATAATCATCCATAAAATGATATGTTTTTCCATCTTTTACATAAGAAATAATTGTATTTAAGTTAACATTTTTAGTACTGTTATATATATTCATATCAACTTTATCGTACACTTTTCTAAGCTGTTTTATTAATTTTTTCATTTCTTCTCTTTTGGAGCCACCGCCATCATTATCACACATCGTACAGCGCTCCGTAAATCTACAAGCACATTGTATAAAATGTAGATCATTTTCTTCTTTCCATTTTATAATATCAGCCTCTTTAACATAATACAAAGGACGTATAAGCTGCATACCTTCATGATATGTGCTATGAAGTTTTGGCATCATTGTCTGCATTTGTGCACCATATAGCATTCCCATAAGTATTGTTTCTACAACATCGTCAAAGTGATGGCCTAGTGCAATTTTATTACATCCAAGTTCTTTTGCTTTTTGGTATAAATATCCCCTTCTCATTCTTGCACAAATATAACATGGATGGTCATCAATTTTTTCTACTACCTCAAATATATTACTATCGAACATTGTTATTGGAATATTTAAAAGTTTGGCATTATTTATTATCTTTTGTCTATTTATTTTGTTATAACCTGGATCCATAACAAGAAATACAAGTTCAAAATTTACCTTTTTATGTTTTTTTAATTCTTGCATGCACTTTGCAAGTAACATTGAGTCTTTTCCACCAGAAATACATACGGCAATTTTATCTCCTTCATTTACCATATCAAATTCTTTTACACCTTTTATAAATTGTAACCAAATCTTTTTTCTATAAGTAGTTGTTATGCCTCTTTCTATTTCTTCATATCTTTGCATTTTGGCCCTCCTTGAAAATAATTATAGCATTCATCAAATATTTCTAAAAATTTACCTATTTGTTCTTCTTTTATTAAATGAGATAAACTAATTTTCCAAGATAAAATTGCTCTTTTTTATCAAGTGTGGTAGCCATCACAATTCTTGATAGAGTAATTGTTACAGTACAAGCTGACTTTATTGAAATACATACATCGTATTCTTCCAATTTTTCTTTAAATTCTACTGCTTTTACACCTATAATGCTTAAATTTAATATATATGGATTTTATTCTGATAATGTATTAATTTTTACATATTGATACTTTAATAGATTTTCTCTTAATTTTCTCTTAATTTTCTCTTTATTTTTTTACATACTCGTACCTTTTAGAAAAGTTTGTAAAAGCAAGTTCTAAAGCTTTATTTAAAGCAGCTACTTGTCCTACTATTGGAGTACCACTTCTATATATTGTGGTACTTGAACCTCCATTTATTAATGTCTCTAATACAACATCTTCTTTTTTTCAATTCTACCTAATTTATGTGTAGAATTTGGATTTGCATAATATTTTAAAGTTGTATCATTAAGCACATCTAAAACTTCTTTATCTACTGGTATATTTGCAGCATAGTCTAAAAATATATATTTGTCATTCATAGTTTTTTTCCTTTATATTTTTTGAAATAAAATCTACCTTTCCAACAAAATTACCTCTCTATCTTCAACTGGTAGTAAAGAAAAGTCAACTTTCCTTTCATCAAATAATCTAGATAATTTTACTAACCTATTGTGAGTAAAATTATCATTTAACACTACTGCTACCTCACTATCTTTATAATAATAATCTTCATCTAAATAATATGGATCAAATATATATGCAAAATTTTCATCTATTTTAGTTATTATTACATAATGTTCCCCTTGTTGCCATACTCTTGCTATTGCAACTCCGCCTCTTTCAATTACACTTTTCAAGTTTATTAAATTCACTTTATCATTGCATAGAATATGTGCTTTTATATTAATTTTTTCATTAGTATTAGCATACCTTACGAAAAATCTAGCCAATCTTTCTGCATGATTTCTTGAAGTTCCACCTTTTCCAATAATTCCTTCTTTATCCTCTACATCCAAAGTATATTTATAAATTGCTTTAATAAATTCAATAGGTATATCTTCTCTATCATATAAATAAAGAAGTGCATTTATAAAGGATGTAGTTCCACAATCATATTCTGTACATTGAAATCTTAATGGTATTTTCATATTTTTCTCTCCCTATTTTCTATATAATCTTCAACTAATTTTATTCTTAATTTATCTTTTTCTCTTTTACTTTGTTTTAAAAATTTAAGATAATCATGTATATTTTGAACATAATAATCTCCTACTTTTTCAGGATAATATTCAAGTTTTTCCTTATCACCGTCACACACACATTCAATCCTATCATTTACTTTATACCAATCTTTTCCCTTTGGCTCTAAAGAATAGTTGTTTTTTAATTCATCTAATCCTTTATTTGTTACTGCAATATCTAAATCTCCGGCATCTGGATATATTCCTCTTAATACTAAAGCACCAGATGATAATACCCAAAATTCCTCCTTATCAATTTTTAATGTCTTTATTAATTCTAAAAGCTCGTCCTTTTTCATTCTCTTCATAACTTTTTCCTCCTAATTCTTTACACCAAATTATTATTTTTAAAAGATAAAGGAGGAAAAGTCCTCCTTTATTAATAAATTAAACGTTTCAATTATTATTATTTTATTTCTTTAAAAACGTCCACAAAGGCTTTTTAAATGCCCATGTATCCATAATTTTATCCATATCATTCTTACAATTTGCACATTTTTTGCAACATATTAATTTATCTGTTGCATATAGTTCAGAATACTTAGAATAATTTTTTACTGGTTTACACCAATGCTTTCCAATCCAAATTATTTTGCCACAAGAAATGCATTTTCTTGGCCGAAAACAAAAAACCTTTTTTATCTCACTTTCATTCCGCTTCATTAATTTTTCCTCCTTATCAATTGATATTAAATGTTGTCTAAATTTATTAAAAGTATTATACACTAAATTTTACAATATTTCAATAACGTAGATGAAATCTACATGAATATTAGATGGATTTTTAATTAATTTACATCATCATATTCTAAATCATCAAATTTAATATTTTCAATATTTAAAATTTCATTATCTTTTCCTACATCAACTTTAAACACATCAGGAGAATTAATTTTTCCATTAAATATAACTTTATCTTTATAGCTAATTTTTAAATTATGTTCTTTATTTATATCTTCTAATTTACAATATTTAAGCAAAAACATAGTTATTGCATACCCATGAGAAAAAATAGCAATTCTTTTTCCTTTATTATCCCTAATGACTTCTTTAAATACTTCATACATCCTATTTTCAACATCTTTCTTACTTTCTCCGCCAATAGTTTTATAATTTTCATCTAGATATTGCCTTGTATACCAATCTTTTACTTTATCATCATTTGGTATCCCTGTTCTTCTCTCATCTAATCTTTCATCTATATTTGCTTTCAAATTTTGTTTAAACATTAAATATTTTGCAGTTTGTAATGTCCTTACACAATTACTTGTATATACAACATCTATATTTTGAAGTTCTTCTTCATTACTAAGCAGTTCAGCTCTTCTCTCTCCATTAACACTAAGTACAATTTTTTCATTTTGAAGTAATTTTGATTGATTTGTCATATATGTATTAATCATATTATTACTTAATTTTACAGAATGTCTTATATAATATATAGTTGTTATTTTTTCTTCATTATTTTTCATCCATATTCCCTCCATACATATAGCTATGCTAGATTATATTTTTATTTTATAAATTTTATATTATATGTATTAAATATTTTTGATATAACGTAATTTATAAATTTATTATTTCCCATTTTGGTATATCTTTGTTTTAAATTTTCTTCTGTTATTTCATAATCACTATTTGTACATAAAATTTCATATTCAACTTTATTATCTAGAATAAATTTATTAGTTTCATAAAACCCATTTTTAAGATAAAAATTCTTTCTTCTTAATTTTTTATCATTTACGTTATTTTGAGGCCTTTCTATACTTAAAATAACATTTCCATATTTTGAAGTTAAATCTTTAAGTATTTTAGAACCACATCCGCATCCTCTTTTACTTTCATCTACAGCTAAATACATTAAATAAACGAAATCCTTACAATCAACCAAATATGCTAGTCCAACCATTTCTTCTTTATCTAATACTATATTAAATAATACATTTTTTCCTTTAGAACAATATTTTAAAATTCCAAATGGAAATCTTTCATTCCTAGGAAAAGATTTGATATATATTTTTTTAACCTTATTTTTATACTTATATTTAAAATAATCGACATATGTATAATTCATATTTTTCTCCTATCTATCTTTATACATAAAGCATTTTGTATCATGAGAATATATAACTCCTATTGCTTGTAAATAAGAATAAATAATTGTGCTTCCAACAAATTTCATACCTCTTTTTCTTAAATCCTCTGATAATCTATCAGATAATTTATTTGTACTTTTATTTATTTCATAAATAATTTTATCATTTGTAAATATTTTTAAATAATTACCAAAAGAACTATATTCGTCTTGGATTTTCTTAAATATTTTACTATTGGTTATGGCTGCATTTATCTTTAACTTATTTCGGACAATATTTTCATTTTTTAATAACTCTTGTACTTTTTCATCATTATAGTTACAAATTTTATTTACATCAAAGTTATCAAATGCCTTTCTAAAATATTCTCTTTTATTCAATATACATTCCCAAGAAAGCCCAGCTTGGAAAGACTCTAATATTAACATTTCAAATAAATATTTGTCATTAAAGTTTGGTTTACACCATTCATTATCGTGATATTCTATATATTTTGGATTGTTTAAGTTACACCATTTACATCTTATCATAAGGCACTTCCACGTCTTGGAATGAAGTATTTACTCATGTCGTTTTTTTCATGCTCTAATAATGCTATTTTGTTTTTTATACCTCCACCATATCCAGTTAAGCTTCCATTTTTTCCTACTACTCTATGACATGGAATTATAATGCAAATAGGATTCCAACCAACAGCACCTCCAACAGCCTGAGATGACATTTTTTCTAATCCTCTATTTTTAGCAAATATTTTAGATATATCACTATATGTTAAAGTTTTTCCAAAACTAATAGTGTTCATTATATCTATAACTTCTTTTCTAAAAGGAGTAGTCATATTTTCTATTTTATACTTAGGTGTAAAATCTGGATTTTTACCACTAAAATAAATATCTAACCATTTACTTGTATCTCTAAATATTTTCAAATCTTTTTCTTCACATTCTACTACATGTTTAGAGGTATCTCTTGAACATTCAAACCACAACCCTGTTAAATTTTCTCCATCACTATTCATTATTATATTTGAAAATTCTTTTGGAGTTTTGTATATATATTTATATATCATTAAAGTCAACTCCTATGGACTTTTTTCAACATTTAAAGCAAATTTTTATTTATTAATATAATAAATCTAATAAAATATTTCATATCATCCTCTCTATTATTACTTTGTTAATTTTTCAAATAAATCTTTATATATTTTATCGACATCTAAATAATTAACTACAGTTATTTTATGCTTATTTGATGTAATTTCATAAGATGTATCATCTTTAATATTTGGACAACTTACCTCTTCTGTTTGAAACCATTCTTTATTTATCATATATGCTATAACGCTTATATCCCAAATAACTCTTCTTTCTTTAATTCCATGTACTCCATCATTATAAAATCTTTCACATAAATAATCACATAATTTACTTTTACCTTTTAAGAAATGTTCTAACTCATATATTGAAGTTCTTAAATTTGAAGCTACATTTTTGCAAGGTATTACTGTTAATTTTACCTTTGATTCAAAAACAGTTCTTACAGCTTGTACATCCTGTTTAAAATTAAATTCCTTGTTCTCTTTACTTAGGAAGCTATTTCCACCAAGCCAAATAACTTCAATTTTATCAACTATTTTAGGTTCTTTATTTATAGCAATGGCTACATTTGTTATCGCTCCTATAGCTAAAATATATGTTTTATCATTTTTATTTGCAATTTCAATTATTTTATTTACCGCATCATTTTCCTCATTATAATCATTTTCCACATAATCTGTAGATCCCTTAAATACTTTATTAGTACAATCAAAATTTAACCAGTTACAGATTTTAATGATTTCATCATAACTTTTATCTATTCCTTCATCAATTGATATGTTATTATCATGATGATATGGAGCCACTGTAATTGCTTCAATATTAAATTTATCTTCTGATTTTAATAAATAAGACAATGCAAACTGATCATCGCACTCATTATATGTATCTGTATCTAAAATAACATTTACTTTTTTATCATCTAATTTTTTATTAAGTTTTAATATTCTTTCGTATATTTCTTTCCATTTTGAAACTCTATCTAATGTTTTTTCTTTTTGATTATATCTTGTATTCATTGTCAAAACTTTAATTCCATTACTTACTAAATCTAAACTTATTTTAATATTATCCTCAATCATTAAATCTACATTATTTTCTAAACATGCAACTGTTTTTGCATGTTTATCGTAAGTATCTGTAAGTATTAATTTGTCATAAACAACACTATATTTATTTAACCATTTTTCTGTTAGTTCCCAAGGGTTTGTATATTCGCCATTATTTCTACCACTTATTATATATATTTCGTGCCCATCTTCCATTAATTTATTTATATAATAAGATGAATCTTCTAATGGTTTTAGTTTCTTTGCAAAATTTTCAATATTTGAATTGTAAAAATCATTTTCTTCTTTTTCTGTCCAATCAAACATTCCTCTTCTTATAGATTCTGCATTTTCATTTATAATACCTGTATTTCTCAGTTTTTTATCATGTTTTAAATATTCTTTTAATAAAGTATCATCAAAATTAGATATACAATTGTCTATATCAATTCCTATTTTCATATTATATTTCTCCTAATTTCTCTTTATTTTTAGATCATTATACATATACTATTTTCAACATAAATGTTTTTATATCTATAAATTATATTTATTTATATTCTCTCTAGTTGCAAAACCATTAGTACCTTTTACTTTTTCTAGAAATACAATTCCATCTAAATGGTCACATTCGTGTTGCACTAGTCTTGCAAAAAATCCATTTAACTTTTTTAATATTTTTTCACCACTTTCATTATAATAAGTAAGTTCTATATTTTTATATCTTTCTACCTTTCCTCTTATACTAGGAACACTCATACATCCTTCATATTGCACATCCGTATCTTTTGACAAATTCTTCCAAGTTGGATTTATCATTGCCGTTATTGGTATTTCTTCTGCATCATTATACTTTATATCTTCTTTCTTAGCACCTACTACAATTATTCTTTTATTTATTCCTATCTGGGGTGCAGCAATTCCTAGCCCAGTTCCAAACTCTAATGTTGCTTTTAAATCTCCTATAATTTCTAAAATATCCTCATTTATATTTCTTATTTCTATTTCTTCACATTTTTTTTCAAGAATAGGGTCCCCTACTTCTCTTACTTTTAAAACCTTTCCCATATTATTCCACCTTCCTGAACTATTTATAAAATATATAGTTTTAATTTATATACTATGTATAATTTATCATAAATTATTTAATTTTAAAACGAAGTTCATAACAAAAAAACATATTGGAGTTTTGTATATATATTTATATATCATTAAAGTTACCTCCTATTTTTTAATTTTATATTCCAAATATTATTGTTCAATGTATTTTTTTGTATTTCTTCTTGCATCCATTCTTATAAATGGTTCTTTAACATGTTCTTGACTTATATATTCATATAGAAATGGTTTTCTATATGAATCTCCCCATATTCCATGTTCTCTATAGTTTCTTATTTCATCCATATTAAATTCTACTATTTGAATGCTTTCATTTTCATCCATAATTAATATTTCACTATTAAGTTCTTTTTTATTTTCATCTCTTACAATAGGACTAAAAGCAGATGATCTTCCACCATAATCGGTATAATTAACAGTTACTATTCCGACCATATTTTCATAAGCCCTAATTTTTAATTGCTCTAATCTTATTTTTGACATAAAGCAAGCATTTGGAACTAATATTATTTCAGCACCTTTAATCATTAATATTCTAGAACTTTCTGGAAATTCTCTATCATAACATATCATAGAACCAATATTCAACTTTCCATTTCCATAGTCAAGTTCTCCAACATAAAAATCATTGCCAGGTGTCATATATTTTTCCATTTTAAAATCTACTGTATGAACTTTAGAGTATTTTAAAATTTTATTTCCAAATCTATCATATATAATTACAGAATCCTTAGGAAGATCTTTTGTTTTTTCAAGAAATGTTATAGAAATAGCCATATTTAATTCTTTAGCTAACTTTTTAAACGTTAAAAGATAGTTATTATTTTCATATATTGATTTATTAATCCAATCACCTAAATCTTCATCATTTTCTGGCATTTCATAGCCAATGTTCCACATTTCTGGAAAAACTGCTATATCTGCTCCTAATTCTTTTGCTTTTCTACATGCTATTATACCCTTTTTTAAAGAATTATCCATATTATTAATTGCATTTAATTGTAAAATTGCAACCTTAAAAATATTTTCCATTTTTTCCTCCATAATTTTATTTTCCATCATTCTACCACAAAAAATCAAAAAAAGGAAGTGCTTTTCCAAACACTTCCAAAGTTCTTTTCGCAACAACTATGAATTGTCATATTATTTTTTCCTATTAGAGCAAATGCTTTTGATATTTTTAATAAAATTATAGTATATCTATTTTTAATCCTACATTTATTACCATTTATATTTACTCCTTTAAATCTTCTATTATTTTATTTGTATCTTCATCAAATGAAATTGTTTTATTTTTTATTTCTAATATTGGACTTGGATAATCTTTGTTTATTCTTATAAGAATTGTTTTTTCACTATTTGCTGTCATTTGTTCAAATGGAAATCTTATAATTCCAGGTGTATTAAATCCAACGCCTATTTCCACTCCTCCTTATACCATTTGTTCTAAATGTAATTTTGATAAATGTGTTCCAATTGACTATGTATCAAAGAGAGGTTTTCATCACATTTTTAAGGATAATTAATTTATATTTATCTATATTGTTTACATAAGACTAAGGCTATGCTTTAGTACTTTTGGCTTGCCTAATTTTTTTCTCATTTTTATTACAATCAATATGACTTTCCTATTATATAAAATAAAAGTTATAAAAAGAATTATGTATGGAAGATGTAGTTTTAATTTATTAAAGCAAAAAGTTCTTCTACAATATTAATCAAATAAATTGCGGAAGAACCATTTATATATTGTCATCTTCTACTTTTTTATATAATTATATCATTAATTATATTTTTTGTCAGCAAATTTTGATGTTATTAAATTTGCTTTATATAGAAAAATAGTATATTAGTAATTTATTGCTAATATACCACATTTTTAAATTATTTTTTCATTTTGTTACTCATTATCTCAAAATATAAATTATATTTTATCTCTATTTTTCTTTTTGAGCTAATTCAAATACAGCTTTTGTGTATTTTAGTAATTCTTTTTTGTTTTTAAATCCACAAATTTTTGCAAAATAGTCTGCATATATTGTATCTTCTTTTATAATTCCTGTTTGTATTGCTTTAGTTATGTTATAACTTTCTTTTGAAGATATATCTCCTAATCTTAAATATTCTGTTACTGTTAAATTATAGATATTATCATTATTTTTTAATTTCTCATAGATTTCAGTTGTTATTATTCCATTATCTATTAGTTCATAATTATTTTTAAACTCTACAATTTTTTTATTTGGATATTTGGATACATTTACAACTTTTTCTATATATTCTGCTTTACCCTCTTTATTTATTTTTCCTACATTCACAGGTTTAAATATCATTATATTTACAAATATAACAGCAACTAGAAATAGTAAAATACCAATAATACATACTAACTTTTTATTTAGCTTTATTTTCTTTCTAGTTTTAGTCCTTTTTTCTGCCATATAATCTACTCCCTTTATTTTTAAAAAGAGAACTAGAAAGCTCTAGTTCTCTCCTATATAGTATTTTAGTTTGTTTTGTTCTTTTTTACAGCTACTGTTGTTGCTCCAAGCCCTATTATTGACATACTTACTATTGCTATATAAAGCATTACATTGTCGCCTGTTTTTGGATTAGAACCATCATCCTTCATTTCTTTTTTATTTTCTGCATTTAATGAAACGTTTTCGTTATTATTGTTTTCTTCAAATTGTCTTGCTATTGTAAATGTTGTTTTTGCTTCTCCTCCATCTGTAAACGCTACTTTTAATGTATGTTGTCCAATTGCAAGTGTATCTATATATTCTTTGCTAAAAGTAATTATTGTACTTCCACTTTCTGATGTATAATTTGCACCATCTACAAGTATATCGTCTACATATACTTTTTTATCAAATAAGCTATAATCTGCATTTATTCTAAATCTTGCTTCTGTACTTTGATCAATGGTATATGTTTGATCTGCACCTTCTATTACTTTGTATTCTATTTTTTCTACTACTACTTTAATTTTCATATTTGACATAATATTCTTTAGCTTTAATGTATTACCCTCTAATGCTTTTTCTTCATCATTTACCAATACTTTTACTAGTTTATATCCTGTATTTGCTGTTATTGTGAAGTCTTTGTTATCGCCATAATTTACTGTAACTATTCCATCTGGATCTACTGTCACTCCTGTTACTTCTTCTACTGTTATTGTAAATGGTATTTTTTTGTAGATTACTTCTACTGTTTTTTCTTCATCTACTGTTATTTCTATTTCATTTCCTATCACAGTTTTTTCTATTCCATTTACTAATACTTTGTCTATCATATATCCTGTCTTTGGTGTAAATGTTATTTTTACTTTACTTCCTTCTATAACACCTATTTTACTTGGTGTAATTGTTCCATTTCCACCAGGTACTGATGTTATTACATCGAATGCGTTTTTAACATTAACTTCAATATCAATATCCATTATTGTTTTATAATTTGCTGTATCTTCTGGCGTGTATGTTGCTGTATATGTATTAGTTCCTGCTGTTAATATTGTTGCAGGTGAATTCCAAGTAAATCCTGTTGGTAATACTACATCTGCTAATATTTTGCCTTTTACAGAAGTTAGTCCTGTTGGGACTGTATAATTTGGCGTTGCTTGGGTGATAGACCAGTTAATAGTTAAATCACCATTTAATCCATCTTTCCACTCATAATTAGTTTTATCTTTAATTTTTGCAGTAATAGTATTATTTGATACATTTTTTGCTTTAGTATCACCAGTTACTTCTATATTAGAATTAACATTATTTAATGTAGGTGTTATATCACTACCTGTATATTCATAAGTATCTTTAGCTAGAGTTACTTTTTCGAGCTGTGCTTTTTTTATAGTGAATGCTACACTATATGTTCCTGTATAATTTGTATCACTATCTGGCACTTTATATGTTACTGTATAAGTTCCAGCATTTGTTGGTGCTATAGCACTATTATATGAAGTTGTTCCTGTTCCTTGATATTTTACTTCTAAATCACTTACATTTACTGTTCCAGCATTAACACTAATTGTTCCTGTTGGCTTTTTAGGTGTTCCATCATAAGTAAATGTTTCATTATTAGAAAGCCCTGAAATATTTACATCAGTTTTATTTACAACATGAACTGTAAAATCTTTTGTTGTTTCTTTCCATTCAGGTGTATCATCTCCACCAAGATTTACTTTTACTGCTGTAACAGTCATTACAACATCACCTTCAGTAGCTCCTGCTACATATTCATCATTTATAGTATCATAAGTAAGTGCTGTTCCTGATTTAATAGTAAAATCAATGTTTCCTACATTTCCAGTTACTGATTGTTCTAAATAACTTTTTGATATAGAACCATTAACTTTTACATATTGATCTGCAATTGCTAAAGGTTGTTCTGCACTTGTTACTTCAATTACACCATTTACATGTGTTCCCATTGTATAGTTAGAAGTAATATCTTCACCATTTCTCATTACTTTAACATTGCTTACAGTATTATTTGAAGAACCTACAAATTTTTGGCTACCAGTAATTGTAGCTTCTAACATATCACCTGGTAGTAATACACCATCAGTATTTGTATAAGTATTTTTTGTTAATTCAGCACCATCATATACTTTAGTATCTGAACCAGCTGTTACAACTATTGGTGTTGTAATTGGGTTTACTGTTAATTTACCAGCAGCTTTTACTTTATTAGAGTAACAATTAGTTACATCAACACCTTCTGCATTTGTTATTGTAATTTTTCCAATTGTATTGTTTTCAAGAGCTGTATCTTTAACATCTCTTACTTTACCAGTAATAACAGCTGTTACTAAATCACCATTTGGTAATTTATTATCAGTTACTGGACTAGCATTATTTGCCCATAATACATCATAAGCATTTTTTGAGTGTTCTGTTCCATCATAAGTAAATGTATCATCGTAACTTTTAACTTTTACTTCCGTAGTAATTGGTGTGATTTCAAAATTAACACTAGCTTCACTTGCTGTATAATTTTGATTTGTAATACTTAAAGTAGCTTTATATTTACCTACTAATTTAGGTAATTCTGTTACAACTTCATCATAAGATCCATTATTTTCCTTATAGTAAGTGATTTTATAATCACCTGCTCCTAAGCCATCAACCCCTGTTGCAGTTGGAGTTTTAGATGTACCATAAACCCATGTACTATCTAAACCACTAATACCTACATTAAGGTTTTTCTTTTCAACTTTTAATGCAACTGTTGCTGTATAATTATTTCCATTTATATCAGTTACAGTAATTATTGCTGTATAGTCTCCTGCATTAAGTCCTTCTTTTGCCTTAATTTTAAAATCAGTATTTGTGGCACCAGCACTAACTGTTGGTTGAGTACTAGGGCCTTCAACTTTAAAATTAGAACTATCTACTGTTACATTTTTAATTTGCAAATCATTATCACTTATATTCTTAATTGATATGTCATTAAGACTAGGTGTTTCGTTATATGTTTCATTAATTGTTATATTATTTGTTTCAAATCCATTAACTTTTTTTATAACAATGTAAGGATTTTCTCCTCCAGATGCATAGAAATCGTCAACTAAAGTATTTCTATCTGCTTCAGCTAAAACTGGAGCTCCTGTTGTATAAGGTAGTTTTTGAAAGTATGCCTTAGAATTAGGATCAATTACATCATTTAATTTCATTTCACCTAATTTTAAATTGCCCAATTTACTTGTAAGTCCTAGCACTTTCAACGACTCAAAATTAAAATTTAATTTAATATCTGAATCAGAATTTGATATAGTGCCAAAAAGATACATACCATCATTTAATTTAAATACAGCATCTTTTATATTTACATCAACAGTAAGATTTTTACCATTTGTATAGTAATCTCTAGAAAAGAATTCAAAGAAATTAGGTCTTGAACTAATAATTTCATAATATCCACCATCAATAGTTAGTCCAAATTTTTTTATTTCCGCATCATGATTAGTATCATAATAATTAAAGAAAATATTATTTTTTGAAAGAATCTTACCAGTTTTACTACTACTACTATCCTTAATAGTTAATTTACTATTAAAGTTATAATAATAATCGTTACTTGTTGCATCATAATCAGACTGTCCATAATTAAATGAAAGGCCATAGGAACCTATATCTAATGTTTGCCCATTTAATTCAAGAGTAATGTCATTTACAACATAAAAATTTAGAAACTTTGTTAAAGTAATATCTTTTGCTAATTTAATTTCATTTATCTCAGAATCAATTCCTTTTGATGCATTAATTAGTTCTTCCTCATTCTCTACTGTTATTGTTTTAGCACTTACATTAGTAGCTCCAATTAGTAAAAAACTAACTAGCATAAACAATGTTACTACTAAATATTTTGTTTTATTTTTCATAAAGCCATTCTCCTTTCTCACAATAATTAGAAATGTTTCACTTTTGTTTAAAATCAATTTCATTTTTTTATAAATTTTTCTGTCTATTTTATATTGAATAATTTTAATACTTGGTTAAAGCCATTAAAACTACTACCTTGTCTAATATTTCAAGGATTTACAACATTTTTTATATTTTTTGATGTTAAAAAGCAAGAAAAAGTTACAACTATTATATTTTTTACAACTAGCCCCAGATTCTTTTTTCAACAGAATCTGCTACCTCTTTATATTTAAGCCTATTTCCACTTGCTAGATTTACTGTACTAACAATCGTATCTTTTATATTTTCTTTTGCTGTTTCCATGCTGTTTGCATCTCCACTAAATTTAGCTTTTGCAAGTCCTGCAAGTGCATTTATTGCATCTGCACTTTGTTTCATATTTCTTCTTTCTGTTTCTGTTCCTGTAAATGATTCTTTTATTCCTCTTGCAAAAGATTTAAATCTTGGTTCTCTTAAAAATATTTCATCTAAATGATTTATTGCATCTTTTACACATAAATCACTGCTAACATTTTTTCCATAACAAATTTTAATTTTTTCTACATAAGGATGACCCATTGTTTTTTCTTGTTCTGTTATTCCAACACTATCAGTTCCAATCTTACAATATAAGTTTATTATAACACCAACTTCTGAATATTTTTTTCCACCCTCCTGATTGTTTAAGACAGAATAAATTTCATAATCTTTTATTTGATCATATCTGAATAATTCTTTAAAATTTTTCTTTTCTGTTTTGGGTGTAATTACTTCAAACATTGCAATACTATCTGCAAAAACAATGCCATTAAATTGATAAAATGTTCTAAGCTTTTCTTCTTTATTTAATGGTTCAAAAGCCTGTCTGTATAAAACATCTTGTTTTTTCATATATTCAAAGTGTTGTTTTACATATTCTGAATCAAATTTTGAAATATCTATAAATGCACTACAATTTTTTTCACAATCTTTGCATATATATTTCTTATCTCTTAATTTTTTTCTTGCTAACATTCCAACTTTTTTGTTACAAAAACAACATTCTTCCTTTGAAAATAATCCCATAAAATTCCTCCTTTAATTTATATTTTTTTACTCTATTTTAGTTTTAGATTTTATTTTTTCTTTCTATTTTTTTATTAATCATTTGTTGTAAAGTTATTTAATACGTTATTAACCAACTTTTCTCCAAGACTGTCTTCTATTCCTACATATTGAATGTATAGAAAATCATATACTTTGCCATCCTTCTCAAAGTAACCTGCCATCCAAGTTTTATATTTTTCTGGTGATGAATTTCCTCCTATTGCATGTCTAGATACATCTACTTTAACTTTTTGACCAAATAAATTATAATCTTCAAATTTCTTTTTAAAAGTTTTCTCTTGGTATGCAAGACAAGTATCTAAATTTTGGTAATTTCCTTCATTTCCATAATATGTTAATCTAAATGAGACGCCTTCCCCTTTATACTTATTTACTTCATTTAAACCGTATATGCTTGTTACGCCATTTGAATCTGGATATTGATTAACATAATATTTGCTTTCGTCTGGATTTTCTATATTTTTTACTATTAATTTATGGTTCGACGATATTATTCCATCAACTTTTTTTCCCTCTATCTTATCATTTATTGTCATAGAGCTTAAAATGTTTTTTAATTCTTCTGATTTTGCAAATTCTGTTACATCTAAATCTGCCCCATTATTTTTGTTTTTACTTATTTTTACTATTACTTGTAGACAATTACCTTCTTCATTTTTATTTAATAAACTTACTCCGTAATAATTAAATTTATCATAATACTCATATCCACCTAATTCTGTATAATTTGTTTGTGCATAATTTTCTTCGCTAGATTTATTCTCTTTTTCTCTTTTATTAGAACTTTCATTTGTTTTTGAAAAATTAAATGAAATTTTGATGTTTCTTTCTTCATTTATAAGTTTACCTGCTACATAAGGTGTATTTTCTAAATCTGCTTCAAATTTATATCCTGCATCTTTTGGGTATTTAACTGTAAATTCAAATGGTGCATATTCATCTACTAATTTTGCTATCTCCATATTTTTATCTTCTTTGTTTTTAAAACAAAATACAAGTATTATAGCTAAAGCTACTACAATTATTAATACTGAAAAAATTATTTTTTTATTCATCTTACTTTCTCCTTAAATTAAACTTTACAAGTTCTTGATAGTGTTTTATATCCTAGTTTTCATTACCTGCTTATCACTGTTAATTAATTTTTTATATTTCCTATTTTCACCACCTTTTATTTATAATATTTAAAAAAACTATTATATTATTTAAATATTTTTACTAAGTTTTTTATAGTCATTAAATATATGCTTTTCATCATTTACTTATTAATATACTTATATGAATTTTATAACATAAAATTCATTAAAATACTATTGTACTTTTGGTGCAATTTTTTATTAAATTTTGCACCAAAAGTGCAAAAGCAACAAAAGTTGTTTATTTTTACAGATTATTATGGTACAATATATTTAATATAAATAATTTTGGAGGTGTCTATATTGTATAATATTATTGTAATAGACGATCATAAAATGTTAAGAGAAATGATTGCTGAAACACTAAGTACAAGAGGTTTTAATGTTGTTGCTACTAGTGGGGATGCAAAAAACTCTGTATCTTTATGTGAAAAATTTAAACCTGACTTAATTTTAATGGATATCTGCACCGAAAACAATTCAAGCGGATTAGCATATTCAAAAATAATAAAAGAGAACTTTCCAAGTGTAAAAATTATACTTATGACGGGTGTACCAGATTTAACTTTTATAGATAAAGCGAAAGCTAATAACGTTGATAGTTTTATTTACAAGAATATTAGTAGTAATTCTCTTATAACTACTATTCAAAATACTATTGATGGCTATTCTTTATATCCAAATTCTAATAGTCCAAAATCAAACATTTCTGATGTTTTAAAGGATCTAACAGATACTGAATTAAGCGTTTTGACTGAATATTGTAAAACACTAGACAGAAATGAAGTTGTAAAAAGACTTGGAATATCTGTAAGAACACTAAAATCACATATTTCATCTATTTATGGAAAAACTGGTTATGATAATTTAGCAAAACTTGCTATATATTGTGTGGGTAATGGTTTGATAGTTCCAAACTTAGAGGCTCCAAAAGAATAAAAGAATAACTGCTATTTCAATGTTAGCAGTTATTTTTTATTGATATATTTACCGAAAACTCTGGAAGTGTTGAAATATAGAACATTCCTCCTAATTTTTCGATTTTTCTTCTCATGTCTTTTATTCCCTGATTTTCTGTTATAAATTCATTTGATCTTTTACCATTATTTGTTATTATCATATATGTTTCTTCTAATATTTCTTTTATATTTACAAATACCTTTGAACTCCCTGCGTGTCTTATTGCATTTGTAGTTGCCTCTCTAATAATTTCAAAAAATACTTTTGCTACTTCTTTATTTTGAGGAAGTTTACCATTTATAACAATGTCTGTTCCGTTTTTTTTATGTATTTTTATTAAATTTTCTAGATTTGTATTTGTATCCTCAGTATCTTCAATATCTATGAACATTTTTTGTATCATAAATTTTATTTCTTCGAAGTTTTCTTGACTTATATTTTCTCTATTTAAATATTGTTGTAAAATTGAAAGATTTTGTCCTAATATATCATGATATTTATTTTTTAGTTTTAGTAAATTCTTTTCTCTTTCTAATTCTTCTATATTGTCGATACTTAATAATATTTGTTTGTTGTTTTCTTTTATTTTTCTATTTTGATCATTTAATTTCTGATGTAATTCATATTCCTTTGTTATATCAAATGTAATTATTTCATTATCATTTACTACAAATACATAATATTTATCTTCGACTTTCACACAATAATTTTTATCTAGCTGATCTATACTTTGTTTTATTATATTTGTAACATAGTCTTTCTTTATGTTTAATTTATTTAATATTTCATACATTTTATTGTTTATTAATTTTACTTTCTTACCTTTTAATACTAAAATTCCAACTTCACATTCGTCTGTAATTTTTTTTATAGAAAAATCAGTAATAGTTTCTTTTTTATAATATCTAAAATACATATATATAAGTGAAATTATTTCATATATTATACCTAAAACTACAATTACTAATAATTTATTTCTTAATATATATTCTTGCATAAACATTGTTACAAATAATATTATAGAAACAATATATTCTAGTACATAATCTATTTTATTTTTATTTATTATACTTGTTTTAAGTATAGTTTTTAGGATCTGGCATACTAATAAAATACACAATATTCCTATTATAATTGCTGTCATGACACTAATTTTCTCCTCTTAAAATTTTCAATTTTATAGTTGTTCCATCTTCATCTACTATTTGCTCAATTTCTAATATTCTTTCTAATTGTAATTTTTCGATTTCTTTTTTAAAATTCTTATGTTTACCATCAAATAAATATTTTATTTCTGTATATGAATTGTTTACCTGTATATATAAAATAAAATTAGTTGTTCTAAATTTCATTATAGTTTCAAATATAATCTCATAAATATTAGCTGTTTCTCCACTACTTATCTCAAAATTATTTGTTTTTAAAACTCCATTTATTCCTAGTGATTGTGCCTCTATTAACATTTCATTTATAATTACTTCTAGTCTTTTATTATCATATTTTTCTTTATTATAACTTGATATTACTAAATTACTCATTCTTTTACAATAGTTTAGTAATAGTTTTATGTTTTTCATTTTATCTATATCTGTTATTTTCATTTCTTTTATTAATTCATTTATCAAGTTCCTTTTCTGTTCTATCTTTTCATCTAGTAACTCTATGATTTCGCCTTTTAATTTAGTTTCGTATATTTCTGTTGCAATCTTTCTTTGTTTTTGTAATATTGTTTCTTGTTCTATAAGTTCTTGTTGTTTTGATTTCAATTTTTCTTCATATTCATTTATCTTACTATAATCTTTTTCTTCTATTGAATAGCCTCCATTTATAACATTAACATTTTTTATAATGTTATTATCTTTATATATACTTTTTACTTTGTTATTTTTTATATCATTTATTATATTTTCTTTTAAATTTATGGAATGATTTGTTACAATTCTCGTTTTTCCATCTTGTGATACGATTTCTAATGGCAAATTTGAATTTTTAAATATTTTCTTATATCTAAAATTATTTGGTATTAATTTGAAGTCAAGCATCATTTCTAATCCCACACAAAATAATGTTCCTATTATTACTGACATATTTGTTTTTCTTATTACCGGAATATTTTTTATATATAAAATTGTATATATTATGCCAATTAAAATAGTTATTGATATTAAAATTATGTTTTTGTACCCTTTATTTTTGCTTGATTTTATTAGATTTATTATTGCCACTACTATTAAACATAAAATCCAAGCAACTATTATAAAATAACCTATATTATGATTATAATCATTTATATTACTTTTTATTTTAAATACAATATTGTGTAAGCTGTTTGTAATTACTAATAAGAATAATATTATTGATATAATTATTGCTATAATTCTTCTTTTTTTATTTTTACTATTTATTAAATAACTGCTACAATTATAATAAAATGTTGGAATCATCAATAGTGGTATGTAATACAAATACCACAATATTTCTGTTACGTACCCTGTTGTATATCGTTTAACCATTCTTATTACCATCCAGAATACTAATAATACGCCTATTGATAATACATATTTTTTTAGTGTTTTATCAAATATTCTTATATATAATAGTATTAGCCATATTGTATATATTGCTAATGCTAATACAGTTTGCTGAGTCTGTGTCATATTCACTCCTTTTTTATTGTTGATTTTACTATAAATTCTTTTTGTCTACGATATATAATATAATAACAGATTTTCTATTTTTTTTCAACATAAATAAAAATCCACGTGTAAAACACGTGGTTTTTCTTTGAGCCCTATAAGGGACTAACGCGAGCCACTTCTCAAGAGGTACTTAAAATCCGACAACCGCGTATTATTACTCGCTACCCTTTAAAAGGGTCTATATATTCTTTTATCGTCATCTGATCTGATATCATGTCTTCTTTTAATTGGTTTCTTATATATATTCTGTCTACCCTTTAAAAGGGTCTATATATTCTTTTATCGTCATCTGATCTGATATCATATCTTCTTTTAATTGGTTTCTTATATATTCTGCTATCATTTTTTTGTTCTTTCCTACTGTACTTACAAAATATCCTTTTGCCCAGAAAACACGATTTCCATATTTATATTTTAAGTTTGCATGTCTTTCAAATATTTTTAAGCTACTTTTTCCTTTTAAATATCCCATAAAACTCGAAACACTTA
>FR891293.1:47835-51935 GCA_000433755.1 Clostridium sp. CAG:465 | reverse complement strand
AAACTATTAGAAGAATTTAATAAAGTAAAAGCTGAAAATAAAAAATGTATTGTTTTTGTAAAATCAGGTGCTTTCTATATTTCATTAGGTATAGATGCATATATATTAAATCATATTTTAAAATTAAAACTAACAGATATGTCAAATACTAAAAGAGTTGGAATACCAATAAATAGTATAGAAAAATATATTGGTTTAAGGTATGAGGAAAAGTTGAACTTAATTTGTGATAAATAAAAAAAAGGAATATACAATTTTGGAGAATTTAGACTATAACAAGTTAAAAGCACAAAAATATTTTTTATTTATATTATAATATATACATAATAAACTTAAGTTTGTAGTTTTTTAAAACTTATAATAATTATTTCAAGGTGGCTTGTAACACCACATTGACTCACTTTTTATAATTTCTGAATTCTACCTAGTCTAAATAGTAACGAAAATTATAAAAAGGGAGACATTCTCTCTTTTTTTTGCTTGCAATTACATAAAAAATATAGTAAAATATATCATGTTTAGGAGATACAGTATGTTTATAAAAAATGATAATAGCTTTACATGTATAAATTGTAATAATGAAGTAAAAAAATTAGAATATACATCTCGTGACCATTGTAATTATTGTTTGTATTCACTTCATGTTGATATAACACCTGGAGATAGAAAAAATGAATGTAAAGGTGTACTTGTACCAATAAATGTAGAGTTAAATACAAAAAAGGGTGAAGTTATTGTGTATAAATGCAAAAAATGTGGGAGCATTGTAAAAAACATAGTAGCAAAAGACGATAACAGAGATGAAATATATAAAATAATAAAAAAATATTCGATGGGAGTGTAATTGTTAATATGGAAGAAATAAAGAAAAAAATAGCTGAATGTATAACAAATTCATTAGATACTGATATAAGTGTAGATGAAATATATAATAAAATTGAAATTCCAAAAGATAAGAAAAATGGAGATTTTGCTTATCCATGTTTTAATCTTGCAAAAATAGTTAGAAATTCACCTGTAAATATTGCAAATAGTATAAAAGAAAACATAGAATTACCAGCTGAGATAAGTAAGGTTGAAGTTGTAAATGGCTATCTTAACTTTTATACTAACAGTTCTAATGTTGTAAGTAGTGTTTTAGATACAATATGCAAAGAAAAGGAAAAGTATGGATTTAAGAATATAGGAAATAATCAAAATGTTTGTATTGATTATTCTTCACCAAATATAGCAAAACCTTTTCATTTAGGCCATCTTAGAACAACTATAATTGGAAGAGCAATTAGTAATTTGTATAAAGAACTTGGATATAATAGTATAAGTATAAATTATCTTGGTGATTGGGGAAGACAGTTTGGACTTGTTATAGAAGGATATAAAAGATTTAAAGATGAATATGATATTTCAAAAGATCCACTTCATTCATTATCAGATATGTATGTAAGAGCGAATAACCTTGCAAAAAATGATGAAAAAGTAATGGATATGGCAAGGGAAAATTTTAAAAAATTAGAAGATGGAAATGAAGAGTATATAAAACTTTGGAAATATTTTAGAGAACTCTCTTTAAAGGAATATAATAAAACATATGAATTACTTGGATGTAAGTTCGATTCATATAATGGTGAAGCATATTATAATGATAAAATGCAAGAGGTAATTGATATTCTAGATAAAAAAGGAGTACTTGTTGAGAGTCAAGGTGCAAAGGTTGTAATGCTTGGAAAAGATGAACCTCCATGCATAATAGTAAAATCAAATGGATCTACAATTTATGCAACGCGTGACCTTGCAGCAATATTAGATAGATCAAGAACATATGATTATGTTAAATCAATTTATGTAACTTCATATGAGCAAATTCACCATTTTAAACAATTGTTTGAAGTTGCAAAATATATTGTGGATGAAAAATATACAAAAGAGCTTGTACATGTTCCTTATGGCATGGTAAGATTAAAAACAGGAAAGATGTCTACACGTGAGGGAACAGTTATTTATTTACAAGATTTAATAAATGATGCTATAAAAAAAGCATACAATGTGTTAGAAGAAAAAAATGCTAATCTTGAAAATAAAGATAAAGTTGCTAAACAAGTTGGGATAGGAGCCTTAGTATTTAATGATTTAAAAACAAACAAGATTAAGGATGTTGTTTTTGATCTAGATGAAATACTAAGATTTGATGGTGAAACTGGACCATATGTACAATATACATATGTAAGAACAAAATCTATATTAAATAAGGCAAATTTTGATATTAGCAATATTGATTTAGAGAAAATTGATTATAATTTATTAAAATCTGAAGATGAAATTAGTTTAGTTAAAATATTAGACAAATTTTCTGATGTTATAAAAAGGGCAGCTGAGGAGTATGAGCCATCTATTCTTACAAGATATTTGATAGATGTTTCTTCACAATTTTCAAGGTTCTATAATAATAATCAGGTTATAGTTGATGATGAAAAAATAAGAATTGCAAGATGTACTTTGGTATATTGTACAGGAGTTGTAATAAAAAAAGGACTTTCTATTTTGGGAATAGAAACTCCTGATAAAATGTAATTATAACATAATAAAAACATGTGAAATTAAATAGTATATAGTTAAAATATTTAATATGATAATTAACGGTATACCTACAGTAAATTTTACATGTTTTGTTTTATGTCTAAATAGGTACATTCCGATATATATACCAATTCCACCTAGAATTAAAGCTATTAAAAAAAGTGTTTTTTCATTTACTCTATATTGGTTATTAATTGCTTTTACTTTATCATATTTCATTAAAAAAATTGCAAATAAATTTATTATAAAAAAGTATATTACAAGTCCTAGTATATACGTATTCATTTTTATCACCTTCTATAATATTACTATAATTTATAGAAAAAAGCAAATGTTTAATATATATAGCTTAAGACAGGTAAATAAGTTTACCTGTCTTAATTAATAAGTAACTTTGGAGTTTGATGCTTTAATTTCCTAACGCCATCAGCTGCTCTTATATCGTATACGAAATAATATATAGCTATGTCATTTGGATCAACATTTTCAAACTTTTGAGTCATTTCTGAGAAAAATGAAAAATGATTTTCAATTTCTTTTTTATAGTCTATAATAGAGATTTTTCCTTTTAAAAAGTTTGACGATATTTTTTTAAAGTTTCTGTATCTACGTAATATTCTACTTCTTTTAACATATCCTACATATTTTGCAAGTTCATAATATGATGAAAGAAAGTCTGTATACTTACTTGATAACTCTCTATATATATCATCAGAGTTAATTAAATTAAATAAGAAGTTCTTAAATTTAATTAAATCGTTATGAGTCTCATTTAAATATTCAGCACCAAAATAGTTTATCAATTTTTGATTATATAACATTGTTGCTTCATAGAAAGATCTTATATAACAGTTACTTGGATTCTTTGCAATTTCGTCGGAAATAGGTTTTATACAACATGCAACCCGTCCTCTTAAATAATCAAAGTTGTGAATTTCTCTATCAAATAATGTGTTGAATAAATTTTCATTCACACCATCACCTCCTTATTATAGTTGAGCTTTTATGTATAACTTTAATACTATTATATCATGAATGTCAAATTTTATTACTAATTTTAAGTAAAAAGACAAATTTCATTTAAAATTTTATATATATTTCTTGACAAAGACTTTTAGGTAGTATATAATATATTAGTAACAAATTGAAAGAGAAGTAACATATTTACATATATGAATTGCTTTTTAAGGAGGGAATATAAAATGGCACAACCAAAAAGAAGATGGTCTAAAGAAAGAACTCATTTAAGACGTGCTAATTGGAAATTAGAGAATAAAAATTTATCAGTATGTTCTAATTGTGGAGAACCTGTTCTTTCACATAAAGCATGTCCTTCTTGTGGATATTACAACAAAAAACAAGCTGTTGAAATAAAGACTAAAGAAGAGAAAAAAGAAAATAACTAAAAAATTATAGCTCCACTTTGTGGAGTTTTTTTTCTTGTATATAAAGGAGAAGTTTATGAGTTTTGATATTAATGATCTGAATATAATATATGAAGATAATCATATTATTGTAGTAGTAAA
>FR891293.1:0-47790 GCA_000433755.1 Clostridium sp. CAG:465 | reverse complement strand
CATTCCTGTGCAACAGGATAAATCAGGAGATATTGATATGCTTACTATTATAAAAAAATATATAAAGGAAAAATATAACAAACCAGGTGAAGTGTATTTAGGATTAGTACATAGATTAGATAGAATGGTAGGAGGAGTTATGGTATTTGCCAAAACTTCAAAGGCAGCGTCTAGGATATCTAATTACATTAGAGAGAAAAATTTTAAGAAAAGGTATTTAGCTATAATAAATGGTAAAATTGAAAAAACAAATAAAAGTGTAACATTGCATAATTATCTTGTAAAAAATCAAAGATTAAATATGAGTAGAGTATGTGATAAAAACACTAAAGGCGCAAAAGAAGCTATACTTGAATATTCTGTTTTGAATAATTTTAATTTTAAAGGTAAAGATTATACTAAAGTTGATATAAATTTAAAAACAGGCAGACATCATCAAATAAGGGTTCAATTTGCAAATATTTTGCATCCATTATATGGAGATATTAAATATGGTAATAAAATAAATAAAGTTGGACAAAATTTAGCTTTATGGTCATATTATTTATCCTTTTTTCATCCAACTAAAGATGAGTATCTTGAATTTACATACTATCCAACAGAACTAAAAAATCATGATAAAATATGGGAGGAATGTTAAAATATGGATTTTGATACTTTAAAAATTGAAATAAATGAACTTTCTAAAAGTATTGAAAAAATAAAAGAAGCTTTAGGCTATGAAAATAAACTTAAAGAAATAAAAAAATTAGAAGAAGAAACTTTACTTCCTGGATTTTGGGATAATAAAGAAAATTCTACAAAAGTTGTAACAAAAATGAAAAATATGAAAAATATTATCCAAAAAATAGATGAAATTGTAAGAGAACTTTCTGATGCTAAAGGATATTTTGAACTTGCTGAAGAATTAAATGATAATTTAAGTTTTAAGGAATCACAAAATTTAGTTAATAAGTTAAAAGAGAGTACAGAAAAATTAAATATTGAAACATTACTTTCAGGTGAATATGATTTTAATAATGCAATTATAACAATTCATCCAGGAGCTGGTGGAACTGAATCTCATGACTGGGCTCTTATGTTATATAGAATGTATACAAAATGGGCTTCAAAATCTAAATTTCAAATTGAAGTACTGGATATGCAAGAAGGTGAAGAAGCTGGTATAAAAAGTGTTTCGTTTCTTGTAAAGGGAGAAAATGCATATGGGTATTTAAAAAGTGAAAATGGGGTACATAGACTTGTTAGAATTTCACCATTTGATGCCAATAGTAGAAGACATACTTCATTTGCTGCTGTAGAAGTGATGCCTGAAATATCTGATGATATACAACTTGAAATTAGGCCGGAGGATATACAAATGGATGTATATAGAGCAAGTGGAGCAGGAGGCCAACATGTTAATAAAACTTCCTCTGCTGTAAGACTTAAACATATTCCAAGTGGTATAGTAGTTACATGTCAAACGGAAAGGTCTCAGCTTCAAAATAGGGAGAATGCAATGAAAATGTTAAAGTCAAAGTTATACGCCAAACAAATGGAAGAACATAATAAAATGTTAAAAGAAATAAAAGGAGAAAGTGCTGATAATGCGTGGGGATCTCAAATAAGATCATATGTATTTTGTCCTTATACTCTTGTAAAAGATCATAGAACTGGTTATGAAGTCGGAAATGTTCAGGCAGTTATGGACGGTAAAATTGATGGCTTTATCTTTGAATATTTGAAATTTATAAAGAAAAGTGGTATAATAGGATAAAAATATTTTTTTAGGAGTGAAAACTAATGAAACCTACTGTTAAAAATCTTGTGATTTCTGATTTTGATATGACGTTTTTTAACTTTAAAGAAGTGGACAATAAAATAATAGCAACAATTTTCGAAAAGCATCCGTTTATACTATTTATCGATAATCTTTTATGGTATGTAAACTCCCTTGGAATAATAGGTAATTCTATGGGAGGGCTTAAACTTCGGTTTATAGTATATTCTATTTTATCAGGTTTTAGAAACCATATTTCATATTCTGAAATTTTTACAAAGTATGAATCCATGTACAAAAATCTTGTATACAAAAAGTATAAAAGGAAAATATGGATAATTAAGGGATTGGAAAATAAAGGCTATACTTTTAGGATACTTACTAATAATAGATTTGCCGCGGAGCTTAACATGTATGATATAATTTATACTAAGAATAAGGGCAAGTTTTTAAAAGAAACCAATCCAGAGTATTTGCTAGGTGATAATTATTGGGATGATTACAGGAATTGTCCTAAATACACCAAATATATTAATGTTGGAAATGGAATTTTATCCAAACTTCACTTAAAAAATATAACTTGTATAAAAAACATGTATGAAATATTTAAAGTGTTGTAATGATAGATTTTAAATTTCTTTATCATTATATTATATAAAATGTACAAAGACAATATAATTTATTATGTAGGAGGATTTAATGTTTATACAAATTATTTTTTTAATTTTACTTATTTTTTTAAATGGAGTCTTTGCAGCATCAGAGATAGCATTTTTATCTGTTAATAAGACAAAACTTAAAATGGATATAAAAGCTGGAAATAAGAAAGCACAAAAGGTACAAAAACTGATTGATAATCCTAGTAGATTTCTTGCAACGATCCAAATAGGAATTACTCTTGCAGGATTTCTTGCAAGTGCTTCTGCGGCAGAAGCGTTTGTAAGCGAGATTGTTTCGGTTATTCCTGATATTGGAGTATCAACATCAGTATTAAGTACCATTTTCCTTATTATTGTTACTATCATACTTTCATATTTTACCTTGGTTTTTGGGGAACTTGTTCCAAAGCGACTTGCAATGAGATATCCAGAAAAGATAGCATATAGAATGGTTGGAATGATATCAGTTATTATGAAAATAACATATCCATTTGTATGGATACTTACAAATTCTACTAATTTGGTATCAAAAGTTCTTGGAATAAAAGGTGAAAATGAAGAAAATAAAATAACTGAAGAAGGAATAAGGCTTATGATTGCTGAAGGTAAAGATTCTGGTGCAATCGAACCACAAGAAGGGGAATATATTTTTAATATCTTCAATTTTAATGACACTGAAGTAAAAAGTGTTATGACTCCTGTTGGTAAAGTTGTTGCAATAGAAAAAAATATTTCTAATACTGAGCTTAGAAGGGTTATTAAAGATAATAAATACACCAGAATTCCAGTATATGATAATACAATAAATAACATTATTGGTATCTTAAATACTAAGGATATTATTTTATCATATGTTAAAGACCAAAGGTTTACATTAGATAAAATACTTCATAAAGCTTACTTTGTAAATGAATCTGATAAAATTGATGATATTTTCAGAAATATGCAAAAGGCAAGGGAAGCAATTAGTATTGTCATTGATGAAGGCGGAAATGTAACGGGTATTGTTACTATGGAAGATGCTTTAGAAGAAATTGTTGGAAATATTTTTGACGAGTACGATAAGGATTTTGAGTAAAATTACTTATAAATAAAGATAATGAACTTTAATCATTTTGATTAAAGTTCATTTTTATATACTAAAATTATATTACATTAAATTTTTCATATCATCTGGAACGTTACAAGTAAGTGAAATATACTTATTACTTATTGGATGATAAAAAGAAATTTTATACGAATGTAGTGCTTGTCTTTTGATTAGTTTATTTATATCTTTTAACTCAAATTCTTCAGCATATAATGTATCTCCAAGTAAAACATGACCTATACTTGCCATATGAACTCTTATTTGATGAGTTCTACCAGTATGTAATATTACATTTAAAACAGAATAGTTTTTGCTATAATTATTTTTATAAAGAAAATACTCAGTTTTAGCATATTCACCATCTTTGTTTACTTCACGAAGTATAATAGAGTCATTTTTTCTTGAAATAGGTTTTTCAATTACACCATGCTTGTCGTTTACAATTCCATTTACAATGGCTATATATTCTTTCTTCAAATTAATTTTATCTTTTTTCCTTATAAATAGTTCTTGAATATATTCATTTTTTGCAAATATGCAAATACCAGAGGTGTTTTTATCAAGTCTTGTAACTATGTGTACACTATATATTTTTTTACTTTCTAAGTATGTAGCAACAGCATTAGATAGAGTTTTTTCATAATTTGCACATGATGGATGAATTGCCATACCAGCTTTTTTATTTATAATTAGCAAATAATCATCTTCATATAATATATCAATGTCAAAGTCATATTTTTTGTATCTATCTAAATATTTATTTTCTACATAATACATATTTTCTTTATCGTTATATATAACATAGTTCATGTGTTCAAAATCCACTATAATTTCATCATTTATATTTACTTTATAATTTACAAATTCTAAATTATCATTTACAAATATAGAATTTGTATATTTTAGTTTATTGAGTAAAATATTTGATATATATAATTTTTTCTTTAAAACTTCTTTTAAGGTTTTATTTGAATCATTATCTGATATAACGTATCTTAATTTCATTTAAAATTCACCTGTATAATTATTATATCATTTGAAGTCAACAGTAAGTTATGATATAATAAACATAGTGTAAAATAGAAAGGATTTTTAATGTGGAAATTAGAAAAAATGAGAGAATAGATGACCTTGGTATAAATGACCTTAAAATAATTCAAAATAAAGAATATTTTTGCTTTGGAACTGATAGTGTCCTGCTTGCTAATTTTGTAAAATCAGAAAATTCAAATAATGTTATATTAGATATTTGTAGCGGAAGTGGTGTTATTCCTATTATATTATCTGCTAAAAAGAAATATAAAAAGATATTTGGAGTTGAACTTCAAAGTGAAATGTATGATTTGTTTGATAGAAATATAAAAATAAATAATTTAGAAGATAGTATAATTTCTATTAATGAAAATGTAAAAAACATAAAAGATATAAGAAAAAAAGTAACAAGTATAATGGAAAAAGACAAAATTGATATAATTACTTGTAATCCACCATATAAAGAGATTGGCACTGGACTTACAACAAATCATGATGTAAAAACAATTGCAAAATGTGAGGTAATGTGTAATTTAGAAGATATATTTATTACTTCATCAAAATTGCTTGGAAAGGGAGGCAAGTTATATCTTGTACATAAACCAGAAAGATTAAGTGATTTAATTTACTTTGGAAGAAAGTATAATTTAGAGGCAAAAGAAATAAGATTCGTTTATCCTAAAATAGATAAAAAACCATCTATTGTACTTATATCATATAGAAAAGATGGAGGAAATGAAACTAAAGTCCTAGAACCACTAATTGAGTATAATGATGATATGAGTTACACTGATGAAATATATAGAATTTATGGTATTAATGGTAAGTGTTGACAAAGTGTCAATTAAAACTTGAATTTGAATAGAAAATATGGTATAATAAATTTGGTCTGTAATTAATCTATAAATAAATATTTTAGGAGGACTATGTGAATGTTAACTGGAAAAGAAATGTTAGGTATTCTTAAAGCTAACAAAGAACTTGCATTTGGATTTTACGATAAAGATAATGGCTTTTGTCTTAAGGTAAAGCCAAATGTAAAATTGAACAAGAAAAAACTCAAAAGGAGCAGTGAATTTCATCATTTAACAGAAAGTGAAGAGAGGTACTTGGAAATGCTAAAATTAAATCCAAGAAAGGTACATCTGGAATATTCTATAATGGGGTATTTCATCATTACATCAAAAGTTCCTATGAATAATTTAAAACTTATTCCTGGTATGGAATATAAACCATCGCTGGGAATATATGATGAAAATATCAGCTTAAATATTTCTAGGTAAATTTTATAGGAGTGAAGAAATTATGACTGACATTATTAAGCCATGTGTAAAGAAGATTGTAAAACTTGCAGAGAAAGGCCTACTTTCTGAGGGGAAAATAAGAGATTAAAAAAAAGAATATAATCCGAAACAAATTGAACTTATTTCAGCGTGTCTAAAAAATGATAAGGGCAGTGTTGAAAAAATTATTAATGAAGGAGAAATTGATTTATCTGTTTGTAACGATTATGTAATCAGATATACGGTGACAAAAGGTTGGATTGAAATATCCAGACTTCTGTTAAAACATAACGTTGAACCGTAAATCCTTGAGCTATAAATAACATATTTGTTATTTATAGCTTTTTTTTATGATAGGTCTTATGGAAGAGGTGTTTCTAAAACAGCCATTTATGTTCCTGAGTTAATAAAAACTATGAATACTTCAGGTATGATATCAACAATGAAACACTTTTCAGGATATGGTAATAATTTAGATACTCATACAGGAATAGCTATTGATAATAGAAGTTATGATACTTTTTAATGCGGAAATTGATGCAGCTGTACAAGCTGTACTTGCTGGAAATGATATGATTATTTCTTTTGATTTTGCTTAACAAAAGAGAGAAGTTTTAAATGCTGTAAATGATGAAAAAATTTCAGTTGATTTAATAGTTATTGCAGTAAGAAAGATACTTTCCTTAAAATATGATTATGAAATAATTACATAAAAAGATATAGATGTATGTTATTTTAAATTTTTTTCTTTCTTAATTGAAAAAATGGTGTAAATGATATATAATACAAATATTGAAAGGAAGTACATATGATTGATAAAAATAAAGGAAAATTATATATAGTTGGAACACCTATAGGAAATTTAGATGATATAACAATAAGAGCGGTAAATACCCTAAGAAATGTTGATGTTATACTTGCAGAAGATACAAGACAAACTCTAAAACTTTTAAATCATTTTGAAATTTCAAAACACATGATAAGTTATCATAGACATAATGAAGATGATAAGATAGAAAAAATTGTTGAAATTTTAAATTCTGGAAAAAATCTTGCGTTAGTATCAGATGCTGGGATGCCTATAATATCTGACCCTGGTCAAAATTTAGTTAAATATTTAGTAAAAAATAATTATGATATTGAAGTAGTTCCAGGTGTTACAGCACTTATAACTGCAATTGTTAAATCTGGACTAGATTCAACCAGATTTACTTTTGAGGGCTTTTTGTCTGTAAATAAAAAGCAAAGAAAAGAAAGATTAAAATCTCTTGTAAATGAGACAAGGACAATGATTTTTTATGAAGCACCACATAAGATACTTTCAACTCTTAAAGATATGTATGAATATTTTGGAAATAGAGATATATGTATTGCAAGAGAACTTACAAAGATACATGAAGAATATAGATATACTAATTTTAAAGATGCAATTATAAATATTGAAGAAAATGGGATAAAAGGTGAAATAGTTTTAGTGATTTCAGGAGCAAGTGAGAATAAAATAAATGAAGAAAAAAATAAAGAAATAGAACAAATAAACTCATTAGAACTAGTAAAAGAGTATATGAAAAATGGTGATACTAAAAAAGATGCTATAAAAAAAGTTGCAAAGCTAAAAGGTGTAAATAAAGATGTAGTGTATAAAGAATGTTTGGATATATAAAGAGGTAAAAGATATGAATGAAAAAGAAATAACAAGACTTGATAATATGCTTAAAATTGAACATGAATTAAATAAAAAAGGATATGAACTTGTATGTGGTGTTGATGAAGCAGGAAGAGGACCGTTGTGTGGTCCTGTGGTTGCAGCAGCTGTAATTCTTCCAAAAGATGCACATATTGAAGGTGTAAATGATTCAAAAAAATTAACAGAAAAAAGGCGTGAAAAATTATACGATGATATTATGCAAAATGCAGTCTCAGTTGGTGTGGGCGTATCTGATGTAGATATCATAGAAGAAGTAAACATACTTAATGCAACTAAAAAGGCAATGCTACAGGCTATTTCTAATTTAAAAGTAAATCCAGAATATGTGCTTGTTGATGGTAATCAAAAAATAGACACAGATATTCCACTTGAAACTGTAGTAAAAGGAGATTCTAAATCTGAATCCATTGCGGCAGCGTCAATTATTGCCAAAGTTACAAGAGATAGATTACTTATAGAATATGATAAAAAATATCCAGAATATGGATTTGCAAAACATAAAGGGTATGGAACTAAGGCTCATATTGAAGCTATAAAAAAATATGGACTTACACCAATACATAGACCAAGTTTTTGCAAAAAGTTTGTGTAAGGTAATAAGGAGGATTTATGAAATTTATTTCGTGGAACGTAAATGGATTAAGAGCTTGCGTTACAAAAGGGTTTGCTGATTTTTTTAAAGAATGTAATGCTGATATTTTTTGTATTCAAGAAACTAAAATGCAGGAAGAACAACTTGATTTAATCACAAAAAGCATTTTTGAAGGATATAACATATTCTTTAATAGTGCCATAAAAAAAGGGTATTCTGGAACAGCGGTATTTTCAAAAGAAAAACCTTTAAATGTGACGTATGGAATTGGAATAGAAGAGCATGATAATGAGGGAAGAGTTATTACGTTAGAATACGATAATTTTTTCTTTGTAGATTGTTATACTCCAAATGTAAAAAGAGATTTATCAAGGCTTGAGTATAGAATGAAATGGGAAGATGATTTTAGAGATTATCTATTAAATTTAAATAAAACAAAACCAGTAATTTTATGTGGTGACTTAAATGTTGCACATAATGATATTGATATAAAAAATGCAAAATCTAATGTTGGAAATGCAGGATTTACTAATGAAGAAAGAGGGAAAATGACAGAATTACTATCTTCAGGATTCGTTGATAGTTTTAGATATGTCTATCCAGATAAAACGGATGCATATTCTTGGTGGTCATATATGAGAAATGCAAGAGAAAAAAATATTGGTTGGAGAATTGATTATTTTATTACATCAGAAGATATAAAAAATAAAATAAAAGATGCAAAAATTCATAGTGAAATTTTTGGAAGTGATCATTGTCCTGTAGAACTAGATATTGAATTTTAAAAAATGTATTGAAATTAGTTTGTTGATGTAGTAATATATACATAGGAGTTGATGTAATGAAATTTAATGATAATGAGAAAAATGAAATAATAAATAATCTAAATAAAATAATAAAAAAGACATATATGGTGAAAACTGGAGATGCTAAAATTGATAATCAGTATTTAAATATGAAAGATGTACTTGATTATTATAACAGGACAAATAATATAGATTTTCAAAAGACAACTCTTCAAAATTTATCTGACTCCTCATACGAATCGTTATTAAGTGAGTTAAATCATGATAGAAATGATGATAAACAAAAAGATGAAGGTAAAGACATTGTAAAAGAAGATTTAGAAAAATCAGTTAATGAACAAATAGATAAAAGCAGAATGCCTTCAGATAAAATTGATAAAGAAGGAATTATGCAAGAACTAGCAGAAATGACTGAAGAAGAAAAAGATATTACAAGTAAAGATGTTAAAAGTATAGTTAAAGCTGCAACAATAAAAGCAATATATAAAGCTACTTTAGAAAAATATGAAGATAACAGAAAAAGAATTATGGAGCACGCAGATATTGTAAGAAGAAGAGATGGGGATTTTGCTTTGGAGGATAGACTTGCCGCAGAAAATAGAATGTATGAGGTTTATCTTCAAAAGTTAAGTAAGCAATATTCTTCTATTTTACCTAGCCATAAAGCTATAGAAAATGATAAGAAAATTGTGGCTAAGCAAAAAGATATTAAAGATGAACATAATAAAGAGGAAGAAGCTAAGGAGAAAAAAAGAGAAGAAGATATATCAAGAATTGTATTACTTTATAATAAAAAAGAAAAAATAGAAGAAGAAATGGCTCATATGGCCCTTAATCCAGCAACTTTTGATAAAGAAGCATTTCAAACGCTTCAAAATGAATTATATGAAAAGGATAAAGAGCTAGCCAGTATGAAATCTAGCCCAGATGTTTTAATTGAAAATATAAATAGGGATGATAGGCAAGAAGAGATTGATGGTAAAGAATTTGGAGTAAGTAAGGAAACTTCTAATACTCCTATTGCAAAAACTAGTACAGGAAATGAACAAAAAGAAGAAAAAAATAACAATATAATAAAAGAAAAAACAGAAGATTCTTTAGAAACTACCTCTGCAAATATAGAAGAGGTAATAAAAGAGTATTATAAGTGTAGAAATCAGGGAGATTATGAAGGTGCTCGTGAAAAACTTGAAATATTAAGGAGCTTAAGGGGCAGTGAGGAAAATTTAGAAGAACCTATTAATGATTTGACTGATGACGGAAAGAAAGACTATCATACAGATAACGAAAAAGATGATGAGATGAGAGAGAATCTTGGCATCGGTAAAAGCAGCATAAATGATGAAGGTAGAGCTGCTGAACTTGATGCAATGGATGCTGAGGTCGCAGAAATTATGAAAAACAACGGAGTTAAAAATAAAGAAATGTATGATAATGAAAAAAAGGTTAGTCAAGACGAACCTAAGCAGCACACGTTAGGTGGAAATAAAAGACCATGGTAATAGAATATATTTTTAAATAATATATAGTATTTTTGAAAGGGGTAATAAATATGGGACTTGTAACAACAAAGGAAATGTTTGAAAAGGCATACAATGGAGGATATGCAATAGGAGCTTTTAATGTAAATAATATGGAAATAGTACAAGGAATAATGGAGGCAGCAACAAAAAATAATGCACCAGTTATTTTGCAAGTATCAGCTGGAGCAAGAAAATATGCTAATCCTGTTTATCTAAAAAAATTAGTAGAATCTGCAATTGAATGCAATAAAAAAAGTGGAACTGATATTCCTGTTGTACTTCATTTGGATCATGGACCTGATTTTGAAACTTGTAAAGATTGTATTGATAGTGGCTTTACATCAGTTATGATTGATGGTTCTAAATATGATTTTGAAACAAACGTAGCACTTACAAAAAAAGTAGTTGAATACGCTCATCCAAGAGGAGTTGTGGTTGAAGCTGAAATTGGTAAACTTGCTGGGATTGAAGATGATGTAAATGTAAAAGAAGATGATGCAATGTATACAAATCCTGATGAAGCAGAGGAGTTTGTAAAAAGAACAGGGTGTGATTCTCTTGCAATTGCTATTGGAACAAGCCATGGTGCATACAAATTTAAGGGAGAACCAAGACTTAGATATGATATCTTAGAAGAAGTATCAAAAAGACTTCCAGGATTTCCTATTGTTTTACATGGAGCATCATCAGTACCACAAGAGTTTGTAAAAATGTGTAATGAGTATGGTGGTAATATTCCTGGAGCTAAAGGGGTACCTGAAGAAATGTTAAGAAAAGCAGCAAGTATGGCAGTATGTAAGATTAATATAGACAGTGATATAAGACTTGCAATGACTGCAAACATTAGAAAATGTTTTGTAGAAACACCAGAAGTGTTTGATCCAAGAACATATCTTGGCGCAGCAAGAAAAGCTGTTGAAGAGATGGTTTCTCACAAAATTGTTGATGTACTTGGTTGTAATAATAAAGCATAGTAGGTGATTTTTAATGGAATTTAGTTATAAACCAGAAGGAGTATGTTCTTCTAAATATATTATAAGCATAAATGATGAAACAAAAGTAATCAACTGGGTTAAAATAATAGGTGGATGTGCAGGAAATACAAAAGGGATATGCAGTTTAGTTAAAGGTATGAAAATTGAAGATGTTATAGAAAAACTAAAGGGAATTGAATGTGGAATGAAAGGTACATCTTGTCCTGATCAACTTGCAAAGGCTTTAGAAGAATATTTAAAAAAATAATATATGAAAAAATAGTGCTAATTTTTATTTTATTAGCACTATTTTAGTTTTATAATTGTAACACCATAACTTCCTTCGTAGTAATTTCCAAGTCTATAGCTTTCAACATTTTTATTATGTTTTAAGTACTCATGAACAGCTTTTCTTAAAACTCCACCATTTCTTCCATGTATTATTTTTATATTTTTTATATCTAGATTTATAGCTTCAGTAATGAAATTTTCTACATTATACATTGCGATATCTAAAGTTTGATGCCTTATTGTGATTTCTGGTATAAATGTATTTTGATAATTATATATATTATTTGCACATTTATCTAGTTTTGGGGTATATGATGTATTATTTAAATTTGAAGTTTCTTTTTCAATTTTATCTTCGTCTAGAATAATTGTTTTACCTTTTACATTTATATAATACTTAGTAGTATAATTATTTTTTTGTATTTTAGAAATAATACCTGAAATGTTATTACTTGATATTTTTACCTTTTCTCCTACCTTAAACATAGTTATAACTCCTTGATTAAAAATTATATCACAAATATTCGAAAATGTATAGGCTTTTATTGACATATAAAATTTAAAGTGATAAAATTTATCTGTAAGTAAATATGTTAACTTTTTTAATTAAAAGAGAGGAGAATGTTTTATGGACGCAATTGAAATGATGAATTTTGTAAATAGCGTATCTATAAAAATGATGGAAATGTTGTCTATTAAATCAAAAAATGATTTTGAAAATTGCTTGAATAAACTTCGTGGTGAGTTAAAGTCCCGGGAGAATTGCGAAGAGTTAAAGGAGTTTATTTCAAAATCAAATGATCTTCTTTCAATTTTTGAAGGAGGAGAATATAGTGACAATGTTAAAAAAGAAAGTTTTTTGCATATTGTTTCTCTGGTTTCTGAGGAGAGAAGTAAAATCATTGAAAAATATACTTTATGTAGCGAACCTGACTAATTTTTCTTGTAAAATCGCATGTATTAATTTTATACATGCGATTTTATTTATTTGCTTGATTGTATAAGTAAAAACTGGTATAATAGTATTGTTATAATATAGAAGGGAAAGAAATGGTTAACAAGGAAAATATAAGAAATTTTAGTATAATAGCACATATTGATCATGGTAAATCAACACTTGCAGATAGATTGCTTCAAATTACTGGAAGTATAGATGAAAGACATATGCAAGAACAATTACTTGACAATATGGATATAGAAAGAGAAAGAGGAATTACAATAAAATCACAGGCTGTTAGAATGAAATACAAAGCACGTGATGGAAAAGAGTATATTTTAAATTTAATTGATACACCAGGGCATGTTGATTTTAATTATGAGGTCTCACGTGCACTTGCGGCATGTGAGGGAGCTATACTTGTTGTTGATGCAGCACAAGGTGTTGAGGCTCAAACTTTAGCAAATGTGTATTTGGCACTTGAGAATAATTTAGAAATTTTACCAGTTATAAACAAAATAGACCTACCAAGTGCAAGACCAGATGAGGTCAAAAGAGAAATTGAGGATGTTATTGGAATTGAGGCTATGAATGCACCTTGTATATCTGCAAAAACAGGACTTAATGTAGAAGATGTCTTAGAAGATATTGTAAAAAATGTGCCTGCTCCAGTTGGTAGTAATGAAAAGCCTTTAAAAGCGTTAATATTTGATTCAGTATATGATAATTATAAAGGTGCAGTTGCATTTGTACGTATAATTGATGGTATGCTAAAAAAGGGCGACATTGTATATACCATGTCGAACAAGAAAGAATATGAAATTGTAGAAATAGGATACATGAAGCCAGGTGGATATATAGAGGCAGAAAATCTTGTTGCAGGCGAAGTTGGATATGTTGCAGCAAGTATTAAACAAGTATCTGACATTAGGGTAGGTGATACGTTAACTTTAAAAGAAAGCCCGGCATCTGAGCCTTTGAATGGATACAAAAAAGCAAAATCAATGGTTTACGCAGGAATATTTCCTGCTGAAGGAACTGATTATGAAGAATTAAAAGAAGCATTAGAGAAACTTAAATTAAATGATGCTGCCCTAGATTATAAACTTGAAACATCATCTGCACTTGGGCATGGCTTTAGATGCGGTTTTCTAGGACTATTACATATGGAAATTGTACAAGAGAGATTAGAAAGAGAATATGACTTAAATTTAATTACTACGGCTCCATCCGTTATATATAAAATTCACAAGACAAATGGAGAAGTTGTTGAGTTATATAATCCATCTGAAATGCCAAAACCAAATGAAATTACGTATATAGAGGAGCCAATAGCCAAGACTGAAATAATAACTCCAAAGGAATACGTTGGAAATATTATGCAGCTTTGTGAAGAAAGAAGAGGGAAATTCATAAATATGAAATATCTAGACTTGGCAAGAGTATGTTTAGAGTATTTTCTACCTTTAAATGAGATAATTTATGACTTTTTCAACAGTTTAAAATCTAGGACAAGGGGTTATGCATCATTTGATTATGAAATAGAAAAATATGAACGAGCTAATTTGGTAAAACTTGATATTTTACTCAACAATGAACCGGTTGATGCTTTATCATTTATAGTTAACAGAGAAAAAGCTGAAACTAGAGGAAGAAAAATGGCTGAGAAATTAAAAGAAATAATTCCAAGGCAATTGTTTGAGGTCCCTATTCAAGCAGCAATAGGAGGAAAAGTTGTAGCAAGGGAAACTGTGAAGGCTTTAAGGAAGGATGTTCTTGCTAAATGTTATGGTGGAGATATTTCAAGAAAGAAAAAACTTCTTGAAAAACAAAAAGAGGGAAAAAAGAAAATGAGAAGAATAGGAAGTGTTGAACTTCCTCAAGATGCTTTTATAAAAGTTTTAAAACTTGATGAGGAATAAATTATTAGAAATATCATTATGAAAAAGTATAAAAAATGTAGCTAGCAATAATATATGCTAGCTACAGAAAAAATTAATTTTTAAAAATTTTTTCATCTTTGTGCTTTTTAAAATGGTGGTTAAAAAATTTTTTTATATACCTTGCAATAAAAAGCACAAAATTGTATTCTGGATTTGGTCGACTTGAATTCATAGTTATCTCCCCTTAAAGATTAATTTATAATTATATTATATTAATATTTACAACATTTAGAACAATGTTGTATGAATTGTACATAAAGTATTACGTAAACCAATATTTTTTTGAAATTTAATTATATCATGTTTTTTTATAAAAGTAAATAGTTTTGTGAAAAGGAGGAAAAAATGGGCCTAATATATGGAAAAAATCCTGTACTTGAAGCGATAAGTTCAGGTACTACAATAAATAAAATATATGCGCAAACATCAAATAAAGAAATAGATAGCGTTATAAAAGAAGCATTAAAAAGAAAAATTATAGTTGTAAATACTGATAAACAAAAATTAGATAAAATGATTGATGGGAAAAATTCCCAAGGAATTATTGCAAGTATTACAGATTTTAAATATTCTGAAGTTAGTGAAATTATAGAGTATGCTAAAAGTAAAAATGAATCACCATTTATTGTCATACTTGATAAAATTGAGGATCCACATAATTTAGGGGCTATAATACGTAGCTGTGAATGTATGGGAGTACATGGAGTAATAATTCAAAAAAGAAATGCTTGTCAGATAACAGATACTGTAGAAAAAGTAGCTGCTGGTGCGTGTTCATATGTAAAAGTTGCACGTGTTACAAATATAACTGAAAGCATAAAAGAATTAAAGAAAAACGGATTATGGATATATGGACTTGACATGAATGGAGAGAGTGAAGTATACAATACTAAACTAGAAGGAGCTATTGGTATTGTAGTTGGAAATGAGGGAAGTGGAATTTCTCGTCTTGTAAAAGAAAATTGCGATGCACTTATGAAAATTCCTATGACAGGAAAAATAAATTCGCTTAATGCTTCAGTTTCTGTAGCTATTACAATATATGAGGTTGTAAGGCAAAAAAATATAAAATAATGAAATGAGTGAATTCTAATGAAAAATAATATTGAATTACTGTCTCCAGCGGGAAATAAAGATAGTTTTTTGTCAGCTATTAATGCAGGAGCAGATGCCATATATATGGGACTTGATAGATTTAATGCAAGGACTATGGCTAAGAATTTTAATGTAGATGAGTATATAGAAAGCATAAAATATGCACATATGATAGGTGTAAAAGTATATCTAACTTTAAATACTTTGGTTTATGATGAAGAAATAAAAGATGCATTAGAACTATTAATAAAGCTTTACTCCGCAGGGCTAGATGCTGTAATCTTACAAGATATTGGTCTTGCAAAGTTGATACATGAATTACTTCCAAAACTTGCTCTTCATGCAAGTACGCAAATGAGTATATATAATTTAGAACAAGTAAAATTCTTAGAAAAAATGGGATTTAAAAGGGTTGTTCTTGCTCGTGAACTTACTTTATCTGAAATAGAATATATATGCAAAAATACATCGTTAGAAATAGAAGTATTTGTACATGGTGCATTGTGTGTTTGCTATTCAGGCCAATGTTTACTTAGCAGTTATATAGGAAATAGAAGTGCAAATAGAGGAAATTGTGCTCAACCATGTAGAATGAAATATTCGTTATATAATCAAAATAAAGAATTGGTTTCAAATAAATATATACTTAGTAAAAAAGATATTTTCGGACTTTCATATATACAAAGGCTATATAATATAGGAGTTCATTCATTAAAACTAGAGGGAAGGAATAAAACACCTGAATATGTTGCTGGAGTTACTAAAATTTATAGGAAATATTTAAATGACATAATAAATAAAAATAATGAGATTACAGTAAGTCAAATCGATAAAAAGAATCTTATGCAAATTTTTAATAGAGATGGAATATCAGATGGATATTTAGGTGGAGTTTGTTATAAAAATAGCATAACTGAAAATATTCCAAAAAATACGGGAATTTACCTTGGTAAGATTATTTTGCAAAAAAAAGAGTTTGTAAAAATAAAATTAGAAGAAGATATATCCTTACATGATGGAATAGAAATTTTAGATGAAAATGATGTGATTTTTTCAAATGTTATAACATGTATTAAAGATGAAAGAAAAAATATAGTAAATGAAACCATAAAAAAAGGAAATTATGTATGGCTTGGAGATGTAAAAAAGAAGGTAAAAATAGGGGATAATGTATTTAAAACATCAGATTATGGTATGAATAAAAAGTTAAAGGAATATTATACCAAAAGCTTAAGAAAAAGGAATATTGATATATCCATTGATATAAAAAAGGGAAATAAGTTATCTGTTAGGACCTTAAATCTTATAAAAAACATTTTTGTAAATTTAGATTATATGCCTGATATAGCAAAATCAAAACCAACTACAAAAGAAAAAATAATTGAGTCTTTCAATAAAACTAAGGATTCACCGTTTATATTTAATATCTTAGATATAGAAATGGATGAAGATATTTTTGTGCCAATATCTATATTAAATGAATTAAGAAGAACATTTGTACAAAGAGTATCTGAATTATTTGTACAAGATATTAATGTAGATAAAAAAATAAAATTATTAAATGAAATTATTTCTAAATATGATGCAAAAATATTAGATAATAGAGAACAACAAAATAATGAAAATTTACAAATTTTACACATATATAATTTTGATAAAAAAATAGATTATTTTAAATTATACTTTGAAAAATATGGAAAAAAATTAAATACTGTATATATAGAAATAAGTGATTTTATAAAATATAAGGAAAGTATTATTTCTACGTTTTATAAAAATTCAAAAATATATCTTGTACTTCCAAATATAGGTGGAAATAATACGGATAAATATATATTTAGTAAATTAAAAAATGAAGTTCAATATATAAATGGGCTTGTTATAGGAAATGTAGGGTACATAGATTTGGCTTTAAAATTAAAAGAAAAGTATGATATAAAATTAATTGCTGATTATTCTCTTAATATATTTAATAGGTATAGTGCAATATTTTATATTGAATGTGGTTTTGATATAATAACTCCATCAGTAGAACTAAAAGATGAATATATAGAAAATTTAGATAAATATGCATCTATAGAAATTGTTAGTGATTATAAAACACTTATGACATCAAGATATTGTATATTAGGTGCTTTTATAGAAGAAAGAAAGCAAGATAGTAAATGTTCAATGCCATGCCTTAAGAAAAAATATTATCTTGTGGATAGCCATAATTTAAGGTATAACATAGTATGTAACAACTTAGATTGTATAATGAAACTTATATCAAAATCAAAGTCTAGAGAAAATATTTTATATAGAAATAGACACGTAATAATTTAATAAAATAAAAACTGCTACAAATATATTGTGGCAGTTATTTTTTATTTATAAGCATACTATCAATTACTCCATATATAGCAGCGGCAATCAAACTACTAGTAATTGAAATATAATATCCATCAACTACAAATTGTGTTATGTATATTATAATAGCAGCTGTCGTAAAACCTACTAATCCACGTCCTAGTGGAACGTCATGTATTCCTGTTATAATTGACATTAAATAATCTAGAGTTATTATTGCAATCCCACTAATTATTAGTATTGGAAAAGAAGAAAGATTAAAATTTGGAGTAAAAAATACAGTAACAGCAAATATAGATATTGATGTTAAGAACCTAATTAACATTTGAGACATCCTAAACGTATTAAAGTTATTTTTATAATTTTGTATTTCTTCCATTTATTTACCTCCCAAAATTACATTAATATTATTTGTATAAAAATATCTTTTATGCAAAAAATAATTTTAGGTGATTTAAATGTTAATTGTATTTTTAAGGGCTTTAATTTTGTATGCTGTAGTATTTATAGTAATTAGACTTATGGGGAAAAAAGAGTTATCTAAGGTTCAACCCTTTGAACTTGCAATAATAATTCTAATATCTGACCTTGCCTCATCTCCAATGTCTTCACGTGGTGTTTCCATTTTTGATGGTATTGTACCTATTATAACATTACTTATTGCGTATCTAATTTTTACTCTTCTTGCTCATTCAAGTAATAAAGTAGAGGATTTTGTATGTGGAAAAATTGTTCCAATTATTAGAGATGGAAAAATAATTGAAGAAAATTTAAATAAGAATAAATATACTATTGAAGATTTGATGTCACAATTAAGAGAACACGATGTATTTAAAATACAAGATGTTAAATTTGCTATTATTGAAAACAATGGTAATTTGAGTGTTATTAAAAATTCTGATGAGTTTAATGCAATTCCTTTAAACGTTATAGAAGATGGAAATTATGCTAAGGAAAATTTAGAAATGCTTAAAATTCAAGAAAAAGATGTTGATAAATTATTAAAGAAAAATAAAATTAAAATTGAGGATGTACTTGTAGCTACAATGGATGAAAATTCTAATTTTATATTTCAGCTAAAAAATGAGGTGAAGAAAAAATGAAACAATGGACAATTTTAATTGTATGTGTAATTTTACTTCTTTTAACTGGAATGTGGCAAATATGTTATTTAGAAAAAACAGCTAGATATACATTATCTGATATAGAATATGTGAAAAATTCTGCTATAAATGAAAATTTCGACATGGCTAAAGAGGGAATAGAAAATGTTGAAAAGACATGGAATAGTGTTAAAACAGTTTGGCATATGTTTGTAGATAGTAGTGAGGTAGATAAGGTTGAGGAACATATAACTCAAATAAAATCATATATTGATGAAGAAGATAAGGAAGAGGTTATAGTTAATGCAAATGAACTAGACAGAATTTTAAATTATATTGTGAAAAAACAGCAAGTAAAAATTGGAAATGTATTATAACGATAAAAAACTCCGAAAAATTATTTTTTCGGATCTTTTTTTAATATTTTATTTAATTTTCTATAATTGTCTATATTTATATCTCCAAGAGGAAGTCTACACTTTCCAACATTATATCCCATAATATTCATAGCACTTTTAATTGGAACGGGATTTACCTCACAAAATAATAAGTTCATGAGATTTAAATTATCAAAATGAATCTTTCTTGCTTCTTTAAAATCGTCATTAAAATAAGAGTTACATAAGTTATGCATTTGGCTAGGATATATATTGGCAATTACAGAAATAACGCCCTTTCCTCCAAGACTTAGAATTGGTAAAGTCAAATCATCGTTTCCAGAATATATGTAAAAATCATTAGAAAGTTGTAATAATTCTTTAGATATTCTTGATAAATCAGGGCAGGCTTCTTTTATTGCACAAATATTTTTCAGTTTTGATAATTTAATTAGAACATCCATATTTATATTAACGCATGTACGTGATGGTACGTTGTATAGAATTATAGGAATATTTACATTGTCATTTATCTCTTTATAATGTAAATATAGTCCATCATCTGTACATTTGTTATAATATGGAGTTACAACTAGAAGGCCATCAGCACCAAGTTCTTGTGCAATTATAGACTTCTTTACAGCAATACTTGTATTATTTGAACCACTCCCTACAATAACAGGAATTTTTTTATTTACTTCTTTTACAGTAAAACTTACAATTTCTTTAAATTCATCAATAGAAAGAGTAGCTGATTCACCTGTTGTTCCACATAATATAATTGCATCAGTATTATTTTTTAAATGAAAATGTATTAACTCTTTAAGTTTATCATAATTAATACTTAAATCTTCATTAAATGGTGTAACTAGAGCTACACCTGAACCTTCAAATAACATATAATTACCACCTTTTTTTATATAATTAATTATATTAATTTAAGGTAAAAATATTCTGCTAATATATCATATTGAGCAAAAGTGACAAAATAATAATGGCTGAACAAATTTTGTTCAGCCATTATTATCATACTATGTACACTTCATTATTTTTTACATTGATTAAAAATCTACCATTTTTTAATTTAAAGATGTCTTCTTTACTTACATATAAATTTGCATCATCAAAAATAGCTTCAATTTCTTTATCGCCTTTAATGCGATATAACCTCAATTCATTTTCATTGTTTCCAACTAAAATAAATGGAGTTTGTCTAATAGGGTAAATGATAGAATATTCGGCTATTTCACAAAAACAATTCGAATTAATATTATATAGTTTTTGAGTGTCATTGTAGTCTATTATGGCAATATTCTTATTATCAGAAAAACCGTTATATATATAAGTAAAATTTTTAAGTTTAGGTTCCAAAGTATCTTTTTTTACAAGAGACTTAGAAAGAGAAGAATCGTTAGTATCATATATATAATACTCATTATTAAATGAATCCCAGTACTTTCTGTAAAACTTTCTAATTTTTGCTTTTTCTTCAATATTAAGATCACGGTTTTCTTCAACAAGATCTGAAAAGTTATCTAATGTAACTATTTTGCCAGTTGATGCTTCAACAAGAAAAGGAAGATAATTTTTATCTTCAAAATAGAAAAAATGTTTATTAAATTTGCTGAATTTATTTCCAAGTAAATGTGGGTAGAGAATACTACCATCCTCTATGTTTAAGAGGGTTACTAAACCATCACGGTTCATTCCTAATAGTTGGTGCAATTCAGGTAAATATGATACTCTTACAATTTCTTCTGAAAATTTTTGAGCTTTCATGTTAACAACTCCTTAAATTTAATTTGTTTTATTTGGATTTCTTATGCAAGAAAATTATAACATAAATATGCAGAAAAGTAAAGGTTGAAATTACATAAATGAAGAGGGAATAGAAAAAGTTCCAGAAATTAATCCGGAACTAATGTATGTTTTCTAGTATTATATTTTCAATAATATCTAGGTTTAGGTTATTTGAACTTGTTGTTTTGTTGTACCAATTTTATCTGCTTTTGTAGCGATTGTTGTTTTAAAAACAGATGTTTTAAATTTTTTATTTAACATTATTTTTTCTTCATTATATATTAAATAAGGATATAAAATAGAAGATAGGTGGACAAAATTTGTCCACCTATTAATTAAGAAAGTCTATACATGGAATTATTTGCATTTACAAAAATTTTTCCATCTTTATTGAAATAAATGTCCTGTTTATTTAAGTAGGTATTTTTATCAAAGACATGTTCTATCTTTTCATTATTTACAATTTCAAAAAGGTTTAATTTGTTTATATCATTACCTATGAGTAATAATTTTGGTGAAATTGGATAAATAATTGAATAAAAATCCATGTCAAACTGAGTACATGATTCAATATTGAATAATTTATATTTGTATTCAGATGAAGAAATTTTATCTTTGATAATAAAAACATAGTCATTTTCAAAATAAATCCAATCATTGTGCCATTCATTTACAGATCTGTAATTTTTAGTTTCGTCTACTAATGTTTTTAATTCAGTTTCATCATTTGTATAAATATAGTAGCCCCTATCAATTTTTTTAAAACGATCATCTAAAATTACATTGCTTACTATTTTTTTATAATCAAAACACTCAATAAATTCAAATTTTATTAATAATTTTATTGATTCTTTTGTTTCCAATATAATGTAGTCTGGGTCTTCAGCTACATATTTGTTAATTGAAGCATCCTTAATACTTTTAGCAATAGGTAGCATATCGAAAATTCGTCCATAATGTGAATCTATTAAGTAAATATTACCATTTTCACTTTTGGCAGTCATGAAATGTTTCCCTAGTTGTGAAGAGATATTAACAATTTTTAAATCAATTAAATGTCTATCAGATATTATAAAATTTGATGTTTTATTCACCAATATAAGGTATCCATTAACATCTTTACATTCCACAAAATCTGAGCCCGTTAAACTTCTAATTTTAACTATTTTTTTATCTAATATTTCTTTGTTTATTATTGTGTAATCGTCTTTTTGTATAAAAGTTAAATATCCATCTTTAGTTTTACCAATTAAGACATTATCGAGAAAATCTGAATATTCAACAAATCCATCTAAAATTTTTTCTACTTTCATGAAAAACAACTCCTTAAATTTAATTTGTTTTATTTGGATTCTTATGCAAGAAAATTATAACATAAATATGTAGAAAAGTAAAGGTTGAAATTACATAAAAAATGGATAGAAAAAGTTCCAGAAATTAATCCGGAACTAATGTATGTTTTCTAGTATTATATTTTCAATAATATCTAGGTTTAGTTTATTTGAACTTGAGAAAGGTATAATGTTTTCTTTTGCAAACAATACTTTAGTTATAACTTGCATATTTTCTTTTTGTTTTGTTGTACCAATTTTATCTGCTTTTGTAGCAATTATAGTAAAGGGGATATTCTTGCTTGTTAACCAATCATACATTATTCTATCATTTTCAGTAGGCTTATGGCGAATGTCTACAAGAAATAGTATGTGTGAAATATTTTCATTTTTTTCAATATAGTGGTTAATTAATTTTGATGTATTTAACTTTTCTACCTTAGTCATGTTGGAATATCCATATCCAGGTAAATCTACTATATAAAATTCATTATTTACATCATAATAATTAATAGATTTTGTTTTTCCAGGAGTATTTCCAACCTTTGCTAAATGTTTTTGATTTGCTAAACTATTTATAAATGATGATTTGCCAACGTTTGATTTGCCAACAAGAACAATTTGCTTTTTTTCTGTTTCTAAAAGTTGTGCTATATTAAAAGCAGATGTTTTAAATTTCATATTTTTTAACATTATTTTTTCCTCTTTATTTCAATTTTCTCTTTACCACCCATATACTTTCTTAAAACTTCAGGAATTGTAACAGAACCATCTTCATTATAGTTATTTTCGACTAAAGCAATTAACATACGAGGTGGGGCAACAACAGTATTATTAAGTGTATGTGCATAGTAGTTTTTCTCTTCACCTTTTATTTTAATACCAAGACGTCTACTTTGAGCATCTGTAAGATTTGAACAACTACCTACTTCAAAATATTTCTTTTGTCTTGGACTCCATGCCTCAACATCAACACTTTTTGCTTTAAGGTCTGCTAAGTCACCACTGCAACATTCAAGTGTACGAACAGGAATATCCATACTTCTAAATAATTCAACAGTATATGACCACATTTTGTCATACCATTTGTAACTATCTTCAGGTTCACATACAACAATCATTTCTTGCTTTTCAAATTGATGAATTCTGTATACACCACGTTCTTCAATACCATGTGCACCTTTTTCTTTTCTAAAACATGGGGAATATGATGTCATAGTATATGGAAGGTTTTCCTTTTTTAGAGTTTGCCCTTTAAATTTACCAATCATAGAGTGTTCACTTGTACCAATTAAATACAAATCCTCACCCTCAATTTTATACATCATTGCATCCATTTCTTCAAAACTCATAACACCGTCTACAACATCACTACGTATCATGTATGGAGGAATACAATATGTAAATCCTTTATCAATCATGAAATCTCTAGCATAAGATAAAACAGCAGAATGTAGTCTTGCTACATCACCCATTAAGTAATAAAAACCATTTCCAGCAACTCTTCTTGCTGAGTCAAGATCAAGACCATCCAAAGCTTCCATAATTTCAGCGTGATAAGGAATTTCATAATCTGGTACCACAGGCTCACCATATCTTTTTACCTCAACATTTTTAGAATCATCTTCACCTATAGGTACAGACTCATGCATAATATTTGGAATTTTATACATAATTTTTTTAATTTTATTTTGCATATCTTTATCTAATTTTTCATTATTTTCAAGCTCAATATTTACAGAAGATACTTCTTCTTTTATTTTCATAGCTTCATCTTTATTTCCTGATTTCATTAGACTACCAATTTTAGCACTTAATGTTTTTCTTTTATTTCTAAGTTCATCACCTTTTTTCATTATTTCTCTATGTTCTTTATCTAAAGAAATAACTTCATCAACTAGAGGTAGTTTTTTATCTTGAAATTTCTTTTTTATATTTTCTTTTACAATATCTGGATTTTCTCTTAAAAATTTTATATCTATCATATAGTTCACTCCTAACCATTTCCATCTAATTATATTACATATGTAGCATAATTTCAAGTTTTTTAGACTTTAGCTAATTTATTTTTTACAATAACAAGAAAAAAGTACCAAAATTGGCACTTTTTATCTAAATATATATTTAAATAATTTTAATTTATTCCTCTTTAGTCATCATCTCAAGTAATGTAGTGTATATTTTTTCAGAATTGTTTGCCCAATTTTTAGAGATGTTTTTAGCTTGCTCTTTATCACCAGCATACATTGTTATGTTTATAAGTTCATCATTTCCATCCTTAATATAACAAGATACTTTAAACTCACCATCTTTAATAGGGATAATATTAGTATCAATTGCATATTCTGTTTTAACTTCTACCATATTTTTGTTTACCATTTTTTTTAAGTTATATAAGTTAACTCCAGGTATTAATTCAAGAAGTTCTCTTAGTGTAATAACTCCCTCTTTAGTAGGAGAGTATAACACATTATTTTCTTCATGTATTTCTTTTATATATCCATTTGATTTAAGATCCTCAAGATAGATACAAATATCAAAATACGTTATATCTTCAAATTCTTCACAAAATTTAGCAATTTGATCTGTTGTAAGTGGCATACTCGAGTTATCAAGTATGTATAAAATTACAATTTTGTTATCAAATAATTCTAATTTGTTTGACAATTTAATCACCTTTTTTCTATATTTTGTACTTTACAAAATTACACATATATGATATCATACTTTTGTTAAAAAATAAAGAGGATTAAGGCAATTTGTTTGATTTTATGTATACAAAATATGTCGAATTTAGTTATTAAATATAAAGGTGGTTGGTTTTTAATGTGTAAACTTGCAAAAAAATGCATAATAGCAATAGATGGTGGCTCTGGAGTTGGCAAAACAACAGTATCAAAAGCTTTAAGTAAGAAACTAGGAATTATATATATTGATACAGGGGCAATGTATAGAGCAACAGGACTATATTTTTTAAATAATAAAATAGAAATTAATGATAAAAACATTGAAAATAACTTAGAAAAAATAAATGTAGATTTAAAAATAAATAGTAATGGAGAAAATGAAGTATATTTAAATGGAGAAAATGTAACAGATAAAATACGTACAGAAGAAGTTTCAATGGCAGCTTCTAATGTATCAAAAAATAGTAAAGTAAGAGAACATCTTGTACAAAAGCAAAGAGCACTTGCAGGAACTCAAAGTGTTGTAATTGAAGGAAGAGATGCAGCAACTGTTATATTCCCAAATGCAGATATTAAGTTATTTTTTACATCAAATATTGATATACGCTCATCAAGAAGATATAACGATTTAAAGAAAAAAGATAGTAGTGTAAAACTTGAAAATGTAAAAAATGATTTAATAAAAAGAGATAAACAAGATAGCACAAGAACAGATTCTCCTTTAAAAAAAGCCAAAGGCTCTATATTAATTGACACATCTAATTGTACAGTTGAAGAAACTACAAATTCAATACTTGATATTCTAAGGGAAAGGATAGGCTTAATATAATTATGGTAAAAAAAGTTATAAAAAGAATAGTGAGATCTTTTGTAAATTTAATATTTACACATTTTCTATATAGAGTAAAATATTATAATCTAGAGGAACTAAAAAAATATGATAAATGCCTTATATGCCCAAACCATTCCGATAAATTTGATCCATGTTTTATATATGCTAAAACAAATGATTTGTGTATTATGGCTAAGGCAGAACTTTTTGAGAATAAAGTTTTAGGAGCACTTTTTAGATATTTTGATGTTTTTCCAATTCGTAGAGGAAGTCATGATGCAAAAAGCCTTTTACATGCAATTAAACTGTTTAGAAAAGTTGATAAAAGAAAATTATTAATATATATTGAAGGAGAAAGAATGAATGTAGATGAGCCAAGAGGAACAGCTAAAGCAGGTCCTGTATTTATAGCAGCAGAAGCAGGAGTACCAATAATACCTGTGTATGTGACTAAAAATCCTAAGATATTTTCTAAAATGGCAGTTACTTTTGGTGATGCTATAACAATAGACAAGTCAAGAATAAAAGATAAAGAATATGTAAAAACTAAATCACAAAATTTACTTGATACAATTTATGATTTAAATCCCAATAAATAGAGAAAGATTATTTACATAATTTTTTCTAAAAATATTGACAAAATTTTTTATTTGATGTAAAATATTTAAGATATATGTATAACCTAATTTTTAGGTTATATTTTTTGGGATAACGTTATATTTTGTATAGATGTTATATATATATAAATGGAAGGGAAGAAGAAATATGAAGAACTTGAGAAATGTTGCAATTGTTGCCCATGTTGATCATGGTAAAACTACACTTGTTGATGCTCTTTTAAAACAAAGTGGTACTTTTAGAGAAAATGAACAAGTAGCAGAAAGAGTTATGGACTCAAATGATATAGAAAAAGAAAGAGGAATAACAATTCTATCAAAAAATACAGCTGTAAAGTATAATGATATAAAAATAAATATTGTTGATACTCCAGGACATGCTGATTTTGGTGGAGAAGTTGAACGTGTACTTAAAATGGTTGATGGTGTTATACTAGTAGTTGATGCTTTTGATGGTCCAATGCCACAAACAAGATTTGTTTTGAGTAAAGCTTTAGCTCTTAATCTTGTACCAATTGTTGTTGTAAATAAAGTAGATAGACCAGGGGCAAGACCTACAGAAGTTGTAGATGAAGTTTTAGAACTTTTCATGGATCTTAATGCATCAGATGAACAACTTGATTTCAAAGTTGTATATGCATCAGCAAAAAATGGATATGCAATGACTGACTTAAATGATAAAAGCGATAATATGAAACCTTTATTTGAAACAATTGTAAATACTATTCCAGAACCTGCTGGTGAAGACAATGAACCTTTACAATTATTAGTTGCAAATATTGACTCTGATGAATATACAGGAAGAGTTGGTATTGGTAGAATAACAAAAGGTTGCATAAAAAATGGGCAAGAAGTTGCAATATGTAAAAAAGATGGAACAATTCAAAAGTTAAGAATTGGTAAATTATATACATATTCTGGACTTAAGAGAATAGAAACAGAAGTTGCACATTGTGGAGATATAGTTGCTGTAAATGGTGTTATAGGAATTAATATAGGTGAGACAATAGCTGATCCTGAAAATCCTGTAGCTGTTCCATTTGTAGATATTGATGAACCTACTGTTTCTATGACATTTAGTGTAAATAACGGACCTTTAGCTGGAAAAGAAGGTAAGTTTATTACTTCTAGACATTTAAGAGATAGATTATTTAAAGAATTAGAAACAAACGTTTCTTTAAAAGTTGAAGAAACAGAAACATCAGATAGCTTTAATGTATCAGGTAGAGGAGAACTTCATTTATCTATTTTAATAGAAAATATGAGAAGAGAAGGTTATGAACTTCTTGTATCTCGTCCAAAAGTTATATATAAAGTTATTGATGGAGTAAAATGTGAACCAATGGAAATGGCAACTATTGATGTTCCAGAGGAATTTGTTGGTACTGTAATGCAAAAAATGGGATACAGAAAAGGTGAAATGACAAACATGACTCCATCTACATCTAATGCAGGATATACAAGACTTGAATTTAAAGTACCTGCCCGTGGACTTATAGGATTTAGAAATGAGTTTATGACTGATACAAAAGGTAACGGTATTATAAATCATATATTTGCTGGATATGAGCCAGATAAAGGTGAAATTGAAACAAGACAAAGAGGAGCTGTTATTGCTTTTGAAGCTGGTAAAGCAACTGGATATGGACTTTTCCAAGCACAAGAAAGATCAACTCTTTTCATTGGACCTGGTACAGAAGTATATCAAGGTATGATAGTTGGTGAAAATTCTAGAAGTGATGATTTAACAGTTAATGTATGTAAAGAAAAACATTTAACAAATACACGTGCTTCAGGAAGTGATGATGCATTAAAACTTGTACCACCAGTTACAATGTCACTTGAGCAATCAATTGAGTTTATATCTGATGATGAATTAGTTGAGGTAACACCAGAAAACATTCGTCTAAGAAAGAAAATATTAGATCCTACTATGAGAATAAGAGCTAAAAATAGTAAATAATAAATTAAAGATAGCGGTTAGAAATTAGCCGCTATTTTTCAATATATAGTAGTTTATTTAGATGTAATATGTATTATATTACCGTTTAAATTGGAATATTTCATTTATATTTAGTGCTATAGCTAAGAATAATTGACATAAAATGATATGTATGATATAATTAATGTATAGATATTTTTTTCTATTAAAATAATTATTTTCTTAGGAGGAATAAATTAATGTATAGTAATAATTCAAAGATGTATGAGCGGAAAATTAGCAGAATACTGATACCGTTGAGAATTTGTGCCATGGTTATTGGATTTATTGCTCTAATTGCCTGTTACAATACAGAAAAATCATATGAGGTGACTATAACTGACAAAGGTATAAAAGATTCCAAATATATGGTGTTTACCAAAGACGAGGACGAAGATGTTTATCCTTTTGAGATTGCAGATAATATTTTTTACTTCAGATGGGATTCATCAGATATGTATGGAAAGATAGAGATAGGAAATACGTATAAAATAAAAACAATTGGCTGGAGGGTCCCTCTTTTTAGTTGGTATGAAAATATTGTATCTGCTGAAAAGATCGAATAGTTTTTTATAGAGATTAACATTGTTTAATCTCTATTTTTCATGTAAAAGACAAATAGCTCATTTTGCCTTTTATAATAAAATTGACAAAGATATCTATAGTTGATATAATATGTATACAGTTATCTATACTGTTCTATAAAATAATTTTTTAGGAGAGTGAAAAAATGAAATTAAAAAAGTTAGTATTGCTTGTAATTTGTGTTGTTTTCATCATGGTAATATTCCCATCATGTAATAACCACAATATTATTGTAAATTATGATTACAATAAAAGTCCAAGCATAGTTAATATTTTAAGCGATCATGATATTGTTTGGGTAGACTTAAAATTTAACGTTACAACCAAAGAATTTGGCGAAAAAGCCGAAATAATTAAAGTAAGAGATATTAAGAAATTTACGAATAAAAAAGTAAATATAATTACTGAATATAATAATAAAAGTGTTACAATAGAAAATATTGAATATGCTGAATGTACTGGGGAGTTAGACTTAGTCAGCTACATTATGTTATTAATTTTTCTTATTATAATAATTCTTTATATGATCGTTTTTTTGCTTATTGCTTTTTACAAGAAAAGACATAAAGATAATACATCGATAGAAAATATTTAATGTATTGACTGTTAAATCCAAATTAAAGTAAAAGGTGTTGGATTTATAATCCTATCATTTGGACTGTTAGTCTGTGATTTTTTCATTTTTTATTTCTGATGGAGCATTTGTTAAAAGTGACAATAAAATGTTGGAGAATAATTTTCTCCAACATTTTTTCCAGCGTAACAGGTATATCGCTTAAATAGTCTGTTAAAGTCCGTAGTTGGGGAAATATTTATATGGAAAAGAAAAGAGGAAATGGATATGGAAGTTTTAGAAGAAATTTTAATCCATAAAATATGAATAAGACATATAAAAACTGTATCTAACAAAGATGTAGTAGGAATAGATGACATAGCAGTTGAAGAGATTTAATTATCTCAAAGAAAACGGAGAAAAATTAAGAAAAGGTTGTTATCAAATGTGTAGAACTAGATATATACAATCGGTTATTAACAATGAAATATTAAGAAAAAGAGTTCTAGTATTTCAACTAAACCAAAAAGAAGTTCATATTTAATATAAATTGATCCGCCGTATGCTGAACGGATCATATATGGTGATGTGAGAAGAGGGAAATTCACTAAAAATTATCTTCTAGTAGATTATATATTTTTAAATTGAATATATGTTAAATATATCACAGATAATAAATATTAGTTAAATTTAATATTATAAAATCATATTAAAATCTTGTAAAAAGTTTTGATATAATATATAATTATGATGTAAATAAATATACGTTAAAGAGGGGTTGAATCTAATGAAACATACGCTAAATTCAATATTTAAAAATGCAGAGCAAAATTATAATATTATATGTAAAACACATAAGTTACTTGAAAGTAGTTATGAACTAAAAATACCTATTCATTCTGCTGGACAGTGGATACTTGACAATATGTATATTATAGAAGAACAGTATGAAGAAATAAAAGAAGCAAGGCGTTCTTTAAAATCTAAAAGGCTTCCTGCTATTATAACACATGATGGAGATAAATATGTTTCCATTTTTTATCTTGCATATGAGCTAGTTGAACAGAACACAGGGTACATTGACCAAAATTTAATATTAAATTGCTTAAGAGAACATCAAAAATTATCTTATCTTACTTCTGAAGAACTTGATCTGTTTATTTTAATGTTAAAAATTGCACTTTTAAAATTTATTGCAAGAATATGTATAAATATTACGAATTCTCAGGCTAAGAAAATTGAAGTCGAAGAAATCATTATAAATGAAAATTCTGATTCTAAGTATAGTAAAGAGATATTTTTAAATTTAAGAAAGAAATTTTATTTAAAAGATTATATTATAAATGAAAATCATATAAAAACTGCAAATACAGCTTTTATAGAATATATGTCATATAGATTAAAAGAGCTTGGCACAAAAGGTGAAAAATATTTTGATAGATTAAAAGATGAGGCAGAAAAAATTGGATTTACTGTTGAAGAAGCCATTATAAAAGAACATATGGAAATTGCTAAGACCACTGACTATATTGGTAGGGCAATTCTTGCATATAAACAAATACAAGGAATTAATTTTAGAGAAATATTTGAAAAAGTAAGTAAAATAGATGAAGCTTTAAGACTTGATTATACAAACGAATTTAAAAAATGTGATTATAAGACAAAGTCTAGATATAGAGAATATATTATAAAATTAGCGAAAAAATATAACCTGTCAGAAGTATATGTAGCTAAAAAAGCTGTCGAGTGTTCTAAAAAATATAAAAAACACGTAGGATTTTTCTTAATTGGAGAGTATAGATATTTATTAAAAAAAGAGTTAAAGAAATCATATATTGGAGAAGTTATATATAATAAATTTATTGAGCCAACAAAGACTGTATGGTATCTTCTTATTATATTATTATTAACGGTAGAATTTACTATACTTGTAGGATATAATTTATTCCATTTTAAATCAGTTTGTGCAATAATAGTTGCTTTTGTTATAACGTTTATATTATCTTTTGAATGCGCACAAAAATTGGTTAATTACTTCTTTAGAAAAGCTTTACGACCAGAGATATTACCTAGATTTGATTTTGCAAAAACAGTTGATGAAAATAACGTGACATATGTTGTCATGCCAACAATTATTTCTTCTATAGAAAAACTAGATCAAATGATAAAGAAAATGGAAGTTACATATCTTGCAAATCGTAGTGATAATATGTACTATATGCTAATAGGTGATTGCGTATCAAGTAATAAAGAAGTTATAGATATGGATAAAAAAATACTTGATTATGCCAAGCAAGAATTAGATAAGCTTAATGCTAAATACAGATCATCTCATATATTATTTAATTTCGTATATAGAAAACGTGTGTTCTCTAAAGGTGAAAACTGCTATATGGGATGGGAGAGAAAAAGAGGAGCGTTACTTGAATTTAATAAATTAGTACTTGGAAAATACACAGATGAAGAAGTGGATAAAAGATTTTATGTTACATACAACGATATTGTAAATGCAAAATACGTAATTACAATTGATGAAGATACTAATTTATCTCTTAATACAGCAAAGGATCTTGTATCAATAGTTGCTCATCCATTAAATAAACCAATACTTTCTAAGAATGGTAAAATTGTAAAAAAGGGATATGGCTTAATTCAACCTTCAGTTGGACTTGATATTGTCGATGCTAATAAATCAATATTTTCAAAGATATTTGGTGGGTTTGGAGGCCTAGATATATATACAACTGCAGTATCTGATGTGTATCAAGATGTTTTTGGAGAAGCAATATTTTGTGGTAAGGGAATATATAATATAGAATTATTTGACAAATTAGTTGCAAATGAAATACCAGAAAATTTGGTGCTTTCACATGATCTGTTGGAAGGTTCAATCTTAAGAGCTGGACTTGCTTCTGACATAGAAGTTCAAGATGGCTTTCCTAAAAATTATATTGCATATATGAAAAGATCACATAGATGGTATAGAGGAGATATGCAAATTATAAAGTGGTTAATTAGTCCTAAGTCAAAACTTAATTTACTATCCAAATGGAAAATATTTGATAATTTAAGGAGACCACTTTTAGATGTTGTAGCTCTTATTGCAATAATACTTTCTTGCTTTGTTTCTACAAAAGTATTTGCCGCAACTTGCCTTTTAGTTTTTGTTGCAATTAATTTTGGAAATGTTATTTCAATATTTGATATACTTTTATTTGGAAAAATTAGACATTCTAAAGAGGTACAATATATACCAATTATTCATGGAATTGATGCTGTTTTTTTAACAATGTGTTTTAACTTTGTTACGATTCCATATAAATCATATATATGTTTAAATGCTTTTATAAAATCAATATATAGGATGTTAATATCACATAAAAATTTACTACAGTGGACTACAGGTGAAATGTTAGATAAAACATCTAAAAACACATTAAAATACTATTATTTTAATATGTTACCTAATGTTATAGTTGGAGCTTTTGTAGCTTTTATACCTTTTTTACCATCAAGTATAGGTCTTGATTTATATTTTGATTTTAAAATACTTATTGGAATTTCAATGATAATTGCTCCAATATTTGCGTATTTACTTGGCAAAGACCATTTGTTCGGCAGGAGAAAAAAATTAGATCAAAAAGGAAATGATGATGTTATAGAAATAGCAAGAAGAACATGGGGATTTTTTGATAGTATGATGAGTGAAGTAAACAACTATTTACCAACAGATAATTACCAAGAAGATAGAAGGTATAAAATTGTAAATAGGACATCATCAACAAATATAGGATTTGCTTTACTTTCTATAATAGATGCATATGATTTAAAATTTATAGATGCAAATGAATGTATAGATAGACTTCAAAAAGTATTTAATACAATTTTAAAACTTGAAAAATGGAATGGACATTTATATAACTGGTACAATATAAAAACACTAGAGCCTTTAAGACCAAGATTTATATCTACAGTAGATAGTGGAAATTTTGTAGCAAGCTTATATGTAACAAAACAATTTTTAATCGAATTATTAGGGCATAATAAATTTGAAAAAGAGATTGAAGTAGAAAACGAACATTTAATTAATCAGATGATTGAAATTGTACAAAAAATAATTGATGAAACAGATTTTACAGTGCTATATGATACTTCTAGAAATTTATTTTCAATTGGATATGCTCAAGAAAACGGTAAACTTGTAGATAGTTACTATGATATGCTTATGTCTGAAAGTAGGACTACAAGTCTTATTGCAATAGCTTCAAGGCAAGTAACATCTAAACATTGGTTTGCACTTGCTAGAAATTTGGTAAAAGTTGATGGATATAAAGGTCTTATATCGTGGGGTGGCACAGCATTCGAATATTTTATGCCATATTTATTTGATAAGTCATATGAACATACATTAATTGATCAATCATTATTTTTTACAATGTATAGTCAAATAAAATATGCTAAGGAAAATAACGTTCCGTTTGGTATATCAGAGTCAGCTTATGCTGTTAAAGACGATATGTTAAATTATCAATATAAAGAATTTGGTATTCCATGGCTTGGACTAAAAAGAGGACTTAATAATTATCTTGTCGTTGCTCCATATGCATCTATATTAATGCTTGAATATTCACCGCAGAAAGTATATAAAAATATTAAGAAGTTAAAAAAATTAGGCATGTATTCTGCTTTTGGATTTTATGAATCTATTGATTATACTAAAGAACATTTAGATGAAAATTCTACAAGTAAGATCGCTAAAACATATATGGCACATCACCAAGGTATGATTTTAACAGCTATTAATAATTATATAAACAGCGGTATTATACAAAGAAGATTCCATAGAAATCCTAATATTAGAGCGTGTGAGATATTACTTAAAGAACGTGAGAGAATGAAGGCTAAAATAAAGAAAAAAATAAGTGATAATAGTAATAAATTTAAGCAAAAAAATCTTAATAAATATACAACTCATGTTACATGTGACTACGCAGAAAGAGTATATGTAGATGAGAATCCTGATTTTAAACAAAACTTAGATATTGCTTTTTTACGCGGTTCAAACATGTCTTCACTAATTACAAATACTGGTTCTAGTTTTATAAAATATAAAGATAAAATAGTAAATAAACAAAGATATACTGATATAGAGAGTACAGGAAATTTTGTTTATCTTACTGATAAAGTGTCTGGAAATAGATTTAGTGCAACAGATGGAAATATATTGAGTACTAATAATAAAAATTCAACTAAGTGCGTTTGGACTTCTTCACTTAATAGGGTTGAAACATATATTGAAGATGGAAATTTAGAAACAACAACTACTACTTTTATTTCACCTGAATATAACGTGGAAATAAAAAAAGTAAGTATATATAACAATACTAGTTTAAGACGTGAAATATTAATTAATACGTATATGGAACCTGCTATGACAGATTATATGACAAATGTTGTTCATCCTTCATTTAGTAATCTACAAATTGAAACATATTATGACGATAATTTAGATATACTTGTTGCAAGTAAAAGAAAGAAAAATGAAGAAGATACCGATTTATTTGTATATACTAAACTTATCGGTATAGATCTGGATAAAGAGGTAGAAACTGAAAAGCAAAAGATTATAAAAAATCCTGATGAGGCATATAACCAAAATGTTGTTAAATATCCTTTATGGCCAATACTATCATATAGGGCAACAATTATACTAGATTCACATGAAAGACAAGAATTTTATTACATTTTAGGTGTTGCAGATAGTAAATATAAGATTTCAAATACCGTTGTTAATTTAGATGAAGTTACAATAGATGAACATTTCAAACTTGCAAGTGAGCTAAACAGCATTCAGGCAAGATACTTAAAACTTGAAAATGGTAAAGCTCAAGTATATAACAATATATTAAAAGACGTATTATTTAGAAAAACAAATTTAAATAATAATAAATTTTGGAATGAATCACTAAATCAGTCTATATTATGGAAGTACTCAATTTCTGGTGATTTACCAATTATACTTGTATATGTTGATAGAATTGAAAATGCTGGAATAATTAATGAAGTAATAAGCTTTATGGATTATGTTAAAAGTAGAAAAATTGATTTAGATATTGTAATTTTAATTGATGAGGCACAAAAACAAAATGGACCTATTTATACATATTTAAGGACTAGATTAGATAGAGCTATATTTTCAGATATTACAAAAGGAAATATATATTTACTTAATATAAATGTCTTAAATAAAAATGAAATTGATCTATTATCTTTTCTTGCAAAGAGATATATTAAGGATGTTAGAGAACTTTTAACAGTTAGTGAAGAAAATGATACAGCAGATGAGTTAGTAAACAAAGAATTAACATATGATCATAGGGAGGATGTATAATAAAATGAAAATAGGTAATACTTCAGATTACATTGCGTTTAATTCATATGGAGGTTTTTCTAAAAATAAAGATGAGTATCATATTTTAAATACTAATACTCCTCTTCCATGGTGTAATGTAATGGCTAATAAAAATTTCGGTACTATAATTTCAAGTTATGGTACCGTGTATACCTATTATATTAATAGTAGGGAATATAAACTTACTGATTGGTGCAATGATTGGATTGAATTTAAGCCTGGTGAATCTTTTAAGGGAATATTTGAAAAAAACTATAATTTGGTTTATGGATTTGGATATACAAGAGTTCTTGAGGAAGAAGAGTATATAAGAAAAACTATGGATATATTTATTCCTAAAGAAGATAATATAAAAATTCAATATATTACACTTGAAAATAATTATGGAGAAGAGAAAAGTGTAAAAATTGAATATAAATTAGAACCGACTCTTGGAGTATCTCAGGAAACAAATGCTGGGTATATATTGTGTAAAGAGGAAGATAATACAATGATTTTAAAAAATCCTTATAGTATTGATTTTTCTGAGTGCGAAGCATTTGAATTTGTTGTAAAAGATAGTGATAACATAACGTATGAATTTGATACAAAAAGCTATAACTTAAGTTTAAATATAGTAATAGCTCCAAATTCAAAAGAAGAATTTTCGATAATTTTAGGTGCAAATAAAACAAAAACTAAAGAGTATATAAAAAGCATGAAAGATAAATATTCATCAAATAAAAACGTTGTAAAAGAATATAATGAAACCAAAAAATACTGGAAGAAACTTGTTGTACCAAACACAAAATTTAACACTGGTGATGAATATATTGATATAATGGCAAATGGTTGGCTTTTATATCAAACTATAGTATGTAGACTTTATGCTAGAAGTGGTTTTTATCAATCAGGAGGAGCTATTGGATTTAGAGATCAACTTCAGGATACCTTAGCCTTGATTTCGTCTTCGCCTGAGATTACAAGAAATCAAATAATTTTAAATTCAAGTAAACAGTTTGAAAAAGGTGATGTTTTGCATTGGTGGCATGAACACAACTCTGCAGGAATTAGGACATATTTTAGTGATGATTATTTATGGCTTCCTTATGTTTTAAGCGAATATATATCTAAAACTAAAGATTACTCTGTATTAGAAGAGAAAACGAAATATTTAGAAGATAAACTAATGGGAAATAGAAGAGAACTTTATGATGTTTATCACAATATTAATGTAGAAGATAGTGTTTATAATCATGCAAAAAAGACAATTACATATGGCTTATCAAGAAAGAATCCTTCAAATGGATTACTTGATATTGGAGATGGTGATTGGAATGATGGCTTTAGCAATATACGTGGACAATCAGTATGGCTTACATTTTTTATGATGAATGTTTTAGATAGATTTTCTAGTATAGCAAAATATATGAAAGATAATGAAATGGTTGAAACATGTAAAAGAGAAAGACATTTATTAAAGCATAGCATTATTGAAAATTGTTGGGATAGCGATCATTTTGTAAGAGCATTTTTTGAAAATGGTGAAGTGCTTGGTGCGTACTCAAATAAAGAGTGTAAAGTTGATATTATATCTCAGTCTTGGGCTGTTATTTCAATGATAAATGATAAAGATGTAAAAAATGAACTTTTAACATGTATGGAATGTGCATATAATTATCTTGTTGATAAGGAAAATATGGTAGTAAGACTATTATATCCACCGTTTGATAAACCTAAAAATAATCCTGGATATATAAAGGCATATGTTCCAGGGACAAGAGAAAATGGAGGACAATATACTCATGGAGCAACTTGGTTTTCAAAAGCATATTTTGAATTAAAAAACAAGGAAAAGGGAATAGAGATATTAAAACTTTTGAACCCTATTTATCATAGTGATACAAAAGAAAAAGCAGATAAATATATGGTTGAACCATATGTTGTTGCAGCGGATATATATTCTAATCCTGAACATCCTGGAAGAGGAGGTTGGACTTGGTATACAGGCTCATCTGCTTGGATGTATAAAATAATTGAAGATTATTTAAAAGAACAAAAGTGACTTCGTCACATAAATGGTACCCTATAGGGTGGACACAAAAAAGTTGTCTATGCCTATAGGGTTATTATTTCATTTGTGATATAACAAAAGAAAATTTTAGTAACATATTTCAGTTGTTTGAATCTAATTTTCTTGTATATTCAATAATATAAATTAGTAAGCAATTAAATTTTATTGCTTGAATTGGTTGAAAAATCAGAAAAATATGATATAATATAATAGTTAGTTTAATAGTAATATATGAAAGTTACTTGAATGGAGGATTAAAAATGAATGTAAAAGTAGATAAGCAAGAAAATTCAAAAGTAGTATTAGAGTTTACAATGGATAAAGAAACTTTTGAAAAAGAACTAGACAAAGCATTTCATAAAAATGCAAAGTATTTTAAGGTGCCTGGTTTTAGAAATGGTAAAGTACCAAGAAATGTTGTAGAGAAAGTATATGGTGAAGGTGTTCTATATGAAACAGTTATTGAAGATAACGTAGATGATGAATATAGAAAGGCTGTAGAAGATAATAAATTAGAAGTAGTATCTAAACCTGAGCTTGATGTAAAGCAAATTGGTAAAGGTAAGGATTTAATATATACAGTTACTTTATTTGTAAAACCTGAAGCTACTGTAAAAAAATATAAAGGTTTAGAAGTTAAAAAAATTGATTCTAAAGTATCAAAAAAAGAAGTAGATGCTGCAATTGAATCTGATAGACAAAAAAATGCAAGAGTTGTATCTGTAGATGACAGAGATCTACAAAAAGATGATATTTCTACAATTGATTTTGAAGGTTTCGTTGACGGTGTAGCTTTTGAAGGTGGTAAAGCTGAAAATTTTGAACTTACAATTGGTAGTGGACAATTTATACCTGGATTTGAAGATCAATTAATTGGTATGAAAATAGGAGAAGAAAAAGAAATAAATGTAACATTTCCTAAAGAATACCATGCTGAGAATCTAGCAGGTAAACCAGCAATGTTTAAAGTAAAACTAATAAGTATAAAATCTAAAATTTTACCTGAACTTGATGATGAGTTTGCAAAAGATGTTTCTGAATTTGAAACTTTAGCAGATTATAGAAAAGATGTTGAAAAGAAAGTAAAAAAACAAAAAGAAGAGAGTGCTAAAAATCAAAAGGAAATTGCTGTAATCGATAAATTAGTTGAAAATACAGAAGTTGTAATTCCTGAATCTATGATTGATGACGAAGTTGAAAGTATGTCAAATCAATTTGCTTCTAATTTAGCATATCAAGGATTAGATCTTAAAACTTATTGTATGTATATGAATACAACTGAAGAAGAATTTAAGAAAAACTTAAGACCTGAAGCAGAAAAAAATGTTAAATTAAAACTTGCACTAGATGCTATTGAAAAGCTTGAGGAGATTAAAGTTGAAGCAAAAGAAATAGATGAAAAAATAGATGAATTAAAAAAACAATACGGATCTGAAAATACAAATGACGATTTAAATAAAAATGAGAACGTAAGACATTATATGGAAGAAAAAATAAAACAAGATAAACTTATGAAAATAATTGTAGACTCTGCAATTGAAAAATAATAGTAGGAGGTTATATAAATGGAAAAAAATAGTTTAGTACCTTATGTTATTGAACAAACAAGTAAAGGGGAAAGATCTTATGATATTTTCTCTAGACTTTTAAAAGAAAGAATAATATTTTTATCTGAACAGGTTGATAGTGCATCTGCATCTGTTGTAATTGCTCAATTATTATTCTTAGATGCAGAGGATCCTGGTAAAGATATTTATCTATATATTAATAGTCCTGGTGGAAGTATAACTGATGGAATGGCTATATATGATACTATGCAATACATTAAATCTGATGTTTGTACAATTTGTGTTGGTCTTGCAGCAAGCATGGGTTCTGTATTACTTGCTGCAGGTACAAAGGGAAAAAGGTATGCATTACCTAATTCTGAAGTACTAATTCATCAACCTTTAATTGCAGGTGGTGGTCTTTCAGGTCAAACAACTGAAATAAAAATACATGCAGATCATATGGTTAAAACTAGAGAAAAACTAAATAAAATTTTAAGTGAAAGAACAGGTCAACCATTGGATGTTATTGAAAAAGACACTGAAAGAGATAATTATATGACTGCTGAAGAGGCAAAAAAATACGGACTTATTGATGAAATAATGACTAATATAAACGATATAGTTAAGGAGAAATAATATATGGGAAAAAAAGGAAAATCTTCATATGATGATATGATTTTTTGTTCTTTTTGTGGTAGACTTAGGGAAGAAGTAAATAAAATGATAGAAGGCCCTGAGTCTATCTATATTTGTGATGATTGCGTAGAGATGTGTCATAAAATTATGCATAATCAAGAAGTTCCTTTAACAGGCGATGATGTGTCATCTAAAAATAAAGAACTTGTGGAGGGAAAAGATTTACCTTCACCAGAAGAAATAAAAAAAGTTTTAGATGAATATGTAATTGGTCAAGATGCTGCAAAAAGAGTTTTGGCTGTTTCTGTATACAATCATTACAAAAGAATCAGAAATCAAGATAAATTAGATGATGTTGAAATACAAAAGAGTAATATTTTATTACTTGGACCTACAGGTTGTGGAAAAACATTACTTGCTCAGACATTAGCAAAAATTTTACATGTACCTTTTGCAATAGCAGATGCAACAACATTAACCGAAGCTGGATATGTTGGTGAAGACGTCGAAAATATATTGTTAAGACTTATTCAGGCAGCAGATTTTGATATTCAAAAAGCTGAAAAAGGAATTATATATATTGACGAATTGGACAAGATTACTAGAAAATCTGAAAATCCTTCGATTACACGTGATGTAAGTGGCGAGGGAGTACAACAAGCTCTTCTTAAGATAATAGAGGGAACAGTTGCTAATGTTCCGCCACAAGGTGGAAGAAAACATCCACAACAAGAATTTATAAAAATTGATACGAAGAATATCTTGTTTATTTGTGGTGGGGCTTTTGATGGTTTAGAGAAGATAATAGAAGCAAGAACTAATACTAAATCAATGGGATTTGGAGCCAAAGTTGAGGAAAAAGAAAATGTAGACGTTGGTAAAGTTTTCTCAGAAGTTCAACCTCAAGATATAATTAAATTTGGATTAATACCTGAACTTGTTGGACGTTTACCAATTATTACAAGTTTAAACAACCTTGATAAGAACGCATTAATAGATATTCTTACGAAACCTAAAAATGCCATTGTTAAACAATATAAAAAATTATTTAAGATGGATAATGTTAAACTAGATATTCATAAAGGTGCCTTAGAAAGAGTTGTTGAACTTGCTTCAGAGAGAAAAACAGGAGCAAGGGGACTTAGAGCTATAATGGAAAACTCAATGATGGAGGCAATGTATGAGGTACCATCTGATAAAAATATCGTAAAATGTACAATAACTAAAGATGTTATAGATGGTAAAGGAAAACCAATATATGAATACAAGAAATAGTTATAAATATATAAAAATCACACTATTATTAAAATAGTGTGATTTTAAAATTCTATGCCTCTAAAGTTGTTCTTTCAAGTTTAGCCGTATTAGTATTTATGTTTATTTCAATAATTTTATAAAGAAATTGCTGATTACAGATTTTAACATATTTTCCAACGGTAGCCTTAAAAAAACTTTTATTATTAAATTTAAAAGATTTAGCGTACATTTTACTTGCAATATCTTCATATGCCACTGAAATATATCTTGTTGAAAGATATGCCGTATTAGCTTTCATCTTAATCGGAAATGATTTAGTGTGATTCGAATTATTGGTGTTTTCATCTAATTCAATATTTTTTTCATCTTCATTGGAATTATTATTTTGGGGCTGTATGTTAGTATGAATAATATTTATTCCAAGAGCAAGACACTGCATAACAAATTCGAGATCAGCAGAACAAATGGTTAAATCTTTTTTTTCAACATTTTCAAGTGCAGAGGTAATTATTAAAAGATCATGTATATAACTGCAGCTATTTTTGTCATACGCCTTGTTTTCAGCTACGTATTTTATGTTATATTTCTTTCTATTGTTTAATAGAAATATTAATAAATAAAATACATCCATATTTTGTATTTTAATTAATTCTTCCAGATTAACTGATAAGATTAATTTTTTTATGCCTGGATCAAATAACATATTTAATCCAATTTGTTCTTTAGACATATATACAAAATATGATGTGTCTATAACAAGACTTTTGGTTTTAGGAGCTACAATATTATCTTTAAGCTCTTCACAATAATTAAGTAATTTATTTTTATACTCCTCTCTAATAAAAATGCGAAAATTTCTTTTAATGCATTCCAGCATTAAGTCGAAATTATTTGTTTTTACAAACAAGTTTTTGTATTTTTTCAATTTGCTTACTAAGCATAATACAAAATTTCTGTAGCAAGCACCTTCTTTATAACTGTCATCTACAGAATAAATAGCTGGAAAATCAATATATTCAACTTTAGTTGATTCAGATAATAGTTGAATAATAGGGCCAAATTGACTTAAGTGATAATTTCGCTTTATTTCTTTAAGTAAAAATGTAGGAATTATAATTTTTCCAATCGACTCATTGTTGAGATCACTTGCAATCGATGGTGCATTATTTGGTTCTAATGCATCAATAGCATAGACCAATGATTTTTTCATAATTTCACTCCTCTTATATAATACAACAAAAGTGTACAATAATTTACATAATTATACCATACATATATATAATATGTCAACTATATTGTTGTACATATATAAAAAATATGATATAATTATTTGGGTGATTATTTTAATGTATTTTAGCCTTAAATCAGATATAGAAAAAAATCAATATGATTATGTAGCATCAAATATATTGGTAGAAAAAAAATCTAAATTTATAGCATATATATTTAATATTTCTTGTAAGAATGAAGCAGAAGACTATTTAGAAAGAATAAAAATGGAAAATAAAGATGCAAGGCATATTGTATATATATATTCATATTTAGATAAAATTACTAATATTCCAGTAATTAATTTTTCAGATGATGGAGAGCCTCAAGGTACAGGTACAAAAGCTATTTATGAACTTATATCAAAAGAAAGAATAACTAATATATGTATTGTAATTGTAAGGTATTTTGGAGGAATTTTGCTTGGGGCAGGACCTCTTTCAAGAGCATATTTGAATTCTTTTAGAGGTACACTGATAAAATGTGATAAGTATGAAATTTTAAATTACGATATAGAAGAATATACTATTGAATATTGCAAGTATGAGAATTTTAAAAATAAAATGAGCGAATATATAGATAAAAGACTTATTATTATTGACAGTGTAAAGTTTAATGAAAAGATAGATATATTAATTAAAATTGAGAGAACAAATAAAAAACAGATATTAAGTAAAATAAATGAAATTTTATTTTAAAGAACAAATATTCTTTTTTATAGAAAAAAGAGTTGACAAACATTTGTTTATATTGTATAATTATCTTATAAAGAACAAAAGTTCATGAGGTGGTTATATATGAAAGGGAAATGTAGAATAAAAATAGTATCAAAAAAAAGATTTATAACAAATATTTTTGTTATTTTAATATTAGGAATATGTATAAGTTTCTTTACAAGTAAAAGCTTCGGAAAGAAAGAAATTCATACATATAAATATACTGTAGCAAGTACGGATACTCTTTGGAATATATCAAAAAATGTATGTAAAAATAGTGATGATAGTTCTATATCCATTCAGGATGTAGTTAAAGATATAAAAAGTAGAAATAATTTAGTAGATAGCTCAATATATGTTGGACAAGTTTTAAATATTCCAGTATACTAATATATAATAGCAAGTATGTAGTTTATACCACTTATTTGACATGTGTTCAAATAAGTGGTATAATTTTAAATGTTGGATATATATTTTTCTAGTTATAATTATTAAGGAGGTATAATATGGCTTGGATTAGAGCTGATATTACTAACAAATTTGCACATCTTGATGTAGAAAATGTTATGCAGATTGAATCAATCCTAAAGCGGCAGTTATATGATAAAGAAGCAACAGCAAACATAAATCTTGATTTTGATGAAGTATATAATAATAGTATATATACTTCGTATGAATCAATTTTAGGGTTATTAAAGTTTATGAAACTTTATAACGTATCTGTTGATTGCATTCTCTTCACTGGTCATGCTGGCAATGGACATAGAGCACCAACAAGGGCAATAGCAAAAAAGCTTACTGAAAAAACAGAAAAAAATGTCATTATCGTGGATATTTTATCTTTGTTTTCTTCAACTGTAGCTAAACTTAATGATAAAGCATGGGTTACATTATCAAGAAGTAAGCTTGGACAAAATATTTGGAATAAAGTGGTAAGAGGTGAAATTGATCCAGAAAAAACGGGATTTGATATAGCTCCTATATTTAAAATTCTTTATTCAAAAAAGCTTAAAAAGCTGATTAATAAAATTGCTCCAAAAGTTGTTCTCTCAACCTATCCATATTCTAATGCAATTCTTTCAAAAATTGCAGAAGATAATCCTTGTATTAAGTTTGCAGGAGTTGTTGTTACAGACATTGAAATGTTAGGCTTTGCTATGTCTTCCTATGGAGATGTAAGTAATTTATACTATTTTGTCGCTTCAAAAACATCTTGGGAGAATGGTCTTAAGATTTATCCATATTTGAAGGATTCAAAAGGACCTATATATATAGGAACAAATCCATGTTTCTTCGATGGAGAAGCTGATTCATCAAATATCGTACCAGATACTGTTCTTTTCGTTCCAGGAAGTGCAGAAGGTCTTGGTATGGGTATAAAGATTCTTCCAAAACTTGCAAGATTCTGCAAAGAAAATAACAAGAAGCTTATATGTATTTCTGGTCAGGGAAAGCCATATAATTTTGCAAAAAAAATTCACGCAAATTATAAGTCTACAATGTCACTTTTTAAGTATGTTGCGTCAAGCGACTTGAAAAAGCTTATATCATCTTGTGAAGTTGTAATTGGTAAAGCTGGAGGAAATATGTCATCTGAATTTGTTTCTAAATCTGGATGCAAGATATTTTATGCATCAATTAAAGGTCAGGAAACAGATAATGCTAAATATTATAGTGATTTGGGAATTGCAACAAATGTAGGAAATGATACAAAAAAGCTTTTCAATGCAATAATTGAGAAGCCATGTACACCAAGTATATATGGAGCTGGTATTATTTCAAAATCTGCAGTTGATACAATTGTAGATACAGTAATTCCATATTTGGGCTAAAAAGTAAAGCTAGGATAAAATTAATCCTAGCTTTACTTTATATATTTCTTTTATTTAAAGGATTTTTTGAAAGAGCATCTTTTACTTGTTCATTATCAACATGAGTATATATTTCAGTAGTTGAAATACTTTCATGTCCTAAAACCTGTTGTAATGATCTTATATCAACTTTTCCATACTTCAACATAAGAGTAGCTGCTGTATGCCTTAGTTTATGTGGAGAATATTTTTTAGGATCAAGACCTGCTTGCATTACATATTTTTTTACAATCATCTCAACCATTCTATTACTAATTCTTTTACCAAAACTGCTTATAAATAGAGCATCACGATCTTTTAGATTATCCTTAGGCCTAACTTTAATGTAATCATCAATAGCAGATTTACAGGCTTCATTTAAATATAAACTACGTTCTTTATTTCCTTTACCAATTACACTTAATGAAGTTCCTTTTATGTCCTTTATATTTATATTTACAAGCTCAGATAAACGAAGCCCACAATTTAAGAAAAGTGTTATAATAGCATAGTCTCTTTTTTCAAATTTTCCATCGATGGAGTGGAGGAGAGAGAGGCTCTCATCTAAAGTCAAATATTTTGGATTTCTTTTTTCTAATCTTGGCATTTCAAGTTCAACAGTTGGATTTATTTCTAGAGCTTTTTCTTTAAAACACAAATAATTAAAAAAAGATTTTAATGCAGAAACTTTTCTAGATCTAGTTGTAGCTTTATCTGAATTATTTGATAAATAATCTAAATAATTATACATATCATTTAATTTAATTTTTTTTATAAAATTTATATCAATATCTTTAATATCTATTTTATTTAAATCTGATTTATCTAAATTGTATAAATCTGCTTTAAAAAATCTAAATGCATTTCTTAAATCGTAATAATATTCTTTAACGGTATTTTTAGATCTGTTTTGTATGTTTTTCATATACATTAAGAAATTTTTTATATATTCTGGTACATCATCATACATTTATATATCACCTCAAAAAGCGGTGCTCTAAAATCGATTTTAAGGCATTTTTATTATCAAGGGTATATAGTTACATGTCAGTATAAATGTTATAAAAAGACTTAAAATGAAAATAAAGCTAATTTTTACTATATATATTAAAAATTTATAATTCTGTAATTAATTTATTATACATTTTATTTTTTATTATATATAATAAATATCAAAGTATATAAAAGTTATAGTAAATTAATATAAATAGTATAATATATCTAAATAATACCATATATTGAGGTTTTAGTCAATAACTTCTTACCTTATTTTCACAAAATTATTATTTTGCGCAATTACAAGAAAAATTAAAAAGGTGTTTTTTATACACCTCTTACATCTCTTCTTTTCATAATTTAAATATTCTCTTTATAAATGAAAACATCTTATTGTACCATTTATTATTTTCTAACTTTGCAATTGCATTTTCATTTTCTACATTAATGTTAGTTTTATTTTTATTTTTAAATAAATCTTTTGAATCATATTTTTCTTGAATTTCGTTTGCAAAATTTTGCTCGTTTAATTCATGAATTTTTTCCATTAAATCTTTTTGTTCTTTACTTAGTAAATATTCCATATTTATATAGGATAATATTACTATTGTATTTCTATCAAACTTTTGTTCTTCTAATTGCTTGCTTTCATCATATTTCCACATATATTCTTTATCTTTATGTTTTTTTATACCTTTTAGTACATCCTCTGGTATTTTATTTAATTCTTCTTTAGATAGATGATTAAGCACCTCATCTACTTCTACTAGACATTTTTCATATTCCACTAATATTTCACACCTTGCTCTTTCTTATTTTTTTCATTAGATAACGTCTTTTCTACTCCGCTTTATTTCAGAGGTTGTAATTTTGTAATTTTTATCTAAATTTGCAATATCTGTTGAATCTATATTTTGAGTTTTACCTTCTTTTGAATTTTCTTTAACAACTGAAAAAACATATTCTAAGTTTTCTTTACTTTCTTTTGATAAATTTGGTACATAAAATTCACTTAATTTGGTATTCATTCTAAGAAAATAAAATCCGATCCATTCTGCATTAGGCGCGTCAATTTTTTTCAGACTTTTATTATTTTCCAAAACTTCATTACCAATACATGTTACATTAGGTACTTTAAATT
>FR891292.1 GCA_000433755.1 Clostridium sp. CAG:465 | reverse complement strand
ACGCAGGAGAAGTATCATATATAGGAAATAGCTCAACCAATGGTACACCGTTAAATGGAGAAATATATTCAATAAGGGTATATAATAGAATATTAACAGAAAGAGAAATAAAAAATAACTATGAGGTAGATAAAATAAGGTACAATATAAAATAATAGGAGGTGTATTTGTATGAAAAATGGAATTGCAATGGTTACATTAGTTGTAACAATTGCTGTAATGTTAACTTTAGTTTCTGTTATAACATATACTGGAATAAATACTGCAAATACATCTAAAAAAATGGCATTTGCTTCAGAAATTAAAATGGTACAGGAATGTATTGATAGCTATAGAACTAATAATGAAGGAAATTTTCCAACTTCAGATTTTGTTACAATAGATTTAAGTAATGCATCTATAGATGTAAAAAAACAATTTACTGACAATGGGGAAGAAATAATAGAAAATAAAGTATACTTAAGTAAGATTGATTATACAAAGCTTGAACTTAATAGTTTAAATAGAGGTTTAGGTCAAACTTCTGATGATATTTATGTTTTATCAACTAAATCCGGAATTGTATATTATGCTAAAGGACTAAAAATAGGAAATATTACATATTATACATTAACATATGAGCTTAAAAATTTGTTAAGTTATAATCAAAAATCAAATGAAGTTTCCATATCTAATCCAATTGTATTTAAAGTAAGCACAACTGATTGGATAAATAGTGGAAAAGTAGAATGTAGCGTAAAGGTTCCCAATAATTATTCTAGTAAAGAGCCAACATTTAATGGAAATATAATTCTCGATGTTCAAACAAGTAGTGAGGGAGAATATATAACTCATAAATTTAATATAGATAATAATGGGATTATTGAAATAAAATACAATGATGGAAAAGAAGATAAAACCGCTAGCTATACAATAAATAATTTTGATAAAGATATACCTACTGTTAGTATATCTAAAATATCAAATTCAAATCCAGATAAAAAAAGTTATAAAATTGATGCAAATGATAAAACTAGTGGGGTAAAAGTCATAAAATATGATATAGGTAATATAGCAAATGATAATATTTCTAATGTTTATTTTTATAGTAATGGAATACAAGTAAAAGATAATATTATTCAGTTAGATAATGATGTTTCATATATAACTGTATATGTTGAAGATAAGGCTGGAAACAGCCAAGTAGTAGCTTTTGAAGTCTAATATTCTACAAATATTTCATTTTTGTTACAAAATTCTTTTAAAGCTTACAATGTTTGACATAGGGTAAAAATAGTGGTATAATATTAAATAGAGTTTTATTTAAAAAAGGTGGAGATTATGGAAGTATTAAAAATTATTTTAAAAATTTTATACTACTCAATTGATATAATTATAATGGCATATTTTCTATATTATTTTGTTACTGGGCTTTTTGTATTTAAAAAAAGTAAAGTTAAAAATAAAATTAGAAAATATAAACCTACTAAAAAAATGGCAGTGCTTATTGCTGCAAGAAATGAAAGTAGTGTCATAGGTCACTTACTTGAAAGTTTAAATAAGCAAGATTATCCAAAGGATCTTTATGATGTATTTGTTATACCAAATAATTGTACAGATAATACTGAAGAAGTTGCAAGAGAAAAAGGTGCAAAGATAATAAATTGTACAATCCCTGTAAAAGCAAAAGGTGATGTCCTTAAATTTACATTTAATTTTATGCTAAATAATCACCCTGAATATGAAGCTTATTGCATATTTGATGCAGATAATATCGTTCATCCAAAATTCTTAAGAAGAATGAATGATGCATTATGTTCAGGATTTAGAGTCGCACAATGTAACAGAGATACAAAAAATCCATCAGATAGTTGGGTATCAAGTTGCTATTCATTATTCTATCTTGTACAAAACTTTTTCTTCAATGAAGCAAGAATGAAAATGGGATGGTCTTCATCAATAAATGGAACAGGTTTTGTAATTTCTAGGGATGTTATAAAAGAAAGAGGCTTCTCCACAGTTACAATGACAGAAGATATCGAATTTGCTGCACAATGCGCTTTAAATAATGAGAGAATAGCATACGTTAAAGAAGCTATTACATATGATGAACAACCTTTATCATTTAGTGCATCATGGAAACAACGTAAACGTTGGTCTGTAGGTACAATACAATGTATGAATAAGTATTCTGGAAAGTTAATAAAAACTTGGCTTAAAGAGGGAATACCACAAGCTTTTGATATGGGATTATTTTTCTTAGCACCAATTATCCAAGTTGTAACTTTCGTTGTAATCTTTATGTTATTTATGTATAATTTACTTGGATTAAATGTTTCAGATGTTATAAAATTTGCATATAATAATAAAATGATGTCAATGGCTCTTGCATATATATGTACAGTAGGTACAGCTGCACTTGTTGTAATGCTTGAGAAAAAAGGTTTCGCAAAAACATTTAAAGGAATATTTACACTTGCAATATTTATGGTATCATGGATTCCAATTAATATAATTTGTATGGTAAAAAAAGATTGTAAATGGGAACCAATAAAACATGACAGAGTTGTAGATATTGATAGTATTTTAAATAAAGAGAAATAGTTATATATATTTAGAAGGGGTAATGTTAAAATTACCTCTTATTTTTTTCTAACAATATTAAAAAAATACATATTAAAATTATTAAAAATATTATTTCAATCTAAAAAAAGTAATATTAAGTATTTAAAATAAAAAATATATGGAACAATTATTGACAAATAAACATATTAGTGATAATATGTGAATATATGAGTAAATATTCACATATTATAGAGGTGAAAAAATGGAAAATAAAGATACAATAGAAAATTTAGCAAGAACGTTTAAGATATTTGGCGATGCTACTAGAATAAAAATCATGTATACTATGTTAGATAGAGAAATATGTGTTCAAGATATAGCTAAAAATTTAGAAATGACTCAATCTGCTATCTCACACCAGCTTAGTATATTAAAAGGTGCCAGACTTATAAAATCAAGAAAAGAGGGAAAAGAAGTGTATTATTCTCTTGATGATGATCATGTAAAAAGAATACTTGATGTGGGTGTGGATCATGTAGAAGAAAGGGGTTAGATTATGGATAAAGAAAAAATAAATAAGGAAATTAATTTAGTTTTTTTAGATGTGATAGGAATTATAGTTTTTTTAATGGCATATTTTATTCCAGGTATAAAATTTAATTTAAAGATTGGAATGTATATAGTAAGTTATGCATTAATTGGATTTGATATATTTAAAAAAGCAATTAAGCATTTATTTAGAAAAGACATGTTTGATGAAAATTTACTTATGACAATTGCAACTATAGGTGCATTATGTATAGGAGAATATATTGAAGGTGTAGCTGTGCTTTTGTTATATAAAATAGGTGAATACTTACAAGATAAAGCTGTAGACACATCAAAAGAAAAAATAAAAAATGCAATTGATATAAGGGCTAAATATGCTAATGTAATAAAGAATGGGAAAGTTGAAAAAGTTGATCCAGAAACTCTAAAAATTGGTGATATTGTAGTTGCAAAAAATGGAGAAAAAATTCCTACAGATGGTGTAATTTCAAAAGGGAATACTAGACTAGATACATCAAGTTTAACAGGAGAAAGTATTCCAAAAGATGTAGCAGAAAATGATGAAGTATTATCTGGAATGATTAACTTAGGAGAAGTTATAGAAATAAAAGTTACAAAAGCATTTGAAGATTCTACAGCCTCAAAGATATTAGATTTAATTGAAAATGCAAGAGAGTCTAAATCTAAAACAGAGAATTTTATTACTAAATTTTCAAAAATATATACTCCTACAGTAATTGTTATAGCTATACTTATAGCTATGTCATTTCCTTCAATATTTGGTATAGGTTTTGATGATTCGTTAAATAGAGCATTAATATTTTTAGTTGTATCATGTCCTTGTGCACTTGTTATATCAGTTCCACTTGGTTTCTTTGTTGGAATGGGAAATTGTAGTAAAAAAGGTATTTTAATTAAAGGAAGTAATTATTTAGATGCACTTTCAAGTGTTGATACAGTTGCTTTTGATAAAACAGGTACTCTTACTAAAGGTGTATTTAAGATAACAAAAATAAATAACAAAAGTGATATGAGTGATGATGAGATACTTGAATATTTAGCTTTATGTGAATCATATTCTAATCATTATATTGCAAAATCAATACTTGCTTCATATGGAAAAGAAATTGATAAAGAAAGAATAAATGAGCATTCGGAAATTGCCGGACATGGAATAAAAGCAGTTATAGATGGTAAAGAAGTTTTAGCAGGAAATAAAAGTTTGATGGATAGTCAAAACATTAAAGTTGATGTAGAAGATACCGTAGGAACAGTAATATATATTGCTATAGATAAAAAATATTCTGGAAACGTAGTATTATCAGATGAGTTAAAAGATAATGTTTTAGAATTATCAAATAATTTAAAAAGAATATGTGGTATAAAAAATACTGTATTACTAACAGGAGATAAGGAAAATGTTGCTAAAAAAGTTGCTGAGGAGATAAAATTTAACAATGTATATGGAGAATTATTACCTCAAGATAAAGTTGAAATTGTTGAAAAATTAAAACAGGGCACAAAAAAGAAGGTTGCTTTTGTTGGGGATGGCATAAATGATTCACCGGTTCTTGCAAGTGCAGATGTTGGAATATCAATGGGAAATGGTTCTGATATTGCTATAGATACATCTGATATTGTTTTAATGACAGATGAACCCCATAAATTAGTAGAGTGTATAAAAATTTCTAAAAGGACTAAAAGTGTTGTTATTCAAAATATTGTATTTGCACTTAGTATAAAAGTAATAGTGTTATTACTTAGTGCTATGGGAATATCAACTATGTGGGAAGCTATATTTGCAGATGTAGGAGTATCATTACTTGCTATATTTAATTCAATAAGGATATTTAAAATAAAATAATATAAAATAATATAATATAAGCATAAATAAAAACATAAAAGATTGACTATACTAAAAAGTATAATCAATCTTTTATTGTCATATTAGGATAAATTTTTTTAAGTATATCATCGTTATATCTATTATCTAAATACACTCTTATTTCATTATTTGCAGGTATATTTTTTCTTCTTTCTCTTTGTCTATAAACTGCAGCAGAGGAAAGTGCCATGTCAAATATTAAAAAAACTGTTAATAACCAGGTTAAAGTTATTCCAGTATATTTAGGTATTTTTTCTATACATTTTTCAAGTTTAGGATATATATATCTTATCCAAACTATTCCCAAAATTCCCCAGAATAGACAGTATACGATACTTGTTCTTTGACCTAGAATTCCTAAAGAGTCTGATTCATAGTACCATGAAACAGTTCCAAATAGTAATTCTTGTATATAACTACATAGAGATTCAAATAATCCACCAAGGATAGAGCAAGTGATAAATATAACAAAATTATTTTTATTTTTTAGTATAATATATATTAAAGTCATAAGTACAGCACCAAAGCCGTATATAGGATTGAAAGGGCCGATGACAAGTGCTGTTCTGCTTTCAATGTGGTGGGTAGTAAAGAGGCACCATAAGGTTTCAACTATTACACCAGCAATGCAACCAATTAAAAAAATCCAGAATAGTTTATAAAAGCCATATCCATTAGCAAAATTGTTGTTTTTACTATTTTTCATAAGTTTTCCTCCAAGTATAAAATATATTTTATCATATAGTTTAATGTTATTCAACAATATTTATAGTTTATGTAAAATAATGTAAAGTAATACGTTGACTTTGAAAACAAATGATGTTATAATAAAAAACATAAAATTTATATTTAAATATTTATAATTAAATACAGGAGGCTTTAATATGGATGAATATAAAAATAATGAGTATGAGATTTTAAACGTTCAAAATGATTTGAGATTATTACGGAGAATAAGACCGTTATGTCTTCAAAAGGCAAAGGATATGTGTAAATTTTTGACAAAAAATACTAATAAACTGGTTTGTTGGTATTTTGATCCAGATGAAGATGAAATTGAAATATATACTGAAAAGAGCAATTTTGAAGAAGCAATGAAATATCTTGATGAATTTGAACATTCTTATACAACAACGCTTCGAAAAAGAAAAATGATTGCAAATCATAGGCATAAAAAAGGTTAAAGTTAAGGTGGTATAGAACTCTATGCCACCTTAGTTTCCTTTTATAACTATTTTCCTAAATATTCAATAACAATGTTAACCAAAGCATTAGTAAAGTAAGAATTTGATTCTATATCATTTAAATCAGGTGTATTTAAAAATATTGTCTGATTTCCCACATTTACAAGTTCATATATATTATCTGTATTTTCAACGGATATTATACCTTGAGAAGAAATTGTTATATATTCGTCATTATATACCCATTTACTGCCTCCAACATATATATTGTCTGTATTTGTTAGTCTAAATCCAATTGAAATAAAGTCGTTTTTAGGATTAAATCCAGGATCAGTTTCTAAAACTCTTGATGAAACTATAAAACTAATTTTGTAGTATCCAATTTCATTAAATTTTATTGTTTCTTCATTAGAATCAAGAGTTATGAGATTTGAAGAATCAAGTTCTTTTCTGTCTATTGGAAGTCTTTCATTTGTATTTACTGCTAATCCATCATAAGTAGTTCCATTATTAAATGTTACAAGATAAGCAGCTCGTATAGATTCTAGACCACTGTCACCTTTATCACCCTTGTCGCCTTTTGGTCCTTGTACTTTTCCTACGTTTACCCATTTGTTTTCTGTATCGGACCAAACGTATAGATCACCATCAACCAAATAAGATTCATTTATATTTCCAACAGGATTTTCAGCAATAAGATTATCATAAGTTGGATAGCTTCCTAGAATATTTACACTTTTACCGTCAAGGCCATCTCTTCCAGCGAGGCCGGCAACCCCAGTAGGTCCAGTAGGTCCAGTAGGTCCAGTTGGCCCAGTAGGTCCAGTAGGTCCAGTAGGTCCGGTAGGTCCAGTAGGTCCAGTAGGTCCAGTAGGTCCAGTAATTCCAGTAGGTCCGGTAGGTCCAGTAGGTCCAGTAACTCCGGTAGGTCCAGTTGGACCAGTTACACCAGTATTACCAGTAGGTCCAGTAACTCCGGTAGTTCCGGTTGGACCAGTTACACCAGTATTACCAGTAGGTCCTTGAATTCCTTGAAATCCTTGGACACCTTGAGGTCCTGTAGGTCCAATTGGTCCTTGAGGTCCTGTTGGTCCTTTAGGACATATGCAACAGGGTTTACAACACGCACAAGGCGGATTGTATTGACAACAATTTGATGAATTTGTACATTCATTTGAACAATTTCCGTAATTATTCATTAAAAATTTCCTCCTTTATATTTTAGAGAATTAATTCTCATATAATAATATATGAATTAGCAGATAGATAGGTGAATAAAGGAAAAAATATATGAAAAAATAGGTTAAAACTAGATTTAACCTATTAAAATATATTATTTGCTTTTTTTATCTTTTTTATTTTTATCTTTCTTATTTTGTTTCTTTTTAGTAATTCCTTCTTTTAGTTCGCTAAATTGTATTTTGTATTTTTTAAATTCAAGTTTTGGAAATGCATCAATTATTCTATCATGTAGGAAATTTGTTTTATTTATAATTGAATTCTTAACTTCCTCTAGTTGTTTTATAACTTCACTGTTTTTAGCTTTATCTTTACCATCTTCTGATATTTTCTCTGCAAGTAGTTTTGCTTCTTCAAGTTTATCTTTAAGATTGAATAAAGTACTTAGGGTAGTTACAATATCTAAAAGAACTAATGAAACTAGACCACCTATGATATAGTTTGCTAAAAAATCTGGAATTAAGTGTATTGCTATAGTTACATATGGATGTACAAAATAAACTAAAATAAGTCCAAGAATTCCAAATGGTATAGCTGTACCTATACAAACTCTACCATTTATATTTAAAGGTTCATTAGAGTAATCCCACCATTTTGCATTAAATATTTTTTCCATTGCAAAGCTTGTTATATATTCAAGAGTGGTAGTTATTAAAACTGATAAAACAAATATTAAAATTGGGCTTGATGTAAATGGTTTTAGTAATAGCAATATAAATAAAGCACCAAATCCATAAATAGGGCAATATGGACCAGAGAGAAATCCTCTGTTTGTCCACTTTCCATGTACTATTCTACAAAAGATTACTTCACATATCCACCCTATAACGCTATATATAAAAAGATACATAAATATAGTATTAAACTGCATAATATCACGTCCTTTTATTGTTATATATTATATAGAAAAAGTAGAAATATGTCAAATAAAAAATTATTTAGTTTAACTACAATTATAAATTGTTGTAGTTATTATTTTTTTCTAAACCTTGAAGTAAAAATTTCATATAATATTACGAGGAGGAAATAAGTATGAAAATTTTAGTATATAATCCTACAACAAATAGGATGGAAACATATTATAGAGAATTGAATGAACCAATGCCATATTCAAAAGATAGGTATTTAACTGTAAAAGAATTTAAGGGTTCTTCGAATTCTGATGTCTTATGGACAGATAGGAGAACAATGGAAGCTTTTAATAAGTTAAGAGAGTTATATGGAAAACCAATACCCGTTGGTTATGGATTTAAGAGGATAAGAGAGGGTGGACATTCTGCAATGAGTCAACATTATGCTGGTGTTGCACTTGATGTTGGGCAAAAACTTAATAATGAAGAGAGAACTAAATTAAGAAAACTTGCAACAAATTACAAATTATATACATATGTTGAACCAGAAAGTTTAACACCTACGTGGGTACATATAGATACAAGAGCTAAGAATCCTGCTTGTGCAAGAGGTGGATATCCAACAATTAGACAGGGAAGTAAGGGTGTTTATGTTGCAACACTTCAAGATGCTTTAGATTTTTTAGGATATAACGTGGGAAATATAGATGGCATATTTGGAACAAATACTAAAAATGCTGTTATTAATTACCAAAAATCCAAAGGATTAAAAGCTGATGGAATAGTTGGTTGCAATACTTGGACAGCACTTACAAGGGAAGTTGCAGATAAAAGATAAATATTACAAAAATATTACATTTGTTTTGAATAATTTTTATTTATAATAAAAGATATATGTAAATGTTTACATAAGGTGTTTACAAAAATAAAATATTATGATATAATGCATGTATATTAGTAATTATTTTTTTCTTTATACATAAGAATAGTAATATATAAGTTTCAAAGGAGGAAGTTTTTGAATGGAAAACGAGTTAGAAAATAATATAGTTAAAATAGGTGGAAGGTTAGCTTCAGCTATTGAATTTAGTCATGAAGTTTACGATGAAAAATTTTATAAATTTTATATAGAAACTAATAGACTTAGTAATTATTCTGACAAATTGCCAGTTATAATTTCTGAAAGAATAATTGATTTAGACAGTTTAAATGTAGGTGATTTAATTCATATAACAGGACAGTTTAGATCATATAATGAGCCAACATCAAATGGTAAAAGTAAGCTTGTTCTTACAATATTTACAAAAGAGATTGAGAAAATAGACGATGAAAGTATGATTACTTTAAATGATGCTACATTTATAGGGTATATATGCAAACCACCTATATATAGAAAAACTCCTCTTGGAAGAGAAATAACAGACCTACTTATAGCAGTAAATAGAACATACAAAAAGTCTGATTACATCCCATGTATTCTTTGGGGAAGAAATGCTAAATTTTGTGAAAATATAGAAACAGGGGCAATGGTTAAATTAAGCGGTAGAATTCAGTCAAGAAAATATGAAAAAAAACAGGCTGATGGAACTGTTGAAGAAAAAGTTGCATATGAACTTTCTGTATCTAAGTTTTCAGTTATAGATGAAGAAGAAAATAATAAAAATGAAGAAGTAGATGAGAGTAAATAATAATAGTTAAAGGGTAAGATTTATAGCGAGTCTTACTCTTTTTCTTGATATGAAAATTCAAGTGGATTTGTTGTTTTTCCATTTTGAAGAAAAATTGTAAAATGTAAGTGTGGGCCTGTTGTATATCCGTTTAGTTTTCCATCAGATAAATATTTTGGTCCTACATATCCTATATTTTCTCCTTTTTTTACGTACATTCCGTTTGACACTATATAGTTTTCTGATAGATGACCATATAATGATTTTTTGCCATCGTCATGTAGTATAATAACGCAATTACCATATCCTTTTAAGAAACATGAATTAATTATTACGCCATTGTTACAAGAATATATCTTTGTTCCTGGGGATGCTGGAATATCAACTCCATCATGAAAGTTACTTTTTCCATTTAGATCTCTATATCCATAATATGATGAAAAGTTTTTTGAATTTATAGGAAAAACAAAGGAATTTACTAAATCTTGGTTTTTATTATCAATTTTATTTGAAAAAAATACACTAAATATAGATAAAAAAATTATGAATGAAATATAAAATTTTTTAAGCAAAACGTCACTCCTAATAAATATGAATTAATTATATAATATTTATAGTTGAATGTAAAGAAAAAGTGTTCGACAAAAATATACAAATAATAACAGTTGCTATGTAAAAAGAGTATTGAAAAGTGTGCATAGAGCAATATTTTACATAAAGCAGATATGACTAATGTCATACCTGCTGTTTTTCTGATTTAAGAAAAAAATTATAATAATTTTAGTAAATTTTTTATTGGATTTTTTTACAGCCACCATTTATCTTGTAAGCCAATTTGCTATATCATATATCTGTATTCCTTCATATTGATAATCATCATGTTTTGTTCTTGCTATTATTACCTTAGGATAAGCATCTTTTATTTGTAATAATGGTTCGGTTTCTCTTTTTAAAGTTTCTTCATTATCTAAATTATCAGATACTTGAATATAGATTTTTTCATTTTGTTTTGTAACCACAAAATCCACTTCCTTATTGTATAATACACCAGTATATACTTCATATCCTCTTCTTAACAACTCGATTGCAACTATATTTTCGTATGTTCTTCCATAATCCATATTTTTTGTACCTAAACGTGCATATTTAAAAGCATGATCAGATAAATAGTATTTTTCATCACTATTTAAATATTTTTTCCCTTTTATATCATATCTACATATTTTGTAGAAAGCAAAAGATTCACATAAGTACAGAATGTAATTTCCAATAGTTTTGTGGTTAGTTTCAAGGTTTGATTCACTTGAGTTTAAAGAATTAGAAATATTTCTAAGTGAAGTTCTGTTAGATATATTATCCATAAGAAAGTCATTTAGTGAACTCATTAATTTAGGATCTTTAATATTATTTCTTTCAAAAATATCTCTAACTATTAATGTGTTATATACATTATTTAGATAGTCATATTTTTTATCTATTGAATTATATAAATATGAACCTGACATTCCACCTTCTAAAACATACTTTTTAAATGCTTCATCTATATCCTCATATTTAAAATATTCTATATATTCTTTAAATGAGAAGGGGTAAACTTCTATTTCAAATGTTCTTCCAGTAAACAGTGTCGCTAAATCACTACTTAATAAAAAAGCATTTGAACCAGTTATATAAATATCATATTTTTCTTCTGTGTGAAGACTATTTATTGTTTTTTCAAATCCTTCACACATTTGTACTTCATCTATTAAAAGAAAATTTTTCATTCCTTTTACATATCTTTCTTTAACAAAATCATTTAGTTTATGATATTCTTTAATATTTTCGAAATCTAAAGAGTTATAATTTATATCTATTATATTGTAATTTTCAACATTGTTTTTTATATATTCTTTAAATACTTCTAAAAGTTTAGATTTTCCACTTCTTCTAACCCCTGTAATAACTTTTATATCTGGTGTCCCCATTACATTTATCAAAGTATTTAAGTAATTTCTTTTTATTAATTTCACATTTTTTCACCTCAATAGTATTATAGCATTTTATTTCCCAAAAATCAATTATTTTTATTTTTGGGAAGTACTAATGTTATTTTCTTCTTTTTTTCTAATCTTCATACAATTTTAATTAACATTTCGAAAAAATTATGTTTATATTAATTTGCAAGAAGGATTTTTATATAATAGGAAAGTCATATTGAAATTACCATGCGAAAATTTTTATAGCATGGTAATAGAACATACGGAGTATGCTTTTTAAAAAATATACAAATTAACATATCATATATTTTTTGTCGAAAATTACGGTGAAAAGTATATAAAAATACACAACAAATGTGCGATATAATCATCTTGTAAAATGAAAGCGAGGTGATTAAATAAGTGAGAAATATACATCAGAAGTAAGTGCATTAGATAGAGAAATAAAATAAATGCAAATATATTAAGAAAATATATAAAAAAAATAGTCCAAACCAAGAAATTGCGATGGATAGAGGTCTAGAACAACGACCGTTAAAGAAAAGAGTGGCCTAGAGATAGGTGGAAACTTAAATACAACATCTTTAAAAATACCACTAACTACAAAAGTAGTTAGTGGTGGAGTGACGAAGTAACTTTTGTTTTATGATAATTGGTAATATTTTCCAATAATTTTAGGACTTTTTATATAATAATAAAGGTTTATTTAGTAGTAATCTTAAAATTAAAAATAGATTTAAAGTTGAACATATACAAGAAGTTATTAAATAATCAGCTATTAATTTAAGATCTTGTGGCATGAAATTAATACATAGTACCGGTAGAACATAAATCAAAGTTGATAATATAACATATCTTTTTAAGTATTTTTTTGAAGCTATAATACAATAAAGTATACCCAATATATTGGATAAATAAAAATACCTATCATGCATTGATGGTAATAGAAAAACTACAATTGTAGAAATTAAAAATGATTTATATATAAATGTAGTATCATTATATCCATCTTTATATTTGTGCAAACTAATAAATATTGCAATTACACCTACTATAATTGATAGAGAATATTTTAAGAAGATATTAATTTGCTTATAATTTAATAAGAAAAGTGAATATATATTAGGGCAGGATTTTACAAAATAATTATATTCACTTGTTTGAAACATAAGTATTTTTATATTTTCTATTAGTCCTTTTCCAATTAAAATAGTTGGAATAAAAGGTAATATAAATCCAAGTATTATAAAAAATAAATCATAGATCTTTATTTTTTTTGTAGCTATTAGGTATAAAATTACAGGTGCTATAAATAAAGATTGTAGCTTAAATGAAATTGCAATTCCAAGAAGAGATAATGCTAACTTGTTATGATTTTTTAATATATAATAAATAAAAGCAAGAACAAATGCTGTATATATTGAATCGCACTGGCCGAGTATTGCAGAGTTTACAAGTATTCCTTGTAATAAAATTAAAATCCAAGAATATTTATTGGCATCTTCTTTACTAAAGTATTTTATTATTTTATATCCAAATAAAAATATTAAAATATCAAATATTGCTGATAAAACTTTAATAAATATAAGAGAATTTTTGGTTATAGAGGCACCTATACAAAGCAAAAACATGTATGAATCAGGATAATCACCTATAATATATTTTAATGAATTAAATCCCCCATATTCATTTATTTTGTTCCACCAATTATTTAAAAATAATAAATAATCATCGCTTTTAATATTAATAAAAAATATTCTAAATATCATACTAATAAAAAAATAGTTGTATATATAAGTTCAAGTTTGTATTTATAAAAAAATTTTTTCACTAGTTTTTTCACTTCCTATCAATTAGTTATTTACTTTAATTACATATGAACATTTATCTTCAAATATTTTTTCATATTTTGAATTGTTAAATATATTTTTTCCTAAAGCAGAATTCTTAGAAATTAATAAATATTCAATGTTATATTTACTAAGAATTTGTTCATAATTTCCTGTACAGTTAATTGCGTTTATATAGTCTTCAGCAACTGTACAATCCTTATTATACTCTTTAGTATAAAGATCACATCTTGAATCTATAAAGCATTTTATATCATTAAACATTAATAAACTTCCGTAAGAATAGTTATTGAATAATAATTTATCATTACCAATATTTTCCTTTATATAATTTACAGAATCTATAGGATATATAGATTTTGGTAAATATTCATTTGTGTTATATTTAAATAAGTAGAAAAATCCTAAAAAGATATATATGCTAATATACAATGAGATAATAGTTATTTTTAATACTTTTTTTCCAGTTTTAGTTATTCCTTTATATGATAAATCTTTTAAAATTGTAAAAAATTCTTCAACATACTCTAAACATGGAATTGTAAATATTATAAATAGTGAAAAATGTCTTAATGACATTAACGACATAAATGTTGTACCTAGTAATAATAACGTTCTTTCTAATTTTATTTTGTTTTTTGTCAAAATAAGAGAAAGTGTAATTATAAGTAGACTACCATAAAATAATATGCCAACTGAATTTTTTATTGTCATTGGTTGAAACTCACTTATGTAGCTATTAATAAATGAGTTATTTAAAGTTTTTGCACAGTATAATATTTGTTTGTATCCAAATGGATTTACAAATGTAAGTAAAGTACCAAATATTATTGGAATTAACAAATATTTCAGATTTGTTACGTATTCGTGATTATATTCTATTTTTCCAATTTTTATTTTAATGTAATTTAGCAAATACACAAATATTATTATAAAATAAAAATAAATTGTACCAGCATGAAAATTAATTATAAATAAAGGTAATATGCTAAGTAGAGTTAAA
>FR891291.1 GCA_000433755.1 Clostridium sp. CAG:465 | reverse complement strand
TTGTAACATATTAACAGACTTTTTCAAAAAATTTCATGATTTAGTCCTGATATATCTTCAATTTATCTTGATTTTTAAAATATATTAATATATAATTATTTTCGAAAAAAGGTGATAATATGTTACAAAAAGTTGTTGGAAAAATGAGAAAAGCAATAGAAGATTATAACATGATTGAAGATGGTGACAAAATTGCAGTTGGACTTTCAGGTGGAAAAGATAGTATAACTTTACTTCATGCTTTAAATAATTTAAGAAAGTATTATAGCAAACATTTTGACATTATTGCTATAACAATTCATCCAGGTGGTGAAAATTTTAACACAGATAATTTAAAAAAGATGTGTGATGAACTTGGTATTGAGTATGTTGTATATATGTCAAATATATTTGAAGTTGTTTTTGATATTAGAAAAGAAAAAAGCCCATGTTCATTATGTGCAAACCTTAGACGTGGAATGTTAAATAGCCTTGCCATAGAACATGGTTGTAATAAAATTGCTTTAGGACATCACATGGATGATGTAATAGAAACTGCCATCATGAATTTATTTTTAAATGGAAATTTTAATACATTCGCACCTGTTACATATCTTAGTCGTAGTGATGTAAAAACAATCAGACCTCTAATATATGTTTCAGAAAAAGAGCTTCGTGCTACTGCAAGAGAAAATAACTATCCTGTTATGCAAAAATGCTGTCCTAAAGATGGCTTTACAAAAAGAGAATATGTTAAAAATTTAATTACTGATACTCAAAAAGAGATGCATGATATAAAGAAAAATATATTTGGTGCAATAAAAAGATCAAATATTAAAGGCTGGAATAAAGAAATTTAATAAAAAGCAAAAAAGTACTTGACATAATATATTTCGTATGCTATAATATGGATGTAGGCAGAAACAAATATATTCAAAATTTTGAATATTAAATTAACTTTATTTTAAAGGAGTGTTATAATATATGATTGTATCAAGTTTATCAAATACAATTTGATCA
>FR891290.1 GCA_000433755.1 Clostridium sp. CAG:465 | reverse complement strand
TAAGAAAGCAAAGTTTTGGTTAGAACGCTTGGATTAATTTTTTAATAGAGGAGAAAATTTTTCTCCTCTATTTTTCTTTTATGTGTAGAAAATACAATAATTTTATGATAGAATATATCATATTAAGTGAGGTAATATTGTGGAAAATATAAAATACGTAAATGTAATAGGAGCAGGACTTGCAGGGTGTGAATGTGCTTGGATATTAGCTAAAAATGGTATAAAAGTTAAGTTATATGAAATGAAACCTATAAAAAAAACAGAGGCACATAAAAGTGATAATTTTGCAGAACTTGTGTGTAGTAATTCTTTAAAATCAGATGAAATTACTAATGCATGTGGACTTTTAAAAAAAGAAATGCAAATGCTTGGAAGCATATTTGTTGAGGCAGCACATAAAACAAGAGTTGAGGCAGGGCAAGCTCTAGCTGTAGATAGGGAAAAGTTTGCTGAATATATAACTGATAAAATAAAAAATGATAATAACATAGAAATAATATATGAAGAAGTGGATGATGTGGAAAAACTAGAAGGTATTACCGTTATAGCTACAGGACCACTTACTTCAAAGCCATTGCTTGAAAATATAAGTAAATTAGTAGGAGAAGAAAAATTATATTTTTATGATGCAGAAGCTCCTATTGTATCAGCAGATAGTATTGATATGAATATTGCGTACAGAATGAATAGATATGGAAAAATTGGGGAAGGTGATTATCTAAATCTTCCAATGACTAAAGATGAATATTTCTCTTTCTATAATGCCTTAATAACTGCAGAGGAGGCACCACGTCATGATTTTGATAAATTGGTGCTATTTGAAGGATGTATGCCTATAGAACAAATGGCTAAAAGAGGAGAAAAAACTTTAGTATTTGGACCTTTAAAACCAGTTGGTCTGCAAAATCCTAATATAGAAGAAAAGCCATATGCTGTTGTACAATTAAGAAGTGAGAACAAGGAAAACACTATGTATAATTTGGTTGGGTTTCAAACTAGCCTTAAATTTGGTGAGCAAAAAAGAGTATTTGGAATGATACCAGGACTTCAAAATGCTACTTTTGAAAGATATGGTGTAATGCATAAAAATAGTTATATAAATTCAAGTAAAATACTTGATAATAAATTTTGTATGAAAGAAAATAGTAATATATATTTTGCAGGACAAATATCAGGGGTTGAGGGATATGTTGAATCTGCAGCTTCAGGTATGATGGTGGCATATAATATATTAAATAAAATAAAAGGAACATGTGCAGAATTTCCAGATACAACTATGCTTGGAAGTCTAGCAAAATACATATCTACAGAGAATAAACATTTTCAACCAATGAATGCAAATTTTGGAATATTAAAACCTCTAGATGTAAAAATAAAAGATAAAAAAGAGAGATATACCAAACTTGCACAAATAGCAATTTCTGATGTAACTGAATATATAGAAAAAATAAAGTAGGTGAGCTTTTGAAAAAAAATAGTAACATATACCTTTTGTATGGTGAAGAAAAATATGATTTAGAAAAAAAATTAAGTAGTATAAAAAAACAATTTGATAAGTTAGAAAATGGTGTTAATTTATTTTATATTACAAAAGATAATATAGATGAGCTTGGAAATATATTATCAGAGGTTACTTTTTTTGGTAGTCATAAACTTGTTGTTATAAAAAATACAAATTTAAAATTTGATGCAAAGCTTTTAGAAAATATTGATGAGGATGTAGTTGTTGTAATTATTGAGGAAAGTGTAGATAAAAGGCTAACTTCATATAAAAGTATATCAAAAATTGCAGAAGTATGTGAATTTAAAACTCTAGATAGAAGGGCTATGACAACTTATGTTTATGATCTTTTAAAAAGATATAAATTAAATTTAACTTTTGATGTAGCAGATTATTTTGTTGAAGTATGTGGTTTAGATAAAAACAATAATATAAATGAGATAAAAAAGCTGGTTATATATTTAGAACCAGGAGCTAATATAACAAAGGAAATAATAGATAAAATATGCTCTAAAACTTTAAATGCAAAAATATTTGATGTTTTAAATAAAATTGTAAATAAAGAAAAAGAAGAAGGAATAAAATTATTAGATAATATTTTGGCTCAAAAAGAATCAATAATTAAGGTATATATCATGTTATATAAGCAAGTAAAGCAAATGTATATGATAAAATATTTAAAAAGTAAAAATGTACAAGATATAGCTTCCTATCTTGGAATTCATCCATATACATTTAAACTTTTAAGTTCGACTTGTAGTAAGTACACTTTAGATGACTTAAAAAAGATTATGTATATGTTTGATGAATATGATGAAAAGACAAAAAATGGTGAAATGGATTTTGAAATCGGACTAAAAAAAATAATTTGTACTATGTAATAAATAATTCATAAAAATTAGTTATGTAGTATTGCATTTTTTTTAGTGTATACTGGGTATGTTAATGATATATACAAATATGTTATACAAAAGAAAGAGAGGAAAAAGATATGAAATTAAAGGAAAAAACAGATGTAAATAAAAATTTTACAAAACTAACTCATAAAAGAGGTATATCATATGAAATTAAAGGAAAAAACAGATGTAAATAAAAATTTTACAAAACTAACTCAAAAAAGAGGAATTTCACTAATAGTATTAATTGTTACAATAATAGTGATAATAATACTTGCAGCGGCAGTTATTTTAACAATAACAAAAAATAACCCAGTATCAAGTGCAAAAGAGGCAACGTTTAAGGAAGACATGGCAAATATACAAGATGAATTATCAATGTATCTATCTAAAAAATATACAGATGATCCATTAAGTTTTGAAAAATCAAGTGTAAATTTATCAGGAGATAATATGGTAACAGAATTACCTAGTACAAAGAAATATAAAGAAAAAGTATCGGTAGTTGAAGGTAATTTAGTATTAAATAACAAAAAAGTAAATTCAGATGAAAAAAAGTGGTTTAATGAAGTGATAGGAAATACATCAAATGTAAAGGAAGAATGGCAGGATACAATAGCTGGTGTAAAATATGGGGTACCAATTCCTAAAGGCTTTACGTATGAAGAAGGAACAAAAGATACAGGCCTTGTAATACAAGATAAAAAAGGTAATGAATTTGTATGGGTACCAGTAGATAAAAATAATTACATAAAAGATAGTGAAGTTATTTCTTATCCATCTTATAGTAAAAAAGTAGCTCCTACAAAGGATGAACTACCAGATGATATATCAGATGAAACAGCAGATGTAAAAAAATATGGAGGCTTTTACATAGGAAGATATGAAGCAGGAATACCAGAAGGAGATACATCACCAAGTAATAAAACAGGCATTCCAGTAAGTAAACAAGGTGAAACAGTTTGGACAGAAATAAATTATACAAATTCAAAAGCAAGTGCAGAAAAAAGATGATAATGATAATGAATTTGTATGGGTACCTGCAACTGAGAGTACATATAGAAAAGATACAAGTTTTCCTTCTTGGAACAATATTAAGCCAACAGGTGATGATAGTTTACCAAATGGTATAACAGATGAAACAGTAGATGTAGTAAAGTATGGAGGATTTTATATAGGAAGATATGAAGCAGGAATACCAGAAAATCAAAGTAGTATAGATGGCAAATCAGATAGTACTTCAAATGTAAAAGGTGTGCCGGTAAGTAAAAAAGATGCAACAGTTTGGACCTATATAGATTACACGAATGCAAAAGCAAATTCAGAAAGTATGATAAGTAATGAATATGTACAAACAGGATTACTTACAGGAAAAGCATGGGATACTGTATGTCATTGGATAAAAAGTGATGATGAATTAAAAGATAGCCGTACTTATGGAAATTATAAAAATTCGCTAGAGCCTGCAAATGTAACAGGATATGGAACGATTCAAGTAACAGGTTTTAGTGATAAGTGGATGCAAAAAAATATTTATGATTTAGCAGGAAATCTTTCAGAGTGGACAAGTGAATTTGATGGAGATTTGAGCATTTACCGTGGAGGTAGCCAGTATACAGATGGAGATAATTTTCCTGTTTTAGGTCGTTCTTCTTCAAATGTTAGCAATTCTTATTCTGTTGTAAGTTTTCGTGTTAGACTATATATCAGGTAATATACATTTCCATGCCTAGTGAATTAAACTTTTTTTATATACAAAAATGGAGCTTGTGTATATTATAAATTTTAGAAATAAATAATTAGAATAACTTTTCAAAATTTGGTGTAAATTTTTTATATTAATTTTACAGAAGTGATATAGTAAATAGAAAAACTATATCACTTTTCGTATATTTTATTTTCATAAAAAATAATAATTAAAATATATATGTATTAAAGAAGGAGAGGGATAAAATGGAAAAAATAAAAAGATATAGTATTAGCCTTTTGATATCATTTTGTGTTGCTGCAATTTTTTTAATAATTTCATCCGTTATTTTTGCGTATACTAATATAAATGATAGGCATTTAAATTCGTTTGTACTTGGAAGTGTGATGATTTCTGTTTTAATTGGTTCAATGATATTATTAAAGAAATTAAAAGAAAAAGGTTTTTTGTATGGCCTTATTTTTGGGATTATTTATTTCTTGATTATATACTTTACAAATGTTATTGCTTTTTCAGGATTCTTTATATCAAGTGCTCTAGGTATATATTTAGGAATTTGTGCACTTTCAGGAATAGTTGGGGGTATAATAGGAGTTAATATTTAAAATGAAAATATATGATAAAATAAATGATACAGGTTGTATATTAAAAAACAAAAGAAAAATTATAGTTTGTTTTTTTATAGTTTCGTTTTTGCTATTTTTTTATTGCATATCTAATTATAATAAACTTATAGCAGTATATAATTTACAAAAAAGTGTCGAAGAGAAAGTAAAAGATATGGATATTGTAATTGGAGGAGAGGCTGTAGGAATTAAACTGTTGGCTACAGGCGTATTAGTTGTTGGGATAGATAGAGAAAATATAGGGATAGAAGTAGGAGATATTATACTTGAAGTAAATAATACTAAAATTGAGTCAAATGATGAATTAATACAATTTGTAAGAGATAGTAATGGTAATGATTTAAATTTAAAAATAAATAGACAGGGAAAAGAGTTTAATGTAACTGTTAAACCAAATTATGATGAAGTGTCAGAAACATATAAGTTGGAAATGTGGGTAAAGGATAGTAGTGCAGGAGTTGGTACTATAACATTTTATGATAAAAAAAGTGGAAAATTTGGAGCACTTGGCCATGCTGTTACAGAAACTAAAGAAAATTATATATTACCAATTACAACAGGTGGTATAACAAAAACTGAAATTTATTCTGTAAAAAGGGGGCTTCCTAAATCCCCTGGTGAACTTAAGGGTACCCTTACAAATGATACAATTGGTGATATTGCTGGTAATACTGATAAAGGTGTTTATGGAAAAGTCTATAATACAAACAATATTTTAAAAGAAAGCATAAAGATTTTACCAAAGTCAAAGATTAAAGAGGGTAAAGCAAGTATTTTTTGTACTTTAAATGATAATGAGGTAAAAGAATATAATATTGAAATAGAAAAGGTTCTACTTACATCAAGTGGAAATAAGAATATGATAATTAAGATAACTGATGAAAAATTACTTGAAAAAACAGGAGGAATAATTCAAGGAATGAGTGGTTCTCCAATTGTTCAAAATGGAAAACTTGTCGGAGCAGTTACACATGTATTTTTAAATGATCCAACTAAAGGTTATGGCGTTTTTATAGAAAATATGATTGAAGATATGGATAAAATTGATGAAAAATAGAAATTATATACAGAATAATTTACATAAAATTGACTTCTTTATAGATTTATGATATAATATTATTATCATAAAATTTTTTAAGAAGTTAATTAACATCTTAGGTTCTATTTTTAGATTTAAGACAATTATATTAATAAAAAATATAGTTCTATCTTTTTTCCGTATAAATATTTCTTAAATGTTGTAAACTTCTTAGTTCCTAGGAGGGAACGTTATGAAAGAGAAAGAATTTGTAGACGTATTGAATGAGAAAATTAAGTATATTGAAGGTATTCCTTATTATAATGATAAGGTGAAGCTTAAAAAAGTTTTGGATGGATTGATTTATATAAAGGATGAACTTCCTATTTTGTACGATAGGGTTGAAGATGGAGAATTTGTCCCAAATGAGTTCGAAATTCTTTCAAAAAAGCAGTTTGACTTGGTAAAACAATGCTCAGAGTTCTCTAAAATGGATGATTTAAAAAGACATTCAGATGTAATGAAAGCTTTATTTTCAAATATAATAGATTTTGAGCTTTTATATGATGAAAATGTAATAAAAATTGCAAGAGTAAGTCTTTACGGTTGTCCTAATGTATACATTATCTATTTTGAAGATGTGTTTAAAAGAAAAAAATTTTCATCGTAATTTTTGTTTAAAGGAGTGGTAAAATTTACCGCTCCTTATTTTTTTTTGAAAAATTTTGTTCTATTGACAATATTAAAAATTATAATATAATTAATTTGGTGATAGTTATGAGTGTTGATGATGAAAAAGTAAGAGAAATATTGTCTAAAATTGGTATAAATGAAGATTATATATGTGAAAATAATGTTGGTGATCACGGAGTATACGATAGTAAAAATTTTAAATTAGATGAAGTTAAATTTGTTGAAGATATAGATATAGATAAGGAGAAATTTTATGATATATATTCTAAATATATAGTAGATGTGATTAATGTTATAAAAAGAAATCCATATATGAGAGTATATGTTACAGCTGATAGTGATAATATAAGTAAAGCTTTTGATAACCAAAACGTCCAAGCAAAATTTAAAAATTTTCTTAAGGATGGCGATCACTTAGATGGAAGTAATAAAATTGTATTAAAAACATTTTTAGACTTATTAAGATGTTATAGTGTAGATGATTTAATAAACAATAATGATACAATAAAAAAAGAATTAGAAAATGGTGTATTTGATATTATAAAAGATAATAGAAATGCTTTTTCAGAAGAAGATAGAGAAAACATAAATTGTAGTAATTGGAAAGTAGAAGATGTTTGGAATTATTATAATTTAAATACTTTAAAAGAAAGATTAAATATATTAAAAGATGGTAATAAAATAGAATATTCTAAAATTTCTAATATGTTAGGAATGACAGACTATTTAATAGAAAGCAAAGTACCAGACGAAAATGAAGTATATATATCATCTAATATGAAAGAGGTAAAAAAGAGTGAGTTTAATGCAAAACTTATGAAAGATATATATAATGATTTTGAAATAATAAATAGGAAGGACATTGTGGCTGGATTGTATAATTATAAAGGGAGTAGAAAAATAGAAAATTATAATGATATACCAGATAATATGTTACTTCATTTTTATGCAAAGAATTTTCCTGAATATTTAGAGAATAACTTTAAGAATGTTATAGTAAATAGGGAACTGGTAAAGGAGGGAAAAAAGCCTGTTAACGTTATATCAAATAATAGGCGTGAAATTCCAGTATATACAGAATTGTATAAAAAATATCAGAAACAAATAAGTGATAGTAATATTAAAGAATGTATAAATGAACTTATTCCTGAAAAGACATTTGAAATAACAAATGAGGATATAAATAATAAATATGGCTACAGATTAGATGTTTTAAAAAATGGTTCAAAGCAGCTTGCATGTACAACTGCAACAAAAGATGATATGATATATTCTTTAAAATTTGCCGTTGGGTTTGGAGCAGATTTAGATTATAATAATATACTACTTAGTTGTGATAAAAATGCTGATTCAAATTTAGGAAAGGAAAGTATTCCATATAAAAATAAGTTTAAGGAGCTATCAATGACAATGCATGAAATATCTCAATCTAATTCTGAAAGAAAAGAAATTTTACTAAGTAGAATAAATTTAAAACCTTCGTATTTGGTCTGTTCATACGATTTAGAAAAGCTAAAAGAATCTGGAAAATTTTCAGAAGATGAAATAACTAAAATTATAGAAGCTGAAGTTAATGAAGCAAAAAAACTTGGAATTGATATTATACAGATTGATAATCAAAAAATAAGAGAAAATATGCAATATGAAAAAATGTTAAAAAGTGAATCTGAAGTACCGTCTAGATAATATATAACTAAGTTTCATATATTTTACTTTATAACATAAAATGTTATGAGGTGCAAAAATGTCAAAAATAAGATATATAGTAGCTTTATTTTTATGTTTTAGTATATTTAGTAGTAAATTGTATGCAGATACAACTACCAAGTTGTTTATAAACGTAGATAGCCCTGCAGCAGTTGTAATAGATTACAAAACTGGAAGAATTCTTTATGATAAAAATGCAAGTCAAAAAAGACCAATGGCTTCTCTTACAAAAGTTTTAACTTCAATTATGCTGGTTGAAAATTGTAAGATGGATGAAATGATAGAAGTGCCTAAAAATGCTGCTTGGATTGGTGGCTCGACTGTAGGACTTAAAAAAGGAGATAAGGTAAGTGCAGAAAGTTTACTTTATGGAATGCTTCTTCCATCAGGAAATGATTGTGCTTATACTGTTGGGGAACATATTGGTGGTAGTATTGAAAATTATGGAGTAATGGCAACCAAAAAAGCACATGATATAGGGGCAATAAACACTAGTATTGCTAATCCTCATGGATTAGATAATGAAAATCATTATTCTACAGCCTATGATATGGCGTTAATTACAAGGTATGCACTTAATAATAAATATATAAATGAAGCAGTTGCTACTAAAAGTAAGACAGTAAATTTTGGATCTTTTTCTAAAAATTTAAATAATACAAATGCTCTACTTAGGTCTTATGAATTTGCTGATGGAGTGAAAACTGGTTTTACCAATGGTGCCAATCGTTGTTTGATAGCTTCTGCAACAAAAGATAATGAAAGATATATTGTAGTTGTTCTTGGAGCAGAAACGACAAAAATAAGGTTTAATGATGCAAAAAAACTTCTTGAAGAAAGTTTTAATAGATATAAAATAAGAGATATATCAGATTATCTTAATTTTTATATTAACATTCCGGTTATAAAGGGAAATATAAAATCATATGAGAAAAAAATATCAGATAGTAAAGAAATACCTATAACGGATGAGGAATATGAACGAATATATATTAAGCAAGATGTTATGCAGAGTATTACACCTCCTATGAATGCTGGACAAAAAATAGGTACAATATATGCATATATTGGTGATGAAGAAATTTATAAAAAAGAGATAATTTTGGAAGAAGATATAAAATGTAAAACTCCTATTGATTATTTTTTTGAGGGAATAAAAAATATGTTTATTTCTATATAAAAGATATGGATATAAGAGGATAATATTAACATTAGTGTAAAATTTTTATTGCTTAAAGTGGTACAGTAAATATAAAACTGTATCACTTTTTTCTTTTCTAAAATATGAAATATATTGTTTTTACCAAATGGTATAACAGATGAAACAGCAGATGTAGTAAAATATGGAGGATTTTATATAGGAAGATATGAAGCAGGAATACCTGATGGAGATACGTCTCCAAGTAATAAAACAGGAATACCAGTAAGTAAAAAAAGTGCAATAGTTTGGGCAAGCATAGATTATACCAATTCAAAAGCAAGTGCAGAAAGTATGATAAGTAATGAATATGTACAAACAGGATTATTAACAGGAAAAGCATGGGACACAACATGTAATTGGATAAAGGATAGTTTAAATAGTATAAATTCATCAGCTAGTTTAACAAATAGTAGATATTATGGAAATCACATAGATTCATTAGCTCCAGCTAATGAAAATAGTGGAACAAAAAGTACATCAGGATTTAATGAAAATTGGAAAGTAAAAAATATTTATGATTTAGCAGGAAATGTATGGGAATGGACGAGTGAGGCTAATGATTCTTATTTCATTAGTCGTGGCGGTAGCTACAGTAATAGTGGTATTGAAAATCCAGTTTCCCTTCGTAATCACGGTATGTCATATTACGCTGGTGTTGATTTAGGATTTCGTGTTAGACTATATATTAAATAGTACAGATCAATAATTTAAAGAGTAAATCTGAGATATTAAGATTTACTCTTTTTGTCTACTACTGTGATTAAATATTGACATAATACGATTGGAATGATATAATATCGTAACAAAGATATAATTTTTTATTTAATTAAATAAGGAGGAAACGTGATGATTACTACTAGTACACTTATCTTAAAAAATGGTGAATCAATTACAGAACTTATAAAAAATAATGTAAAGAATGATTCATGGTGTTTTGTTCATATAGGGATATATAACGAAATCAAATATAAGAATATACACACATATATTTTTAGTGGAACTGTTGGATTTGAATTTGAAGGAAATTCATTTATTGAATTTGATTGTATTAATTCTATTAGTCCATTATGGGTTGTGTTGTCAAGATATACAAATAATAAAAAAGTTGAGTATTACAAACCGTTATCTCCCGAAAATATTGTTTTTATAAAACAGGCTTAATATTTAAAGGGTAAATCTGAGATATTTCAGATTTACTCTTTTTTTTGAAATTACTTTAAAAAAACTTCTGTTTTTGATATAATATGTGTATGTTATGAAAAGAGTATAAAAAAGGAGCTTTATTTATGGAAAATTTAGAAAATATAGTAGAAGCAGTGCTATTTGCACTAGGAAGAGAAATATCAATAGATGAACTTTCATCAACACTTGGAGAAGAAAAAATTAAAATTGAAGATGCAATAGAAAAATTAAAAGAAAAATATAGTGGAAATTGTGGAATAACACTAGTTAAAATAAAAGAAATGTATCAACTAGTAACTAATAAAGACTATTATAAATATGTAACAAAATTTGTCGAAAATACTAAGAGACAAAATTTATCAACTGCAGCACTTGAAGTACTAAGTATAATTGCATATAATCCTAAGATAACAAAATCAGAAATAGAAAGTATTAGAGGTGTAAATAGTGATTTTGCTGTAAGCAGACTTTTAGAATGTGGACTTGTTGAAGAGGTGGCAAGACTTAATCTTCCTGGAAGACCAGCAGCATATTCTGTTACAAATGAATTTTTAAAATCTTGCGGCATTGAAAACATAGAAGAACTTCCAAAATTTGATGAAATTAAAATAAAAGATGAGCAATTACTTGTAAATGATTTTGAAGAAAAAAATGAAGATAAATAAGGGGTAGAAAATGGCTTTAAACATTGTTTTAGGAAAACCAAAGACAGGAAAGAGTACATATATATATGAAAATATAGAAAAAGATATAAAAAATAATAAAGATGTTATTCTCTTTGTACCATCTCAAAGAAGGCAAGAAACTGAAAATAATTATATTAAATATTTAAAAAAGAGTGGAATAATAGGAGTAAATATAACTACAATAAGTGAGTATGTAAAGGAAAATATAATAAATTTAGGACTGTATAACGATGAGGGGTATGTTTCAACTAATGATAAAAAAATCATACTAGCAGATGTCATATCATCTATGCAAAATGAAATAAAAGTATTTAAAGGTGTAAGTAGAAAAGATGGCTTTCTTGATTTGATGTATATATATATTGATTTAATAAGAAAATCAGGATTTGATGTTAAAAAAATAGATGAAATTAGTATAAAAAATAATATAAATTATTTGAAATTAAAAGAAATATGCAATATATATGCTAAGTATATAAAGAAACTTGAGGAAAACTTTACAGACAATATAGATGAAATGGATATTTTTATTAACAATATATCTAAAATAAAATTAGAAAATACTTCAATATATTTTGATGCATATAACAATTTTACTAAAAAAGAATTAGAGATAGTTAAAATGTTTTTAGATATGAAATGTGATATTACAATCTCCATAACAACAGATATTACAAAAGTTGAGGATATATATGCATGTAATACAAGTGAAATATTTGAAACATCAAATATGACATATTTAAATTTGCTTCAAATTGCAAGTAGCATAGGTACTAAAGTACATAATAAACTAATGTATATTAAATATTTAAAACAAAAACAGGATATAAAATATTTATCAGACAATATTTTTTCCAATAAAATTGATAAAAAAATAAACTCTCAAAATGTCCATATAGGTATGTACTCAAACGCATTTTCAGAAATAGAATATATCGCAAGCTATATAAATAAAAAGGTAAGAGTTGGGTATAGATATAAAGATTTTGACATATATACAACTGATTTAGATGGATATAAGGATATTATTTCAAGAGTGTTTTTTCAAGCAAATATACCAATATATATAAATAGTAAGGAAAATATAAAATTTTCAAAATTAACTACATATATATTAAAATATCTTGATATATTAAAAAATGGAGTAAAAAAGGATACCTTAATTGATATATTAAAACTTGGATTTTGTGATGTAAGTGAAGCGGATGTATACGAGTTTGAAAATTATATGTTAGAATTTAATATAACCGATTATAACTTAACAAAAGAATTTAAGTTAAATAATACAAGGAGTAATGAACATATATATGATATTCAAAATTTAAATAGTATACGTAGTAAATTGATTGATATATATAATACAGGTATAAAAAAGGAAGAAAGTGCCAAGTGGTATGTTGCATATATATGGGAACATTTAAATAATAGTGGTGTACTTCAAAGATATAAAGATAGTTTGTATAAACTTGAAAAAATTTCTAATGAGTTCGATATTTCAAATTTAGATAAAGAAAAACAAGTTTGGGGAAAACTATGTGAAATATTTAATTCAATATCAAAGGTATATAAAGAAAAGATGACATTTGATGTATTTGTTCAAGTATTTAAACTGCAAATAAAGGATACATATGTTAAAACTTTACCACCAGTATTAGATTCTGTAAATTTATTAGATATAAACTTATCCAATGGAAAAGAATCTAAAAATGCTTTCTTTATTGGAGTAAATGAAGGAAGTTTTCCAAAAATTTCAGAAGAAGATATTTTGTTTAATGATGAACAATTAAAAGAACTACAAGAAAAAGGTCTTGAATTAAAGGAAACAACAATATCAAAGCAAAATATGGCTAAATACAATATATATAACGTTTTAAACAGTGTAACTAATGAGATTAACATTTTAATACCTATATCAGATTATTCAGGTAAATCATTAAGAATTTCAAGCATAATAAATGATATAAAAAAGATTTTGGATGTTAAAATACAAAGTAATATTCTAAGTGAATTAAATGAGACAAATATAAATTCTATTTATTCAAAAAATGAAATTTTAGAGTATATGTTAGAATTAATAAATAATGTAAAAATAGAAGATTATACTAATGAAAAAATTTCTAGTATATATGAATACATAAATAATGATATACAATATAATACCCTTTTAAATTATATAAAAAATGATGATAATTTAAATAAAAAAAATCTTGAAAAGATATATGGAGATAAGTTCGATACAAGTATATCTAAACTTGAATTATTTAAAAAGTGTCCTTTTTCATATTATATGAAGTATTTATTAAAGATTGAGCCAAGACGAGAATTTGAAATATCAAGCCTTGACGTAGGTAGTTTTATGCATGAAGTTTTAGAAGAATTTTCAAAATATTTATTTGAAAATAATATAACATGGCAATCATTACTTTTAAATGAAGAGTGGAATGAAAAATTAGATGAAGTTATTGAAAAAAAATTAAATGCAAATCTTGGAAATAAAAAACAAAGTATAAAATATGAAATATTAAAAGAAAAATTAATAAATACTATGAAAAAAGTTGTAAAAGTAATTGCAACAAGCTTTAATCAAAGTGAATTTGTACCGTATGGATATGAAATAGAATTTAAAGAGGGAAAGTTATTTGCTCCTATAAAGATTAAAATTTCAGAAAATAAAACAATGAATATTATAGGAAAAATAGATAGGGTAGATGTTTTAAGGGCAAATGATAATATGTATGTAAGAATAATTGACTATAAATCAAGTAAAAAAGATTTAAAATTAGAAGATATTAAAGATGGAATATCACTTCAATTAATAACATATCTAGATTCTTTTATTGAAAATGTAAATAAAATAGAAAAACAAAAAGAAAATATAAATAAGGTATTACCAGCAGGCATGCTTTATTTTAATTTATCAGATAAACTTATTAATCTAAAAGATTATATAAATGATGAAGAAAAAATAAAAGATGAGACAATAAAAGCATTAAGAATGAAAGGAATATTTTTAAAAGATTTAAAAATAATAGAGAAAATGGATAAAAAACTTTCAACAGATAAAAGGTTGATAGATATATCAAAAACTACACTAACAAAAGATAATACAAACCGAGCACTAAGTGAAGATGAATATAAGAACTTATTTTTCCAAACCAAAAATATTTTAGGTGAAATTGGAAATGAAATAATAAGTGGAGTGGTAAGGATTAGACCTAATAAAAAATGCGATTATTGTAAATATTGTAATTATTCAAGCGTATGTAGAAAACAAAGCGAAATCTAATTTATCCCTATGCTTTAAGCTTTTTGCTAAATTGTTACTATTACATTTCTATTTATAATCTTTTTTGTAACAATTTTGTTAATTTTGCTACAAATACTTGAAATTATAGAAAAAAACTGTATAATATAAGTAGTAAACCAATGAAAATAATAAATTTGTAATAGATTAGAGGGAGAGGATTAATAAATGGCTGATATAGTTGTTAGTTCCAAAAAGAAAATAAATCTTTTCGATAGAGTAATCCAAAGTGTTGTTATAGCTGTAAACATGAATAAAATGAATAGAGCTATTGATGAACATTTAGGTGTAATACGTAAAACAGAGGGAGAAGAGCAAAAGGTATATCAAGAAAATATTTTAAGGGAAATCGTTTTTGTTAAATATCAATATGATATTATGCAAAGAGAAATGTATGAATTAAAATTATCATATCCTGCTGAAATATTAGATAAAATAAATTCAACAGATAAAATCGATAGACTTGAGTTACAAAAAGCTTTTCTAGAAATGGAATATGATAGAATAACAAGAGCAAAATTTAGATCAAGAGATGATATAAAATTTGGACTTTTTTCTATTTCATCTGCAATAGATGATGTTAAGCAAAATATAAAGGATGAAGGAAAATCACAAAGATATAACAAGGTTATAAAATCTGCAGAAGAAATTGATGCTAAAATTGAAACTGATGAATATACTGATGAATTGTATAAAAATCTATTTTCAAGTATAGATGATTATGTAAGTTATATTAATGATAATTATGATATATCAAAACTTCCATCTGATGAAAGAGAATTAATTGAATATGTTATTGAAACAATGATAAAAGGAATTGAATCAGATATTGATAGATATATGTATGAATATAACTTGATAATAAACATATGTAAGAACTCATATAGATATTTTAAAATTATAGACAAGATATTTGAAAAATTACAGAAAATATATGATGAAAGTTTAGAAAAAGATGTAATAAGTCTTCCAGACTATATAAAAATGTATAGAGATATCTATGATATGAAAATAAAAACAATGGTAAACGATGTACATAGAACCATAAAAACAGAGGATGAGTATTTAGAATATTCAAAATTAGTCACAAGTGAAGATGTTGAAGAGGAAGAATTAAATAAATTTATTTTATCAAGAGCACTAGAAATAACAAGTTCTGATAAGGTAAAAGAACTAATAGAAGAAAGTATTAAACCAAAAGAAGAAATAATACCAGAGGACATTGTTAATGAAGTAGATACTGAAATAGTTGAAGAAGAAAAAGAAGAAAAAGCTCAAAATAAAGAAACTACAGGCAAAGCAGAAAAAGTAAAAAAATCTAAAAAAGCAGTATAAAAGTTTTTATACACCAAAATAATTTGAGTTCAAGTTGTTTTGGTGTATATTTAATAAAAAGTTATAATGAAATTAAATTACGACAAAAATCGTTTAATAAATAGTGTAAAATAAGTAGTATGAAATAAAACAAATGAGGTGGATATAATGATTTCAAATAACAGTTATGTAAGGACAACACAAAATTCAAATGAAAAAATTACAGGTGTGGTAAATACAATTAAAAAGTTTGTAAATATAAAAAATATTATATTTATAATACTTTCTTTTGCAATGTCAAATACATCATTTATGGGAGATAGTTCACCGCTTTCACTGGTGCTTTTTGGAGTTGCAAGTGTTTTTAACGTCCCTTTGATACTAGTTTTAATATCGTCAATAGTTGGCATCCTGGTTCAATCGGTTTCTATGACAGTACTTGTAAAATTACTTTCGTTTTTTATAATATTTACTCTAATAACAGTAATTGTAAATATAGAAGGAGTAAGTAAAAGATTTAGCGTATTTATAAAATTTATGATATCATTTTCAGCTGTTGAAGTTGGATATAACTTAATTCAGGGAAGTTTGATAACAGATCTTTTTACATGCCTAAGCAATATAGTGGTAGCAGCAATATTGTATTTCGTATTCGTTTCAGGAATTTATGTACTTACTAATATTTCAAAGGGATATGTATTTTCCAAAGAAGAAAGTATTGCAATGGTAATTGTAGTTGCAATAGCACTTAGTATTTTTAAGAATATAACTATAATGCAACTATCTATATTTAATATTTTAGTCCTTATATTAGTATTAATTTTTGGATGGAAAAATGGATGGGTAGCAGGTGCTGCAACAGGTCTTGTTCTTGGATTAATGCTAACATTTATGTCTGATATAAACATGACATATGTAGTAACATTAGCTTTTAGCGGATTTATATCAGGTATATTATCCAAGGTAGGGAAAATAGGAGTAGTTATCGGCTTTATAGCTGGAAACCTTTATATAGCATATTACGCTAACGGATTTTCTGAACTTACAATGAGAGTTAGTGAACTTGTTATTGCTTCAGTTTCACTTCTATTTATGCCAAAGGTTTTTGAAACAAAGTTAGACAGAATATTTAACAAAAATAGATCTTTGGAAAATCCATATCAAAACATGCTTGATAGTAGTACAAGCGTAAAAGAAAAAATAGGAGCTATGTCAGATGTTTTTGATAGTATTGCAAGCGTTGTAGTAGATGTAAGTGATGAAGATAAATTAGAAACTAGAGAAGTTATAAAAAAATATATAGAAAATACAGTTAATGAAAAATGTCTTGGATGTGATAGAAGAAAAAATTGCTTAAATGATGAAAAATTAAATTTAGTTGTAGACTATATTTCTAATAAACTTGAAAATAATGAAACAATAGATGAAAAAATGCTAGACTTTAATTGTGAACTTTCAAAAGAATTTGTAAGAGATATTTACGAAATATATAATAGTGTGAAACTTATGAGAATATTAAAAGAACAAGAAAGAAATAATGCAAATAAACTATCAAACCAGTATAAAGAGGTTTCAAAAATATTATCTAATATCTCTAAAAATATAAAAAGTGATCTTATTAAAATAGATAAAAAGCAGGAAAAATTAAGAGAAGAACTAAAATTTTATGGATATTTAGTATACGAAGACGAATATAAAGAAGATGACACAGGTATAGAATATACATTTGTTACAAATATACTAAATAATATAGATAAACAGAAAAAAGAAATAATTTCTATATTAAGTAATATACTTGAAAAGCCAATGGTTATTAAACTTATACTAAATAGTAGTAAAAAAGAAAAATCAAAGATAAAAGTTGTTTCAACTCCTGAATTTAATGTTCAAAATAGTGTTATAAGTATAGCTAAAAATGGAGAAGAGGTATCAGGAGATTCTTATCTTATTGAGGAACTACAGGATTTGAAGCATATAAGTGTAATTTCAGATGGAGAAGGAAATGGAAGAAACGCTTCAAAATCATCAAAAAATGTTATAGATATGCTAGAAAGACTACTTTCAGGTGGATTTGATGAATGTGGTGCAATTGAAATTATAAATAGTATTTTAAAATTAAAATCAGATAGTCAAAACTCATCTACTTTAGATAATATGATAATTGATTTAAAAACAGGATATTCTCAATATATAAAACTTGGGGCTGCACCTACATATATAATTCATGAAGGAAAAATTGTAACTATAAATAATATGAATATACCTGTTGGAGTGTCAGATAATCCTGATTATTTACCAATATCTAGAAAACTAATTGATAAAGATATTGTTGTTCAAATAAGTGACGGAGTATTGCATGAAGGACTAGATATTTCAAATAACTATTTTACAGAATATTTAAAAACTATAGACGTAAATAAAACAGCTAAACAAATAACAGATGAAATTTATAGAAATGTTTTAAGAGAAAATAAAAATATTTTAAATGATGACGTAACAATAATAGTTACTAAAATTATAAAAAATAAAGTATAGAGTCACTTGACCCTATACTTTATTTTCCAAATTAGTATAATTTCCTACCGTTTTTCTTCTTCATTAAAATTTCCCTTTCAAATCTTTTAGCAGCAGATGAATAACCAGCATTTTGTTTTTGAGCTTTGAGTCTATTATACTCATGAGTTCTTTGCAAATTTTGTTTGTTTATTTCAGGTGGATAAATTTCATTTAAATAGCATGTTATTTTGTTTATTAGCCTATTTTGAAAGGAGTTTTGGACAATGTTTAAATTTTTATTAAATTGATATCTGTAACCTTCAGTACTTAAATCATTGCCTAATATATTCCAAATTGTTTGCATATTTGGCCTAACTTTTGGAAGCAAAAGGTTATCTTTTATTATATTAAAAGCCTCTTCAACTGAAATATTAATTTTTATATATTCTCTTGTATTGTATGAGAATATAAAGGGATTTCCGTCTACAAAGCAAAAGGCATTTTTTTTGTTTAATTCATATATAATATTCTTTGCTTCTTCAAGAAAACAATAAAGAAATGAATCTTTCACTATAGGCCCTTTATTATAGCAGATTTTATACCCATCTGTATTAAAAAAGGACGCTATGAGTTGTATTAGATCTGAATTTATTGATTTACTCATATTTATCTTAACTATTAAATGGTATAAAGATTTTATAGCCTCATCTACAGTAATATCACACCTTTCATAACTACTATTTCCCTTGTTATATATATGTGGGATACCATTTATAAAGCAGAAGGAACACCATTTAAATTTTTTTGCTAGTTTTCCTTGAACATTCATTTTAAATGAAGATTCAGCATTGGTATTCCCTAAGTTGTAATGGTAGTTATATCCATTTAGATTATTTAGTTTTGCAAAGTAATTCCAAATATTTGACTTTTTGTTAAATGAAATAGGAATGTTACTCTTTATAATTTGATTGACACAGTCATCAGCTGATATATCAAACTTAGAGTAGTCTTTTTTTTGTGTGTCGTATATAAACGGTTCACCATGTATAAAGGTTAAAAATTTATTCATTAAATTCTGATCTCCTTATTTAGTTGAATTGTGAAAATTTTATAATATAAGACGTATTTTTAAGCCATTTTTTCACTTCATTATTTTTGGGGACCTTCCTTGAAAATTTTTCATCTAAAAATATACTTATCTCTCGAGTAAATCGTGATTCGAAGGTATCCTGGTTAGGTGTAGATTTTTTGCACATATTTGTTGAAAAAGATTCACAATTTGGAATTGTTTTATAAAGCATATTCCAAATCTCAATCATATGAGGTCTGCTTGTTTCTTTTTCTATCATTGATTTGACTTTTTCGATAGAAATGTCATAGTCTAATGAGATTTTTGTATACTCTTTTGTTTCAAAGTTATACAAGAATGGTTCGCCCTCTACGAAAGCAAGAACATTTTTATACTTTGCCATATTCAATTCTCCTTAAATGATTTCAATGATGTGAAAACCTTACTCTAGAATAATTTTTTTTGATTCTGCTTAAAACATATGGAGATAAATCTTTTCGCAAAATTCTTTTTCGTTCTGTATAAGCTCTTTTGGCTTCGGACTGTTCTGTATTGTATGGATATAAGGTATCCAAAAATACTTTCACTTCTCTTGAAAATGTTGACTCAAAAGAAGAAGTTGAAAAATTAGTTTTTCTACAGCGTCCAGGTGAAAAGATTGAGGCCCCAATATCATTTGCAAGCATAATCCATATTTTATTCATATTTGGGCGGATTTCTGGCTTTTCATCTTTGAACCTAATTTTAATTTTTTCAACACATTCAGTAATATTCAATGTTATGGCGGTCTCTATACCTTCTTCAAGAAGGTATGGTTCACCATCTACAAAGAATAGAATTTTTTCCATTTTTAAGACTCCTTTTTATATAATAGTTTGAACGGTTTATTAAAGTTTTTTAGTATATATCATTGTAATATCTCCTTTAAATAATTATTTATTAGCAAATATAATTTTACATAAATATTATATATTAAAATTACTTTTTTGTCAAATATTTTTTAGATTTGCATAAATATTATTATGGTGATTACATGGTAGATTTAATATATAGTATAGAAAATTTTATATGTGGATTTCCTCTTGTAATAATTTTAATGGGAACACACATATATTTTTCATTTAAGCTTAAGTTTCCTCAAAAAGATATTTTAAAAGGTATAAAATATATGATATTAGGTGATAAAAAAAATACAAAAGAGGGAATAAGCTCATTTAAATCTCTTATGACGGTTTTAGCCTCAACTCTTGGAACTGGAAATATAATAGGGGTAGCAGCAGCTATTACTATAGGAGGAATAGGAAGTATTTTCTGGATATTTATCTCTGGATTTTTCGCAATTGCAACAAAATACGCAGAAACATATGTAGTTTTAAAGTACAGAAAAAAAGATAAAAAAGGAAAATATTATGGAGGAGCAATGTATGTACTAGGAGAAAAGTTACATATGCCACTACTTGCAAAATTATTTTGTTATTTTCTTATACTTACAACTCTAGGAATGGGAGCAATGATACAATCAAACGCAATATCATCTAGTATAATATCAAATTTTAATATAAATATAGTAGTTCTCGGAATTATTATTGTAATTCCATGTGCATACGCATTAATTGGAAATGAAAAAAGAATATCAAATATAAGCAGTGTATTAATACCAATAGCAACAATAATTTATCTTGTTTCATGCATTATTTTAATGTATATTTACAGAAATAATTTATTATCAAGTATATTAAAAATAATAAAAGAAGCTTTTAATATAAAATCATGTGTAGGAGGAATTTTTGGAAGTGTAATGGTAAAAGCAATGAATACAGGACTATCAAAAGGACTATTTACAAACGAAGCAGGAATGGGAACCTCTCCAATATTTGATGTAATGGTAAATGAAAAAGATATAAAAAAGCAATCAATTATATCATCAACAAGTGTATTTATAGACACAGTATTACTTTGCACACTCACAGGAATTGTATTTGTAGCAAGTGGAATGTATACAATAACTGAAAATCCAGCTTTAATCGCAAATTATGTATTTTCACTTATTCCATTTGGAAACTACATATTTATATTTATGATAGTAGTATTTGCAATATCAACAATTCCATGTTCAGGTTTCTATGGAAGCATAGCAATAAAATATCTTTTCAACAACAAAAAAAGCATAAAAAAATACAGAATAATATTTCTATTATGCGTATTTATAGGCGCAATATCAAAAATAGAAATAATCTGGAGCATTTCCTCAATAGCAAATGCACTCATGGTACTTCCCAACATAACAATGCTCTATAAACTAAGAAAAAACATAACATCCCCTCCGAGTTAGTTTTGTAAAAAGTATGAAAAAATATGAAAAAATATGAAAAATTATGAAAAAAATATGAAAAAATACATAGAAAACTAAGCCATACAAATTTTAACTTTTTGAATAGCTATTTTTAATATAAAATTTAAATCTTTTGGTAAAAATAAATAAACTTGAGTTAGAATTTCTGGCATTTTAGTATGTATAACTCCTATCTCAAAAGAAAAAAATAGGTACTACTAAATTCGTAGATAGTCACTAAAAAGTGTAGTTAGAACGCTCAACCTGTGTACCCCACAGTGAAATTTTATTTAGTATATCACTTTTTGAATTTGAAATCAAGGAAAAAATAGTAATAATTATTGTCTAGTTTTGTCGACATTAAAAAATATAAATTAATATTATTTTTTACAAAACTAACTCAAAAATTCCCAGGCAAACACTTTGTTTGTCTGGGAAAAAATTATGTTGTTGAACCTTCTAAAACGATTTGTCTTTGGTGCATTCCGGAATTTTTGATATCAAATTTTAAACCTGTTATTAAACATTCTGTACCAAAGCTGCTTGTATCAAAGTTGATAGAAGTATTTTTTGGGCTTAATTTGCCGATACTTATTATCCTTCCATCGGATGTTGTAACTACAACCTCAATTTCAATGCTTTTACTACAGGAGTTTTTTATCGAAAGTTCAACTTTCTGTTTGGGTTCGCCTAAGTCAACTGCAATCTGACTGTCCAGTTGGCATCTTGACCGAGTTAATATAAATAACATATTACTTAATTTAGTACATTTGGCTCCGTATATTTTTGTAATCTTTACATTTTCCACGTCTTACTCATCCTTTTCTTTAAATTTTTAAAAAATATTAATATATTATGGAAACTTAAGTATACTACAGTATATGTTAATTGTCAAGGAATATTACAATATTTTACAAAAAAAGACATTTCTTTAAAAGATGATTTTTGAATAAGTACGAATATTGTTCAATTAAAATAATATAATAAGCAGGGGAATTTCATAAAATTTCCCTGTATAATAAGTTTAATTTGTAGACTTTTATCTTTAATTTTGATATAATCTAACTGAAATGTTTGGTGGTGATTTTATGAGTTTTGTGCATTTACACATACATACAGAGTATAGTTTACTTGATGGTGCAATAAGAATAAAAGATTTAGTAAAAAAAGTAAAGGAAAATGGAATGAATGCTGTTGCTATAACTGATCATGGCAATATGTTTGGCGCAGTTGAAATGTATAAAACTTGTATAGCTGAGGGCATAAAGCCAATAATTGGGTGTGAAGTATATGTTGCACCTCGTAGTAGATTTGATAAGCAAGGAAAAATAGATACAGAACCTTACCATTTAATTTTGCTTGCAATGAATAATGAAGGTTATAAGAATTTAATTAAAATAGTATCATCAGGTTATACAGAAGGATTTTATTATAAGCCACGTGTTGATAAAGATTTGTTAAAAAAATATAATAAAGGAATAATTGCTCTTAGTGCTTGTCTTGCTGGTGAAGTTGCAAGAAAAATTGTAAATCATAATATAGAGGGAGCAAAAGATGCAGTAAAAGAATATTTAGAAATATTTGGAAAAGATAGATTCTTTTTAGAAGTTCAGGGAAATAAATTAAGAGAGCAAATATTAGTAAATAGCAAACTTGTTGAATTTTCTAAAGAGTTTGGTATTGGTCTTGTGGCTACAAATGATTGTCATTATTTAAATAAGGAAGATTATGATTTTCATGAGGTGCTACTTTGTATACAAACAAGAACTACTATGACTGATCCTAATAGGATGAGCTTTAAAGTAAATGAATTTTACGTAAAGACTAAAGAAGAAATGCAGAGTGATTTTGAAAATTTACCTGAGGCAATCGAGAATACACAAAAAATAGCAGATATGTGTAATGTAACATTTGAATTTGGAAAAACTATTTTGCCTGAATTTAAAATAAATGAAAATATGACTCATTTAGAGTATTTTAAAAAGCTATGTTACGAGGGATTAGAAAAAAAATATCCATTAGAAAAAAAACAAGAAGCAAAAAAAAGACTTGATTATGAAATAGAAATAATAGATAAAATGGGATACATAGATTATTTTTTAATTGTGCAGGATTATATTAATTATGCAAAATCACAGGGAATTGCAGTGGGCCCTGGACGTGGAAGTGGTGCAGGTTCAATAGCTGCGTATCTTATAGGAATAACCAATATTGATCCTTTAAAATTTAATTTAATATTTGAAAGGTTTTTGAATCCAGAAAGAGTTAGTATGCCTGATTTTGATGTGGATTTTTGCTATGAAAGAAGAGAAGAAGTAATAGAGTATGTATGTAGAAAATATGGACATGATCATGTAGCACAAATTATAACTTTTGGTACAATGGCTGCAAGAGCTGCAATTCGTGATGTGGCAAGAGCTTTAGATATTCCATATGCTAAAGCTGATATGATTGCAAAACTTATACCAAGAGATTTAAAAATCACTATAGATAAGGCTTTAGAAGTTAATAAAGAACTTAGTGAACTTTATGAAACTGATATGGAAGTTAAAGAAATAATTGACTTGTCTAGAAAGGCAGAAGGACTTGCAAGGCATGCTTCTACTCATGCTGCGGGTGTTGTTATAACTAAAGAGCCTGTTGTAAGCTATGTTCCACTTTATGAAAGTGACGGAGTTATATCTACTGAGTACACTATGACAACACTTGAGGAATTAGGACTTCTTAAAATGGACTTTTTAGGACTTAGAACTCTTACTGTAATAGGTGATACTTTAAAACTTATAAAAAAAATACATGGTGTAGATGTGAATTTTGGAGAAATGGATGATAGAGATACATTTAAGCTTCTTACAGAAGGAAAAACTTTAGGTGTATTTCAAATGGAAAGTCCAGGATTTAGACGCGTTATGATGGAACTAAAGCCAAATACTTTAGAAGATATAATTGTTATGATATCGTTATATAGACCTGGACCTATGGATCAAATTCCAAGATATATACATAATAAAGAAAACCCAGATAATGTTATTTATACTCATGATTCATTAAAACCAATATTGAAAGATACATATGGATGTATGGTTTATCAAGAACAAGTAATGCAAATTTTTAGAGATTTAGCTGGGTATAGTTTTGGAAGAGCTGATTTAGTAAGACGTGCTATGGGAAAAAAGAAACTTGATGTAATGGCAAAGGAAAGAGAAGTTTTTGTTGAAGGGGCTAAAAGAAACAATATTGATATGGAAAGTGCAAATAAAATATTTGATGAAATGGCTGAGTTTGCAAAATATGCATTTAATAAATCTCATGCAGCATGTTATGCAGTGGTTGCTTATCAAACAGCATATTTAAAAGCACATTTTCCACATGAATTTATGGCTGCTACTATGAATAGTTTCCTTGGTAATCTTGATAAAATTCCTTTATATATAGAGGAGTGTAGAAAACTTAATATTGAAGTATTAAGACCTGATATTAATGAAAGTTATTTAAAATTTGCAGTTATAAATAACAAAATTAGATTTGCATTATCATCAATTAAAAATGTAGGAAATAATGCTATTTGTGAAATTATAAAAGATAGAAAAATAAATGGTAAATTTTTAAGTTTTATTGATTTTTGTGAGAGAGTTTCAGGAGATACAGTAAATAAGAAGTGTATTGAAAGTTTAATAAAAGCTGGATGTTTTGATGAAATAGAAAAAGAAAGTACAAGGTTTGATATATTAGACAGTTACGAGACAATAGTTGATAATATAAATGAAACAAAAAAGAAAAACTATATTAATCAAATGAACTTTTTTGATGTTGTATCTGATGATGCACACGCAAAAATTGTAATAGCTAAATCATCAAGAAAGCCTACAAATAAAGATTTGCTTAATATGGAAAAAGAAATGTTGGGAATGTACGTATCTGGTCATCCGCTAGATGAATATAAAGAATATATCAAAAAAAATTCAACAGTCAGTACAATAGATTTAAATAGCAATGAAGATATTGATGAGAATAGTAAAACAAAAAAAGAGGATTTTGATAATAAAACTGTTAGTTTATGTGGAATAATAACTTCATCTAAGTTACTTAATACTAAATCTGGCAATCAAATGATGTTTACAGTTCTTGAAGATATGTATGGCAGTGTTGAGCTAGTTGTTTTTCCGAAAGTTTTTAATAAATTTTATGATTTGATAAAAACAGACATGGTTGTAAAGGTAACTGGTAAGGTAAATATTAAAGAGGGAGAAAAACCAAAGATATTAGTAAATTATATAGAAGATATATCAAATAAAAAAATGGAGGAAAAAAGAAAGGTATATATAAGAATACCAAAAGATAAACTTGACTTAGAAGGTGTTGTACTTAATGTAATAAATGATATTGCAAAGGAAAATAGCGGTAATGCCAAAGTCAATTTATTCTATGAAGGTACAAATAAGATTAAAGTATTAAATGATAAATATTCTCTAAACTTAAATGATGATGTTTTAAATAAACTAAGTATAACTTTTGGAAGTGATAATGTAAAAGTTAAATAATTAATATAAAAAAGTGTGTTAATAATAAGATCAAATTAGAGTTAGGAGATATTTGTAAATTTATTAAGTACAAGAAATTATATAGATGAATATAAAATATGGTCACTAGATTTTCTAGTGACCATTAACTATATTTATTATTTATTAGATTTACTTTCTTTTACAACTTCAGTTAAAGCTCCAAGTGCACCAAGTGATTTCGTTGTGTCAAAAGGAATAAATACTTTATTAGATTTTCCATCAGCAACTTTTTCAAGAGTTTCTAAAGACTTGATTGCAACAAGTTTATCATCTGGTTTTGCACTCATTATAGCGCCATAAACTTGTGAAATTTCTTGTGCCTTTGCGTCAGCAACTTTTTTTATTGCCTCAGCATTACCTTCAGCTTCTAGTATTTTAGATTCTCTTACACCTTGAGCTCTTCTTATACTAGATTCTCTTTCTGCTTCAGCTTCAAGAATTGTTGATTGCTTTTTACCCTCTGCAAGTGTGATGTCAGCTTGACGTTTACCTTCAGCTTCAAGAATAATAGCTCTTTTATTTCTTTCTGCATTCATTTGTTTTTCCATGGCATCACGAATATCTGTTGGAGGTTTTATATCTTTAATTTCAACTCTGTCAACTTTACATCCCCATCTATCTGTAGCTTCATCAAGTGTTTGTCTTAGTTGGTTATTTATTGAATCCCTTGAAGAGAATGTACTATCTAAATCCATTTTACCAACAATATCACGAATTGTTGTAATTGCAATATATGCAATACCTTTTTGTAAACTTTCTATTTCATAAACTGCTTTAACAGGATCTGTTATTTGATAGAAAACAACTGTATCAATTGTAATTGTAACATTATCCTTTGTAATAACACTTTGTGGTGTTACATCCATTGTTTGTTGTTTTAGACTAACAACAGCTCTAATTTTATCAACAAATGGTAAAATAAAATTAAGTCCAGCTTCAGCAGTATTATGATATTTACCTAAACGTTCAACTATTCTAACTTCTGATTGTCTTACTACTTTAATTGATGCAAAAGCTACAATTAAAACTAAAACAATTACTATTATAAAAAATATTTCCATAAAATTTCCTCCTATACATTTTCATTAATTTTTGTTACAACAAGTTTTACCCCATCAACTTTTGTAACCTTAACAATTTCATTAATTTTAATTTTTTCATCATTAAGAGTGATAGCTGACCATAATTCACCAGCTACTTTTACTTGACCGACATCCTCTGTTGAGTTAATTTCTTTTATAACAACACCTTTTTTTCCTATCATTGCATCATTATTCATTTTTGTGCTGTCTTTATTTTTAAATAACTTTTTAGTTAGGGGCTTCATAAATATTATCATTATAGTTGTGCTTATCGCAAAGACTGCAATTTGTATTTCAATAGGTGCGCCTAAAACAGAAGCTATAAATGCAAAAAATGATCCAATTCCGGGCCAGATCAGTAAAAATGAAATATTGAAAATTTCTATAAGTAAGAAAGTTCCACATAAAATCAACCAAATTGCCCAAAGTGGTAAACCAAACATGATTTTCCTCCTCTCAAATAGTAATTAAATATATTATACAATATGTATATTCAAAAAGCAATAGAATTATAAGGAATAAATGTAAATAAAAATTATAATTTAGCTAAATATGAAAAAAAATAAATTAATTGGTTGACAGAAAATTATGATGCGTGATATTATAGCAAACTTAAATATGTTTTCTATTTATTTAAAATTAGATAATATTATAGCGTTTATTTGTATTATGATTTTTTAAATTATCAAAATTTAAAAAATAGGTTTCAATTATTGATGTGAGTAATGAACATATGGAAGTTAATCATACAGATTTTGATTAAACTTTAAGAAAGTAGTTTATTGGTATTGTATAAAAGCTGGTTAGAAATCATAATTATTACTCCATATTACTTTATTTTTTGTAATATTTGTGTTAAAGTGGCTTTGTAAAATCATTGTAATATTATTGACATATAATATACTATATGCTACAATAGAACTAGATTTTTAGGGGTATAATTTTGTAACAGTAAACTTAAAATTTGACAGATTTTGCATTTTATGCTATAATGAATTAAGTCGGCCTAAAAAGGAAGGTGTAAAATAAAGTTATGGAAAAAAGAAGTGTGCTTGGTACACTAAGATTTGTATTTTTTACAATACTAGCTTTAGTTCTAATATTTAGTGCTGTTTTAGTAACTGTATTAAATACATATAAGCCAACAGTTAAAGCTTATATAGGTGATAAATTTGTTGGGTACTTTTCATCAGAGCAGCAATTTGATGAAGTGTATAATGACTTGGTTACCGAGAAACAAAATGTTGATTCCGATGTAAAAGTTTATCTAGATAGTGAACCTACTTTTGAAACAAGTTATACAAGAGATTCACTTATTGCTAAACAAAATGTTTATACAAATTTAAGAGCTGAAATGAAGACCGAATATACAGTTTATGAAGTGGCTGTTGACGGTGATAATAAAATGAAATTTGATACAAAAGATGATGCTAATAAGTATGCAGAAAATTTAAAAGCTGAAGTATCAAAATTAAATGTAGAAGTAAAAGAAGAAAAAGTAGAAGAAAAGGGAGAAATTACTACTATTGAGAGGGCAGACAGTATTTTAAAAGATATAGTAGATAGGAACAAACCAGTTGAAACTCCAAAAGCAACAATTTCTACCAAGACTACTAAAAGTACAAATAATTATTCTAATGTGCAGAAAGCAGAAACTATAGGTGCAACTTCTGTCCAAGCAACTGGTGGAGGTGTATGGCCTACAGTTAACAGAAGAATAAACTGTCAATATATGGGATATTCTGGACATACTGGTATAGACTTAGGAGGAGCTATTGGTACTGCAATATATGCATATAAAACAGGAACAGTTACATTTGCTGGATGGGGTAGAGGATATGGACTTCACGTAAAAATTGATCATGGAAATGGTATGACAACATATTACGCTCATTGTAGTGAACTTCTAGTTTCAGTTGGACAGCAGGTAACAGAAGGTCAAATGATTGCAAAAATTGGTATGACAGGTTATACTACTGGACCTCACTTACATTTTGAAGTGAGATTTAATGGAGTACCTACTAATCCATATCCATATATTGCTGGAAAATAATTTGATATAATTGGTTTATCCATTTATATAAAATTCACCTATTACTCGGAAATTAGTATCCTCGTACTGTTTCTTAGTTATAGGCAAGTGATAATAAGAAGGAGGAGAAAAAATGACTAAAGAAAGAAAATCTGAAATTCTAAAAAGTTATGCAAGAGCTGATAAAGATACAGGTTCTGTAGAAGTTCAAGTAGCTCTATTAACAGAAAGAATTAATGAACTTACTGAACATTTAAAAGTGCATAAAAAAGATAACCATTCTAGACGTGGACTTTTAATAATGGTTGGTAAGAGAAAAAGATTACTTAGATATCTTGAGTCTAAAGATGTGGAAAGATATAGAGATTTAATTTCAAAATTAAATTTAAGAAAGTAATTTAGTAGCATTAAAGTAGCTAAGAATAAAATCTTGGCTACTTTTTTCTGGCTATTGACAAATTTGAATAAAAGTAATAGAATGAATGTTATAATAAATATAAGGAGGAATTTTATGGAAGAGAATATCAATCCTGTTCAAAATGTAGATGTACATAAAGACATATACACTAAGACTTTTTTATGGATGTTTTTAGGATTACTTGCTACGGCATTTGTATCTGTATTTTCCTATGCTACAGGTTTTACAATTAATTTTATTGAAATATGGCCAGTCTTATTAATTGTTGAAGTAGTTGTTGTTATAGTGTTTTCACTACTTTTGAAAAAAATGCCACCAAGTGTGGTAGGCGTGCTATTTTTTGTGTACGCTATATTAAATGGAGTAACTTTGTCCACAATTTTTTATGTGTATAATTTATCTTCAATTGTAATCATTTTCTTTGCAGCAGCTGCTATCTTTGGAATTTGTGCTTTTTATGGTAAGGTGACAAACAGAGATTTAAATAAAATAGGTAATATTTTATTGGTAACATTGATTGTAGGAGTAATAATAAGCTTAATTAACTTATTTATAGGAAATTCAGTAGTTGACATTGCTGTAGACTGGGTAATTTTAATTGTATTTTTTGGAATTACAGCGTGGGATATGCAAAAAGTAAGACAACTTGCAGAAAGTGTAAATGGAAGTAATGACAAGTTAGCTATATATTGCGCTATGCAATTATATCTTGATTTTATTAATATTTTCTTAAGATTATTACAACTATTTGGATCAAGAAAAGATTAAAAACAAAAAATGATAGTAATTTTTAAAATGTATCCTATAGGGTGGACACGAAAAAAGAGTGTCTGTTCCTATAGGTTTATTTTTTCATTTGTGATACACAATAAAAAGTTAAATTATATAAAATAGAAAATTTATTTCAAATAAGTAATCAACAAATATAATTTTTAAACAAAACATTTTTCTAATTACTTGTCTTTTATATATTTTTATGCTATAATTGTTGTATTAGAGAAATTTTTAGGGGGAAATACAAAATGGGATGGATAGATTGGACACTTTCAATAGCTACTGTAGTAGTTGGTATAATTCTTACAATAGTTGTAATGATGCAAAATAGTAAAGATTCACAATCAGTTTTAACTGGAGCAAATACTTTTTATGGCTCAAATAAATCAAAAACTTTAGATGGTGTATTATCTAAATGGACTGTAGGCCTTGCAATATTATTTTGCGTGTTATGTTTTGCCACTACGGTTGCAATAATTAAATAAGGAAAAAGATATGAAAAAAAATGATATAAATAATAGAGATTATTTAAGAAGAAAGGAAGCATTGACTTCCTTTTTTTCAAATAAAGAATATAAACTAATGACTAAAAAACAAATTTGCAGTTTTTTTAATATTCCAAAAAATGATATAGGTATATTAGATGAAATACTTGATGAATTAGAAGTTGAAGGAATTATATATTTAGATGAAAGTAAAAGATATGTTCCTGTTGATAATACGGATGTTATAAAATGTGTATTTGAGTCAAAATCAGAAAGATTTGGTTTTGGTATTGCTAATAAAGGAGAAGATATATATATATCTTCAAAAAATTCTCTTGGCGCTATAAATAATGATGAAATATTGGTTAAGCAAATTTTAGATTCTAATCATAGAAGAGAAGGTAAAGTAATAAAAATACTAAAAAGAAATACCGTTAATGTAATTGGTAGATTTATAAAGAATAATAATTTTGGATTTGTGGAACCAATTGATAAAAAAATACCTGATATATATATACCTAAAAAGGAATCAATTGGACGTATTAATGGACAAATTGTAGAAGTAGAAATAACTAAATATGCTACTAGTGATACTAGGGCTGAAGGAAAAATATTAAGAACTATAGCAAGTGGTAAAGATGAAAAGTCAGAAATTAAAGCCTTAAGTATATCTTATGGCTTAGAAAATATGAAAGAATTTTCATCACAAATTAGAGAAGAGTTAAGGCAAATTCCTTCCAAAGTAACTGATAATGATACAATTAATAGAGTTGATAGAACAAAAGAAAAAGTATATACAATAGATGCTAGTGATGCAATGGATCTTGATGATGCTGTTCAGGTAAAAAAGAAAAGCGATGGATATCTTTTATCTGTTTATATAGCAGATGTTTCTAATTATGTAAAAGAAGGAACTTTTTTAAATGAAGAAGCAATATATAGAGGGACTAGCATATATATTCCTGGTACTGTTATTCCTATGTTACCAAAAAAACTTTCAAATGGAATTTGTAGTTTAAATCAAGGAGTAAGAAGACTAACTCTTGCAATTGATATTTTATTTGACAAAGATGGTAATGTTATAGAAAGCAATGTTTTTAAGTCTGTTATACGTGTTACCAAGAAAATGTCATATGATAAGGTATATAAAGTTATATGTGGTGAAGATGAAGATGTATTAAAAGAATACAGAGACTATATAGATGATATTATGCTTATGAAGGAACTTGCTGTTATTTTAAATAAAAAAAGAAAACAAAGTGGAAGTATAGATTTTGATATACCTGAGACAAAAGTTGTGCTAGATGAAAATAAAAAAGTTGTTGATATAAAACCATATGAGATTACAATTGCAAATAAAATAATAGAAGAATTTATGCTTGCTGCAAATATGCAAATTGCTGAGAAATTTTATTTCCTAGATATTCCATTTATTTATCGTATTCATGAAAAGCCAGATGAAGAAAAATTAAGAGAGTTAAATGAGATACTAAGTTCATATAAACTTAAATTAAAAGGAATAAAAAATATACATCCAAAGACTTTATCTACTTTAATTGATAATATTGAAGATGAGGAAGAAAAAAGAATTATTTCAAGTTATATGTTAAGGACATTAAAGATTGCAAAATATTCTGAAGAATGTTTAGGACATTTTGGTCTTGCTGCAAAATATTATTGTCACTTTACTTCACCTATTAGAAGATATCCTGATTTGTTTATTCATAGAGTAATATCTGATTATATCGAAAGTGGATATGTTTTAAGTGATAAAAAGATAGCTAAGTATGCTACTCAAGCTATAGAGTATTCAAAAACATCTAGTGAAACTGAAAAAAATGCAACTTTAATAGAAAGAGATTTTGATGATTTATATAAGTGTATATATATGAGTAAATTTGTTGGTGATGAATTTGAAGCTGTAATTTCAAATGTAACATCTTTTGGAATATTCGTAAGACTTGAAAATACAGTTGAGGGTTTAATTTCATTTGACAATATTAATGATTTGGATTATTATATATATGATGATAAAAAACATAGACTTCTTGGAAAAGAAACAGGAAAAACTTTTAAAATAGGTGATAAATTAAAAGTTAAACTTATAAGGGCAGACATAAAATTAAAAGAAATTGACTTTATGATTGTTTAGTTTAAGGAGAGTGTAATATGCAAAATACCCAAAAAAGAAGAAATGTATCAAGAAATTCTGGTAATGTAAAAGGTAAAGATAGTAAAAATAAATTAAATAAAAAAGATGAAAATGCTAATGTTTCCGATAATAAGAGTAGTAAATTTGGTATAAAAAATATTATGATAGGATATTTTAAATTTTATAAAGAAAAACTTATGAGAAAACATATAATTATATATATAATATGTCTTGTTGTTTTTTTTGTTATGATAGCAACTCTAATATCAAAAATAAATTCTACTCCTAATATTGCAGAACTTGCACAAAAAGCAAAAGAAGTAAGTGAAGCTTCTAATGGTGTTTTTTCTTTAATAATTACAAAGAAAATACCTTTAATTTTCATGATTATACTTGCAGGAATTGCGCCATATTTCTTTATACCTGTTATTGGTATAGCATCATCATATAGCTTAGCTTGTGATATTGTTACTAATTTTAATGTCTTAACAGGGAAAGCAAGTGTAATTCCTATGTGTATAGGCGCTATAATTCAGTTAATAGCAGTAGGTCTTTCTGTAGCAACTGGAATTCAGTATTGTCTTCTTAGTACAAAAAGATGGAGATATTCAAGGAATCAGGATTATTCGATGCTTGATTTTAAAAGAACTTTTTATGAAGCAACAGATAATAAAAAGAAATTAAAAGAGGTAGCTAAGAAAAAAGAAGAAAAAACAGCGAAAAATGAAAAAAACAACGTAACTGTACCTTATGGATATTTTGTTATTTCATTTTTGATTAGTACAGTTATTATAGCTATAGGAACAATTATTTCTAGAGTTTAGGAGGAAAAATGAGGACAAGATATAACCCACAGGCAAATGATATAATAGAAAATTTTAATAGATTTATTAAAGATAGAGAAAAATTACAAGGTATACTTAATACAGATAAAAAGATTTGCATTGAGATTGGTATGGGAAAAGGTGATTTTATTTCTAATATGGCAAAATTAAATCCAGATAATGTATATATTGGAATTGAATTGTCTCCACAAGTACTAGCTCTTGCAATTAAAAAATTAAATAGGTTTGAAGAAGAAAATGGTATAGCTTTAAAAAATTTATACTTTATGTCTTTTGACGCTTTAAAATTACTTGATTATTTTAGTGAAAATCAGGTTGATGTGCTATATTTAAATTTTAGTGATCCATGGCCTAAAAAGAGACATACTAAAAGACGTCTTACTTACAAAGATTTTTTAGAAAATTACAAAAAAGTTTTAAAGAAAGATGGAATTATTGAGTTTAAAACTGATAATAGGGGACTTTTTGAATATAGTTTAGTAAGTATGCAAAATTTTGGTATGGAATTTATTGAGGTTTATTTAGATTTGCATAAGACAGAGGTTTTTAATGTAGAAACTGAATATGAAAAGAAGTTTTCGCCTTTTGGACCTATTTATAAATTAGTTGCAAAATTTTAGATAATTAGTATATATTAATTTTACTAGAGTATAATATTTATATGATAAAAAAGAAAAAAATTTAATAAAATTAGTATAAAATATTGACAAAATAAAAGAAATAATGTAAAATTAAAAGTACTGTGAGCGGTGGATATAGCGCAGTTGGTTAGAGCGCCAGTTTGTGGCACTGGAGGTCATGGGTTCGAATCCCATTTTCCACCCCATATGTATTAAGTTTATATATTGGGCTGTAGCCAAGTGGTAAGGCAGTAGACTTTGACTCTACCATGCGCAGGTTCGAATCCTGCCAGCCCAGCCAAACTGAATTTTTGCTGAACTCTATAGTTTTTTGGATAATAAAGAGTTTGATGAAAAAAAAATATAAGTCGATTAAATCGGCTTTATTTTTTTACCTTTTTTAACTGAGAGAAGAATTAATAGAAAATTATAAATTAATTCGTTATGCATGCTATTTAATAGCACAAAAAATAGAAAATAAATAAAATCAACACTTGAGTGGATAACCCAAGAAAATAAAATTTTGGAATATTTTATAGTAATATCAAAGTTTACTCTCTTTTACTGAGTTTCCTGATGGAATGTTGCAAATAATTTAAAGTATGGTATAATTAATGCGAAAATGTTATATTACTATTTAAAGGGGGAAATATGAAAGATATAATTGTCAGAAAAATGTGCATAAATGATTTTAATCAAGTCCATAAACTCGTTGAGCAAGTTCATAAATTACATCTAAATGAAAGAAAGGATATATATAGAAATGTAGATCCATTACCGCTTGATGAATTTAAAAAATATTTAAGAGAACATCAATATTTTTGTTTTGTTGCGGAAGTTAATGATGTAATTGTTGGTGAAATCATTTCAGAAATAAAAGAAGTTAAGGAAGATGGAATTTTTAAACAAAGAAGGTTATTATTTATAGAAGATATTTGTATAGATAAGAATTACACTAGAAAAGGAATAGGTAGTAAACTTTGTGATATGGCTAAGCAGTTAGCAAGAAAAGAGAATGTTAGTAGTATTGAGTTGAATGTATGGGCATTTAATAAAAATGCAATAAATTTTTACAAAGAATTAGGATTTACATGTAAAAGTATGAGATATGAATATAATTTAATCTAGGTGCAACTGAATTATGTAAAAAATGTTTAAATTTGCAATTATTAAAGATTATACTTATCAAATCTAACAATATATGTTACATTAATAACGGAAACTGATTGATATTTGTATCAATTTTTACCAATTCCAATTTGTAAACAACTATAAAAACGGAACCATAACGAATATTTTCGAATTTTTTTGAATAGTAATATGGAATATCATTCTGAAAAAGGATGGTATTTTTTTAATAACATCATATAGAAAAGATGGTGTATAGATCTGACATGCTATAAGATTGATGAATATAAAGAAAATTAAATTAAAGAAAAATGGATGAGAATGGAAGGTTTTATATAATATTTTGTAGAAAAAAATCATTTTGTTATAATTAAAATATTTTTGTAAATCATAATTATAGGTGATAATTATGAAAGATACAAAAAAAGATTTTATAGCTGCAATTTTGGCAATTGTTATAATACTTCTTGTGATTTTAATAATACTTGTAAGCTATGGAATATTTGCAAGAGATGATAACAACAAAAATGATGAGGTAGATGTTTATTCTGTAAATAGTTCGTTTGATAAAACAGATATATCAGTTATGAATAAAATAGATGAAAATAAAGATGAAGTTTATGATGAAAAATATGAGTATGAGTTAAATTATGATGGCGTTAAGTTTAGCTTTAACTCAGTTATGCCTGTTATAAATATGGATAATGAAAATGTAAAATTAATAAATAGTGAGATAAAAAATTATTATGATAATATAAAATTAAATGAAGAAATGTATGAATTAAATTATAATAAATATACATATGATGATATTCTATCTTTAGTAATTCAAAAGGTTGAGAAAAGAACTGATAATATAAAAAATGTGAGTAATGTTTTAGTTTATAATATTAATCTAAAAACAGGAGAAAGTATTTTAAATAGACAAATAATAAATAAGAAAAATACAAATATAGAAAAAGTATGCTTAGAGCTTATGAATATAATTCCAAATGATTTAAAGACTAAATATAATTTTAACATTACTGATAAAAACTTCCTTATTGATAATAAAAAGACGGCTGAGGATTATATTAAAGAGGAAATATATAAAGAAAAAGACAATAATATGGGAGATAATTTAAAAATGTATATAAATGATAAGGGAAAAATATGTATATCTTTTTATACACCAATTTTAAATACGAGTGAAAAATTTACGTATAATACGTATATATTAAATTTGTAAAAAAATATTGAAAATTGTTACAATAAAATATATAATATCAGCAGAGGTTGATGATATTATGTTTATAATTAAAAGTTTTAAGAAAATATACAAAATAAAATATATAAAAATATGTGAAGAGAGAATAGTATGAAAAGAAGAGATTTTATTCTTATCATAACCTTATTATCTATTTTTGCCTTTATAGTAGTTTTGCTTGAAACGGGAAAAATAGTAGGAATAGAAAATTTTGTATATAGGAATATTTCACTGTATATAAATCCTATTTTTACCATTATAGTAAAAATAATTACTAACATAGGTGGACCTGTTATTATCGCAATTATATGTTTAGTTCTTTGTGCTTTGCACCAAACGCGTATGAAGTATGGTATTCCAGTTTTTATAACTGTAGCAATTTCATTTATTTTAAATACTATATTAAAGTACATATTTGCAAGGCAAAGGCCAAGTGTTTTAAGGCTTATAAATGAAACTAGCTATAGTTTTCCTAGTGGACATTCAATGATAAATGCAGCTTTATATACAATTATAATTTTATTACTTTTAAAAAATGCTGACAAAAAGGGAAAAAGGATTATTGTAAGTATTTCCCTTGTTATACTTTTTGTAATTATAGGTCTTAGTAGGGTATACCTAGGCGTTCACTATTTTGGAGATGTTCTAGCTGGTTGGATTTTAGGAGTATTTGTAGCATTTATTGTATATTTAGTAATAAAATATTTTGAAAGAAAAAATATTTTAGATTTTAAAAAATAATATTTATAAAAAAATTGTCATATAGTTATATATGGCAGTTTTTTTGAGGTGATTTTTTGTATAATATAATAGTTGATGGACATTGTGATACATTACAAAGAGCATTTGATGAAAATTTAAGTATTTTTAATACAAAATTTGATTTTAATATGACTAATGCAGAGTTTGTAAAACCATATATTCAGTTCTTAGCATCATTTATTAATACTAAATATGATATAGGTAATACAGCATATGTACGAGTAAATGAAATGCTTGATAAATTTATAAAGAATATAATGAAAATAAGAATGCAGATATTGTTTTAATTGATACAAAAAGTGATTTACAAAAAATAATAAATGAGGGAAAAATTGGAATTTTACTGACTGTAGAAAATGGAGCGGCATTAAGTGGAAATCTATTAAATTTAGAAAAATTATATAATAGGAAAATAAAGGTAATGTCGCTTACTTGGAATGATGATAATTTTCTTGCTTGTGGAACTTTTACAAAAAATGATACAGGACTTACAACAAAGGGAAGAGAATGTATAAAGTTAATGAATAATCTTGGAATGATAGTTGATGTATCACATATATCTAGGAAAAGTTTTTTCGATATTATTAATATCACAGATAAATCAGTAATAGCCACTCACTCATGTGTAAATAGTCTATGTGAAAATAAAAGGAATTTAACAGATGAACAAATAAAGTTAATTGCAAAATGTAAAGGTATGATAGGTGTATGTTTTTATAAAGAATTTTTATCAAATAATAAATATGTAACAATAGACAATGTAGTAGATCATATAGAATATATATCAAACTTAGTAGGAAGTGAATTTGTAGGAATTGGAAGTGATTTTGATGGAATGGAAAATGAAGATAAGCCACAAGATTTAAAATCTGTTTTAGATATTAAAAAAATTGAGGAAAAACTTGAAAAAAGAGGATTCAGTCCAAAAGAAATAAATAATATAATGGGTGGAAATTACATACGAATTTTAAATGAAAATTTAAAGTAAAAGTATTGCATGTTATACATATTTGGTGTATAATGATAGCGCGTTGTGGGGTATCGCCAAGCGGTAAGGCAATCGGCTCTGACCCGATCATGCGTAGGTTCGAATCCTACTACCCCAGCCAAATTGAATTTCCGTCGAACTCTTTAAAGCC
>FR891289.1 GCA_000433755.1 Clostridium sp. CAG:465 | reverse complement strand
GGAATTCCGCTTACCTCTCCTGCACTCTAGCACTACAGTTTCAGCTGCAGGCTTAAGGTTGAGCCCTAAGTTTTCACAGCTGACTTACAGCGCCGTCTACTCGCCCTTTACACCCAGTAAATCCGGATAACGCTTGGACCCTACGTATTACCGCGGCTGCTGGCACGTAGTTTGCCGGTCCTTTTTCTTCAGGTACTGTCACTTTCTTCTTCCCTGATAAAATAAGTTTACAATCCGAAGACCTTCTTCCTTCACGCGGCGTCACTGGATCAGAGTTTCCTCCATTGTCCAATATTCCCAACTGCTGCCTCCCGTAGGAGTCTGGGCCGTATCTCAGTCCCAATGTGGCCGGCCAGCCTCTCAGCTCGGCTACTGATCATCGTCTTGGTAGGCTCTTACCCCACCAACTAACTAATCAGCCACAGGCTCATCTTTTAGCGGATTACTCCTTTGACCTCTCTTAGATGTCTAAGTGTGGTCTTACGCGGTATTAGCTAGGATTTCTCCTAGTTATTCCCCTCTAAAAGGCAGATTACCTATGTATTACTCACCAGTCCGCCACTAAAATTTACAATAAATCATCTCTTAGTAAACTAATCAACTCTTTAAGCGTAAATTTTCGTTCGACTTGCATGTCTTAAATGCGCCGCCAGCGTTCATCCTGAGCCAGGATCAAACTCTCGTTTAAAATCCTTTTTTCTCATAACTTCTGCTATGCGAATTTACTTTGTTTTTATTGACGATTGCACTCTTCGTACAACCATTTTTGGTTCGTATATGTATTGTTTATTTTTCAATGTGCTTGTCACAATTTTGCGACTGTATTAAGTTTAACATTTTTTATTAAACTTGTCAACAGTTTTTCAAAACTTTTTTATTTTTTTGATTACTTTTTTACATAAGTTTGTAATCATTTTTTAATGTTTTGTTTGCGACCTAATTAGTTTACCATTTTTATTTCTTTTTGTCAA
>FR891288.1 GCA_000433755.1 Clostridium sp. CAG:465 | reverse complement strand
CTTCTTTTGTACTATCATCAAATAAAACATTAAATAGATGATACATAAAAATCCCTCCTTTTAAATTTACTCGACAAAAATACAATTTTTAGAAATTGTAAATTGTCGTGTTTTTAATTCTTAGTCAAACAACTAAAATAACAATTAGTAATTAGCTAGTTACAAACTGCATATCAAAACTTGAATTAACACCTTACAACCATATAGGCGAAATATGTCCCGAAAATGTACCGATTTTTTAGAAAAAATTTTATTTTCTAACTATATAGGCGAAAAAATGAGTAAAAAGTTAACAAGTTTTGAAAAAAATTAAATTTGGAGGTGATTTTATGAACGAACTACCTAAAGTAGAAAGAATAACTCTAACAATGAAAGAAACAGCAGAGTATTTAGGTATATCATATTGGCTTGTAAATCAGCTAGTAAGAAGAAAGCAAATACCATGTGCAAGAGTTGGCGGTAGAGTATTATTTAGAGTACAAGCTTTAGATGAATACTTAAAAGAAAAAGAAGAAAATTCTATAAAAAAGTAAGAAAGGAGTATTGTTTATGCAATGGATTAAAGTGTTTACAAATATATTTGCAAATTCTAAAATGCAATTACTACTCAAAGAACGTGATGGGGACACGTTCTTTAGAGTATGGATTCAATTATTAGTAATTGCTGGAATATCTATGCAAGGTGGAAAGATTATGATGTCAAAAAATACACCAATGACAGTTGAAGATCTTGCAACAATTACGCACAAATCAAACAAAAAAATTCAAAATATATTGGACAAGTTAATCCATTTTGAAATGTTAATTTGTGAGGACAATATATACAAGATTAAAAATTGGGACAAGTACCAAAGTGCTGATAAATATGAAATTGTTAAAGAACAAAATAGAGAAAGACAAAAAAGGTTTAGAGAAAATCAAAAGAATGAAAATAATGTTAATGTAACGTTAGGTAACGGAACAGAAGAGAATATAAAAGAAAATAATAAATTAGAAGAAAGTAAAAAAGATTTTTCAAAAAAGAAAGGTTATTTAAATTATGAACAAAGAGATTATTCTAATTTTGATTGGGATAGTTTGTATGATAATTTAAGAAAGTGATGTAAATATGAAACAATATTATGATAAAAATAATGATAAATGGACAGTTAAAAGGGTAGACAGTAAAAGTAATATAAAAAAATATACAAACTAATAATTGAGGAAGAATACATATGTGAAAGCGATTCACCACATGATATTGAAAAAATTATAAATAGCTATTGTAATTATACTTAAAAATAAAATGAGGGAGTCTTGCCTTTATAAAAATTTCATCTTGGGAATTCATAAGCAAGATTCCCATTTGTATATACAAAGGTATTGATCTAGTGGTAAAGCCACATAAGTTTGAAAGGAGTAAAAATTGAAAAAGAATAATATGATAACAATTAGAGTTACAAAACAGGAAAAAGAA
>FR891287.1 GCA_000433755.1 Clostridium sp. CAG:465 | reverse complement strand
AGGAATATAAAAAAATAAGGAAATTACTTCCTTATTTTTTTGCTATCTATCCAATTACTAAATTCTTCAATTGTAATATTTCCATCCTCAAAAGCTTTTTTCATTACTTTAGATTCTTTTTTAAAGTTTTCATATCTATCAATATGCTTTCCACCATATAAAGAAGCATTTTTTTGTAGTGTTTGATAAAATGTTCTACATTTTTTTAGTACAGGTTCTGCATCTAATTTCTTTTTGTATTGTATTTGAGCTGCAATTTCTCTACAAGTTTTATTATAAGCATATATGTTATTACAATATTTTGAGTTGTATTGAAAATCTGGAATAAAATACTTGCCACAATTTTTGCAAACATAAACAACATTATTCAATTTTGTTAATCTCCACATAAACAAATAAAGCAGAGAATAAAAGTTATCAGTTTCATATGTAAATTCAATATTTTTATAATTACAATTTAATATTTTTCTATAATCAAAATTTATTCTAATATTTTTTAAATGTTCTTTTATATTAACATTATTATATTTTTCATATTCATAAGGTTTCATTTTTACAGGTTCAGTTTTATCAATATAACTAAAGAAATCTAAACGATCTTTAGTATTAATTAAATCATATAATTCTTGTTTATAATAACAAAAATCTTTACT
>FR891286.1 GCA_000433755.1 Clostridium sp. CAG:465 | reverse complement strand
ATAATTTGTCAAAAAGCAATGCAAAAAATGTGATATAAAGCATTGAAAGAATGTAAAAAATGTGATATACTAATGCTGAAGGTGATAATATGAGATTAAAAAGAAAAATTGATAAATATTTAATAGAATGGAAAAAAAGCAAAAATAAAATGCCATTAATAGTAAAAGGTGCAAGACAAATTGGAAAAACTGAATCAATAAAAAACTTTGGATTAAATAATTATAAAAGTTTAATTGAAATAAATTTTGTTTTACAGCCAGAATATAAAGACATTTTCGACAAAGGGTTTGAAATAGATAGAGTCATTAAAGATATCACATTAAAAAATGGAAATTTTCAATTCATACCTGGAGAAACATTAATATTTTTTGATGAAATACAGGACTATCCAAGTTGTGCAACGGCTTTAAAAGCCTTTAGAGAAGACGGAAGATTTGATGTTATATGCTCGGGATCCTTAATGGGAATAAATTATGAAGAAATTGAATCAAATAGTGTAGGCAATAAAATTGATTATATAATGCATTCATTAGATTTTGAAGAATATTTATGGGCAAAAGGATATAGCAATGAGCAAATAGAAGATTTATATCAATGTATGATAAAAAATGAACCATTATCAAAAATACAATATGATGTTATGATGGAAAATTTTCAAGAATATATGATTGTTGGAGGAATGCCACTAATTGTTAAAACATTTGTTGAAAACAAAACATATACTGGAATTCTAGAAATGCAAAAACAAATAATATTGGACTACGAAGAGGATATTACTAAATATGCAGGTGGACTTGATAAAACAAAAATACTAAATGCATATAGAAAAATTCCTGTATTTCTGGGTAATGAAAATAAAAAATTTCAAATAACAAAAATTTCTTCTGGAGCCCGAAATAGGGAATATGTTGGAGTTATAGAATGGCTAGAAAATGCTGGAATAGTTAATGTTTGCTATTGTCTTGAACAAGTAAGTCTACCGTTAAAGGGAAACTATAATCCTGATAATTATAGATTATATTTTGGAGATCCTGGTCTACTGATTGCAACATTGGATGAAGAAGCTCAACTTGATTTAAGAAGAAATAAAAATTTCAATACTTATAAAGGTGCAATTTATGAAAATATAGTTGCCGATATGTTAGTCAAAGAAGGATACAATTTGTACTTTTATAGGGATGAAACAGGTAGACTTGAAATGGATTTCTTTGTAAGAGATACAAATTATTTAATTCCAGTAGAAGTAAAGGCAAGTGATAACTCCACAATATCTTTAAATAATTTAATCGATAATGATAAATATAAAGAAATAAAATACGGAATAAAACTTTGCAATAAAAATATTGGATTTAATGGAAAATTTTATACATTTCCATATTTTCTTACATTTTTATTAAAAAGATATTTAAATGAAAAAAATATATAAAAATAATTATAAGTCTTATTTTAAATATTAAAGTAAGGCTTACTTTTTATATAATAGGAAAGTCATATTGAAATTACCATGCCAAAATTTTTA
>FR891285.1 GCA_000433755.1 Clostridium sp. CAG:465 | reverse complement strand
TTCAAAGATTTCATCATCTTTTACATATCCATCTGGTACTTCTATTTCTTGATAGTAATATGTTCCTTTATCTAGTTTTTTTGTTGTTGCATATCCACTTTTATCTGTTGTTAATGTTTCTATTACTGTTTTTTTGTCACTTGCTAAGATGTTAAATTTTACCCCTTCTATTGCTACTCTACTATCATCTAATTTTGTTATTTCTAGTGTTCCTCTTATTTTTTTGTTTGTTACTGTTACTTTTGCTATTTTATTTTCTTCTGTTATTTTAAATTCTTTCATTGTGCTATCTACTATATATCCGTCTGGCGCACTTATTTCTTTGTAATAGTATGTTCCATTTGCCATATTATCTATTTTTAATACTGCTTTTCCATCTTTTCCTGTTGTTATTTTTCCTATTACTTCTTTATTACTGTTATATACTTCAAATGTTACTCCTTCTATTTTTTCTTTTGTATCTTCATCTATTTTTGTTATTTCTAGTCCGCCTATTATTTTTTCATTTACTGCTTTTATTCTTGCTGTTTCTCCTGTTTTTACTGTTACTGTTTTTGTTTCTGCCTTTAATATATATCCTTCTGGTGCACTTATTTCTGTTACTGTATATTTTCCTACTGGTAGTCCTTTTATTGTTATTTTTCCTTCTTTATTTGTTTTTTGTTTTGCTACTTCTTTTCCACTTTCGTCTACTACTTTAAATTCTGCTCCCTCTACACTTGCTCCATTTTGATCTACTTTTACTATTTCTATATTTCCTTCTCTTTTTTCCCATGTAAATTGTTTACTTGCTTCTATTGTTTTTTGTTCGAAATCTAAAAATACAAAGTTTTGCATTGAACTTCCTGCTCCGTATAATACTGCTACTTTTTCATTTGCTACTGCTGTTACTTTTAATGTTACATTCTTTGGTGCTGCTGTTTTACTTACTAGTACATATACTTCTTCTCCTGCATTATATTCATTTCTTATGTGATTATCTTTATCTACTACATATGATCCTTCTGGTGCATTTACTAGACTTGTTTTAAATGTTGTATATTTATATCCTTCTACATTTACCTTAAATGGTCCTATTTTATTCATTTCTACATAGCTATCATAGTCTACTTTTCCACCACTTACGCTTATTGTTGGATTATACGTTCCACTTGCTAATATCTTTGCTGCTACTTGTTTTGCATTATTTACTACATTTTCATACCCTGCCGCTGGTTGTATTTTATTTAAATCAAATGCATTTCCTTTTGTATATGATGTTCCATTTACTGTTTGCCATACTGCCATTTGTGTTCCTAAATATGCCGCATCTATATTTACTGCTCCTAGTTGTGCTACTGATTTATTTGGGTATCCATTTGCCATTACTGCAACTAGTTTATTTGATCTTACTGTTTTTAAATATGTTAATGATGCCCCTGATGCTGGTGCTTTATATCCATAATCTATACAGTATGATTGATTTCCTCCCACTGTTGAGATTCCATATTGTGTATATCTATTTAAATTATTATCAAACATTGCTGCTGGATATCCTGCATTTCTATATGTTAAATTTTCTCTTCCTGCGTTTACAAAAAATGGATTTAAGTCGGCTATCATAAGCGCAAATAATCCTAGAATTACAAATATTTTACTTCTTAAATTCTTCATTTTTTTCATCTTCTTTTCCTCCTACTTTTTTTCATATATATTAGATC
>FR891284.1 GCA_000433755.1 Clostridium sp. CAG:465 | reverse complement strand
ATCTGTTGTTGTTGCTGTTATTTTACATGTTCCACTTTCCACCGCTGTTACATTTCCATTATCATCTACTCTTGCTATTTTTTCATTACTACTCCTCCACGTTACCTTCTTATTATTTGTATACTCAGGTAATACCTTCTCATTCAATTTTATAGGTTTGTTATTATTTAAAGTAATATTGGTCTTATCTAAACTTATACTCTCAGCTTTATAGTCCACTACAATTTCTTCTGTTAAATTAACCTTTGTTCCCTCAAAATATTGTACTACAACTTTTACATTAGTTGTTCCATTTTTTAACGGTGTTACTTTTCCAGAACTATCTACCGATGCTATACTTTTATCTTCTATTTCATATGATTTTATGCTTACTAATGATTTAAGAATATCATTTGATAATTCTACGTTTTTTGTTTGACTTTTTCTTGTAAATGTTACACTTTTATCTTTTAATGTTTCATCATATCTTACTATTTTATCACTATAGTTTTCCCATCCATTTGCATCATATCCTGTTAATCCATTTTTTGCATAAATTTTTAAGTTTGATGAACATTCATTAAAAGTTTCACTACCTAATTTTGAGGTATTACCAAGGCATAATACTTTTTCTAAACTGCTACAACCATAACAAGTATATTCACTTATACTTGTTACTCCTTCTGGTATTGTTATATTTGTTAAACTACTACACTTATAGAAAGCATAACTTCCAATTTCAGTAACAGTATCTGGGATTGTTATACTTGTTAAACTGCTACACTCATAAAAAGCTCTATCTCCTATACTCGTTATGCTATTTGGTATTGTTATACTTGTTAAATTTTCACAACTAAAAAAAGTCTGATTTTCTATACTTGTTA
>FR891283.1:1676-9520 GCA_000433755.1 Clostridium sp. CAG:465 | reverse complement strand
AATAATAATTAGTAAATAATGAATTAATTACTATATTGTAACAGCTTCATTATCAAATATTATACTATATAGTTGAAAAGATACACATTAATTTGTTAAAAAAATCGTTAATATGCAAAAAAGATTAAATATGAATTATGTTATTCACATTTGATCTTTTTTCTTTGTTTTAAGCACTATATTTATTATTCTATTTCTATTAGTTACATATTGTTACTAAAATTTTAGATTCTAGTCTAAATAGTAACAAAATATCCAGAAATATGTAAAATTAATGTATAAAAGTATTGCAATTGCTATAAAATTATAGTATAATATAGTTACTGTATGATAAGTGAGAGGGTGAGCAATCCTCTCACTTAAGTTTAAGTAGGAGAAAAATATGAAATTAGATAATATTGAAAAAATAATAAATCCTAAAATTGAAGAAGAGGGATTTGAAATTGAGTATGTTGAGTTTGTAAAAGAAGGAGATAATAACATACTTAGGGTTGTTATTGATAATCCAAATGGAAATGTTGCAATTGATGATTGTGAAAAAATAAGTAGAAAAATTGAAGATGACATAGATAAAAATATTGATAAAGAATATGTTTTAGAGGTTTCATCTGCTGGCCTTGAGAGACAACTTAAGAATATAAAATTATTTGAAAAATATATTGGCAGTGAAGTATATGTTAAATTATACAAAAAACTTGATGATAAAAAGGAAATAACAGGAATTTTAAAAAGTGTAAATGATAATAATATAGTTATTGAATCTTTGGAAAAAGAGTATATTTTTAATATAAAAGATATTGCAGTAGCGCATACTATTTATGATTTTGATAATGCTTTTAAAAATAAAGATAATGTTAATATAAATAAATTAAAAAAATTTTAATTAGGGGGAATTAAAAAATGAAAAGTGATAAAATAAGTTCAAAAGAGTTATTTAATGCAATTGATGAAATCTATGAGGAAAAGGGTATAACAAGGGAGTATTTAATTGAATCATTAAAAATGGCTTTAGAGGCTGCGTATAAAAAGAATTATGAAACTACAGAAGATATAATTGTTGATGTAAATGAACAAAATATAAAAGTGTATGCAGTAAAAACAGTAGTTGAAAAAGTTGAAGATAAAAATAAAGAAATATCTTTGCCAGAAGCTTTGCAAATCTCTAAAAGAGCAAAAATTGGAAGTGTTGTAAATGTAGAAGTGACACCTAAAAACTTTGGTAGAATTGCTGCTGTTGCTGGAAAACAAATTATAGTTCAACGTTTAAGAGAAGCAGAACGTAATCTTGTATATACTCAGTATGCAGATAAGGAAGGTCAAATAGTAGTAGGTGTTGTTCAAAAAAATGATAAATTTGGTACTATTGTTGATCTTGGTAGAGTTGAAGCTTTAATTCCAGTAAAAGAACAAGTTAAAACAGAAGAATTAAAACCACATCAAAGAATAAGAGCTTATGTTGTGAGTGTAACTGAATCTGGAAAATTTGGACCTCAAATTGTTTTATCAAGAAAAGACCCAAATTTTGTAAAAAAATTATTTGAACTTGAAGTACCTGAAATTATAGATGGTATTGTAGAAATAAAAGCTGTAGCTAGAGAAGCTGGAAGTAGAACAAAGGTTGCTGTATATTCAAATGATGAAAATATTGATCCAGTTGGAAGTTTAGTTGGTAAAAAAGGTGTTAGAATACAACCAATAATTGATGAACTAGGTGGAGAAAGAATAGATGTAATTCCATATAGTGATGATATACCAAGTTATATAATAAATGCATTATCACCAGCACCAATACTTGCAATAGATATTAATGATGAAGAAAAAATGGCTACTGTTGTTGTACCAGATGAAGCTTTATCTTATGCAATAGGTGCAAATGGTCAGAATGTAAGACTTGCAGCAATTCTTACAGGATGGAAGATTGATATAAAAACAGAAACACAAATAAAAGAAGTTGTTGTTGAATAATAGGAGAGATAAAAATGGATCCCATACGAAGTTGTATAGTATGTAGGAAGAAAAAAAATAAAAATGAATTATTTAGAATAGTAAGCAAAAACGGAAAAGCTATATATGATAAAAGTGGAAAAATAAACTCAAGAGGAATATATATGTGTAAGTCTCAAGAGTGTATAGATAAATGTAAGAGTTATATAACTAAAGAAAAATTTAATACTAAATTACATTTAGATAATGAAAGTATGAAAAACGTATTATTAGAATTAGAAAATGAATTGGGGGAATAGTTTTGGGAAAAATGAAAGTATATGAACTTGCAAAAGAAATGGGTATAACAAATGCAGAGCTTATAAAAAGATTAAGTAATATGGGTGTAGAAGTAAAATCTCATTTATCAGTTATAGAAGATGAAGTTGTAGGAAAGATAAAAAAAGGTGTGAGTAAAACAGTGGAAAAGAAACCAGTTGCAGAAAAAAGTCAAATGCATATAATTCGTAGAAATGTTAAAGTAATAAATACAGATGGAGAAAAAAAAGAAGTTGAACAGATAACAACTGATATTTCTGGTTCTATTAAAAAGTCTCATCATACTGTAGATAATTCTAACAAAATTAGACAGGATAAAAGAGACTTTAACAAGAACTCATCATATGCAAATAGACAAAACAGAATGAATAAACCAAGATTTGGAAACAGACCTACAAATGTTGTTATAACTAGAAATGGAAAGCCTATAGAAAAGGTTACAAATCAAGATACTAAAAAAGAAGATTTAAAAAATAATAATTTAAATACAAACGTAACTACATCATCAGAAAATAATAATGAGAAAAAAGCCTTTGTTAATACCCAAAATAGTAGAGAAAGAAATGATAATTTTAAAAATAATAATAATTCTTATCGTACAAATAATAGACAAAACTATTCGGATAAAAAGCCATTTAATAATCAAGATAGAAGAAATGGTAATAATTCTAGTTTTAATAAAACTGATAGACCTTTTAGAAATAATAATGGTGGATATAATAATAGAAATAATAATTTTAGAAATCCACAAAGTAACACTGCATATCAGGTTAATAAGTTTATAAAACAATCTGCACCAGTTGAGCAGAAAGAAACTAGAGAATATGAAAATAATATAATTGATAAAAGAAAATATAATGACAAAAATTCTACTGATAATAAAAAAGATAAATTAGACAAAAATAAACTAAGAGAAAAAAACACAAGAATTTCAACATCTAAATTAAAAGGTCTTGAAGTTGATTCAGGTTCATTAATGGATTTATATGAAAGAGATAGTGACTTATCAAGAAATAAAGGAAATAGAAAGAAAAAGCAACAAAAACCTGTATTAAATCAAACTAAAATAATTCCAATGACTGAAGTTAAGTTGCCTGAAATAATGACAGTAAAAGAATTTGCTGAAAGTATAAAAAAACAAGCATCTGAGGTTATAAAAAAATTATTTAGTCTTGGCATAATGGCAACCGTAAATCAAGAGATAGATTTCGATACAGCATATTTAGTAGCTGGAGAATTTGGAATTACAGCAGAAAAAGAAGTTAAGGTTACAGAAGAGGATATATTATTTGACGAATCTGAAGATGATGAAAAAGATCTAGAAGTAAGGCCTCCAATTGTTGTTGTAATGGGACACGTAGATCATGGTAAAACATCACTTTTAGATAAAATAAGAAGTTCAAATGTAGTAAACAAAGAAGCAGGTGGAATTACACAACATATCGGTGCATATAAGGTAAAATGTAAAGATAGAGAAATTTGTTTCTTAGATACACCAGGACATGAAGCTTTTACAGCAATGAGAGCAAGAGGGGCACAAGTTACAGATATAGCTATAATTGTAGTAGCTGCAGATGATGGAATAAAACCACAAACAATAGAAGCTATTGACCATGCTAAAGCTGCAGGCGTATCTATAATTGTTGCAATAAATAAAATTGATAAACCAAATGCAAATGTAGAACGTGTAAAACAAGAATTATTAGAAGTTGGACTTGTAGCAGAAGAATGGGGTGGAGACACAATCTGTGTTCCAATATCTGCTATGACAGGTGAAGGTATAGATACATTGCTTGAAATGATTTTATTAGTTGCTGATGTAAAGGATTTAAAAGCAAATCCAAATAAACAATCAAAAGGAACTGTTCTTGAAGCAAGACTTGATAAGAATTCAGGTACAATTGTTTCAATGTTAGTACAAAGAGGTACACTTAATGTTGGAGATACAATTGTTGTAGGTGATGTTATTGGTAGAATACGTGCAATGAAGGATGATAAGGGTAAAAAAGTAAAGGCTGCTGGACCATCTACACCAGTTGAGGTACTTGGCTTATCTCACGTTCCAATGACAGGTGATATATTCTATGAAGTTGAAAATGAAAAAGTTGCCAAACAACTAGTAAATAGAAAAATTGCTGAAAGACGTAGAAACTTAATTAAACAAGGACATAAAGTAACTTTAGGAGATCTATTTAACCAAATTAAAGAAGGAAAAATTAAAGAGCTTAATGTTATAATAAAAGCAGATGTTGAAGGATCTGTTGAAGCTTTAAAAGAATCTCTTGAAAAACTTTCAAATGATGAAGTAAGAGTAAGAGTATTACATGCATCTACCGGTGCGATAAAAGAAAGTGATATAACTCTTGCATCAGTGTCAAATGCAATCATTATTGGATTTAATGTAAGACCTGATTCAATGATAGAACAACTTGCTAAGAAGGAAGAAGTTGACTTAAGATTATATAGAGTAATCTATGACGCAATTGATGATGTTGAAACAGCTATGAAGGGAATGCTTACTCCAAAATATAGAGAAGAAGTTCTTGGAAAATGTGAAATCAGACGTGTGTTTAAACTTACAAATGTTGGAGTTGTTGCAGGTTGCTATGTAAAAGATGGTAAAGTTGTAAGAGGAACAATGGTAAGACTTGTAAGAGATTCAATTGTACTTCATGAAGCAAAAATTGATTCTCTAAAACGTGAAAAGGATGACGTAAAAGAAGTTCAAGCAGGATATGAATGTGGTATAAAACTTGAAAATTATAGCGATATTAAAGAAGGAGATATTTTAGAATGTTTCCAATTAATTGAAGAAAAGAGAGGATAGTTAATGCAAAGACATGAAAGATTAGAACAAGATATTAAAGTAGCTTTATCTTCAATAATAACTTATGAAGTAAAAGAGCCTGAGGTATCTGGTATGATTTCTGTTACTGATGTTAAAGTAACTCCAGATCAAAAATATGCAACTGTATATGTTAGTATATATGGAAAAAAGAATAAAGAAAAAGTACTAGATGCCCTTAAAAAGGCTAAAGGATTTATTAAAAATTCACTTGCTAAAAAGGTTAAAATGAGAAATATTCCAGATTTAATATTTAAACTTGATAACTCAATGGAGTATGGTGAATATATGGATAAAGTTATTGATGAAGTTATAAAGAAAGATAATGAAAAAAACATATAGTTAAGGATGTGATTAAATGGAGTTTGAACAAGCAAAAGAAATTATAAATAAATCAAAGAGCATATATATTGTAGCACATGTAAATCCAGATGGTGATGCCATTGGTTCAACATATGGAATGTATTTTGCAATGAAAAAATTAAATAAGGATGTTCATGTAATAATGCCTGAATATTCAGATGTGTTTAAATTTTTACCGGATATAACAAAAATATGCGAGAAAGATATATATGTTGAAAATTATGATTTACTTATTGCACTTGATGCAAGTGATAAAACACGCTTAGCACTTTCTGATGAAGCATTTTCAAGAGCCAAAAATGTAATAATGCTTGATCACCATCAAGTATCTCATCCTTATGGCGATGTAAGATATATAAACGATAATATGTCATCAGCATCTGAAGTTGTATATAATTTTCTTAAATATTTAGGAATTAAATTTGACCCAGAAATGGCTACATATATATATACAGGTATAATGACAGATACTGGAAGCTTTAATTATTCAAATACATCAAGCGATACTCATATAGCAGCAGCAGAACTTATTAAGGCAGGAGCTGACCATGTTACTGTATGTAAGAAATTAAATGATACTATTAAAGAGGCTAAATTAAAATTAATTGCAAAAACTATAGAAAATATGGAAGTTTACAATGAAGGTAAAGTTAGATATAGTTTAGTTGATTATGACACAATAAATTCACTTGGTCTTGATGAAGAAGATGCAGAAGGAATGACAAATTATCTTAGAATGGTTGAAGGAACTGAAGTTGGTATATATATTAGAGGAAAGAAGAATGGAACATATAAAGTGAGTATGCGTTCTATAGGAAATGTGGATATATCAAAAATTGCAATAGCAAATGGAGGCGGAGGTCATCCAAGAGCTGCTGGATTTACAATATATGAAGATTTAGATGGAATAAAAAATAAAGTTTTAAAAGCTGTAGAGGTGATGTTAGTTGATGGTGCCACAAATTAAAAATGGTATACTAAATATAGATAAACCACAAGGAATTACATCACATGATGTAGTAGATATTGTTAGAAAAATATTTCCAGGTATAAAAGTTGGCCATACTGGGACGTTAGACCCTATTGCAACAGGTGTCCTTCCAATATGTATTGGTAAAGCAACGAAGCTCTCTGATGAACTTTTATCTGAAAATAAAGTATATAAAGTAAAAATGTTACTTGGAGTTGAAACTGATACTTATGATATAACAGGAAAGATAGTTTTTGCAAATACGTTAAATGAAGATGAAATATATATAAAGGAAAGAATAAAAAGGTTTATTGGAAAAAGTTCTCAAATACCACCAATTTATAGTGCTATTAAGATTAAAGGAAAAAAAGCATATGAATACGCAAGAAATGGAGAAAATGTTTCTCTAAAGCCTAGAGAAATTGAAATATTTAATATAGATGATATAGATGTAAATTTAAGGAAAAGACAAGTAAGTTTTGTTGTATCTTGTACAAAGGGAACATATATACGAAGTTTAGTACATGATATTGGTATAAAACTAGGTTGTGGTGCAACAATGATTGAGCTAAAAAGATTAAAAACAGGAGATTTTGATATAAACGACAGTATAGATTTATATGAATTCTTAAATTTAGAATATCTAGATATGTTAGATAAAATAGTTTCAATTGAAGAATTATATAAGGATTCGAAAAAGATTAATCTAAAGGATAAAGATTACGATAAATTTTTAAATGGAATAGCTATAAAGACTGATGTACCAAATGGAATAGTAAGGGTATATGAGAATTTAAGGTATAAAGGTCTTGGCAAGGTAAATGACAATTTACTAAAGAGATTCATTATAGAGTAAATCAAAATTTGATATATTATGATTAGTATAATATATATGAGAGGTTATGTATGAAAAAACAAAGTACTATTGATTTATTTAATAAATATATGAAAAAGGGTAAGTTAGATAAATTTAATAATTATTTGTTAGAAAATAATTTAAGGGACAAGTTTATTGAAGATGCTACTTGGTATAGCCCTTATCATTATAAAGATAATACTGATAAATTAGAAGAAAGTTTAAATAATTATACTTTAATGCTATTAAAAGATGATGCATGTAAAAAGTATGGTGAACTTGGCGATAAATTTTGTAAGTATATATATAATCAAGAAAATAGGGCTTTAAAAAGATCTAATATGTTTTTATTAGATAGAATATTGAAAAGTAGTAATTATACAAATTTAGATAATGTATCACAAATCTTTGATATGGCATGTGATGAAAATAATGTAATTGGTACACATATAACGGGTTCACAAATTGGTGATATAGTTTCAAACGAAGGTGTGTTATTAACAGGTCACAAATTTGCTGCTACTGATTCATTAATTAATAATAATATA
>FR891283.1:0-1630 GCA_000433755.1 Clostridium sp. CAG:465 | reverse complement strand
TGTTAAAGGTACCTTAGAAAAAAATATTACATTTTTTAAAAACCAACCTTTTGAACTACTTTGGAATTTAACTAGTGGTAGAAATTATAATAATTACACAAGAGAAAATTTTAACGATATAATGCTAGTTTCAATACCAGAAAATGAGTTAAATAACAATAGAGATGATATAATTATACAGAATGATTCAAGTTTGTATTTAAATCCAAGCTATATAAAAGGATATGCTAAGATAAATACAGTTGATGGTGATATTAAAGATATAAAAGAAAATCCTAGATTTATTAATAAAAATTATCAAGAATTATATAACCAAAGAGAAAGTAGCTATGATTATAGTCAAAAACTAGATCAGTGGTATAAAGACATTAACACTCCAAAATTTGGAAAAATATTTTCAAAGGTAAAAGGAATATTTTCTAAAAAGGAAAATAAAATGCTTCCTGCTGGAAATGGAGATTATAAGAATCCAAATTATAGTACTGCAGAAAAAGGTACAAGCTTATCTGATGAATTAAAGAGTTATAAAAAATCTCCAGAAGATATTCCTCCTCAAGATTTAGGAAACAGTCCTGAAATTTATCACCGTGATAACCCAAATGAATTAGACGATAGATATTAAGTAGATATGCTTAGATCATTTCATATATTTGAAAAAGTATATATTTTATATGTAACTATCCTCTATAGTATTAATTAAAATTACTATAGAGGATATTTTTTTATATAGAAAATATCATTTTCCAAAAAATATACAGTAAAAAAATTAAAAAAATGGAAATGATTTAAGAAAAAATGTTATTATTTAGATTAAAATTTAAAGCTTTAGTAACAACATTATGTATTTGCAATTAAATTTTTACAAAATTTAAATATTGATAAATTCGTTGACAAAAGTTTTAATAAAGTATAAAATATGTATAATAATAATAGATTATGTTTTATTTTGTAAAAAAGGTGAATTTATGGTAAAAATAAAAAAAGGAATAAGTATGATAGCTTTACTTATTACAATTGCTGTTTTTTTAATTTTATTAACAGTTATAACAATATCATCAGATAAAATTGTAAATAATACAAAAAAGAAACAGTTTGCAAGAGAAATATATGAAGTACAAAATCTTGTTGATAAATATAAATACGAAAAAGAAGAGTATCCATATACTATTTTAGATGATAATACAAAGGAGTCTATTTTAATTGATATAACAGATGATATAAATGATCAATTTAAAAATGAAGGTGTAACAGAAGGCAATAAAGCTGAATTATATACTATAGATTTAAATAAAATTGGTGCTGAGAATATTACCAGAGGGATAAAAAAAGATAACAATTTAAAAGATGTATATGCCTTTTCAGAAAAAACAGGAATTGTATATTATATAAAAGGTTACAAAGTTGGAAAAAATGTATATTATACTTTAACTGATGAATTAAAAGGTCAAATTGGATATGGAAAAGATACATCAAATATATCAAATAGTAAAGTTATTTCCGAAACAGCAAGTATGGATTATGTACAAGATGGTTTAGTACTTTTGTTAGATGGAATTAGAAATACAAGAAGTGGACATAGTACAAGTACTAATGTATGGGAAGATTTAAGTGGAAATAATTATGATTATAC
>FR891282.1 GCA_000433755.1 Clostridium sp. CAG:465 | reverse complement strand
TATCCGCAGGGTTAGTTACAATCATTTGCCAATACACAGCTTTTGTTAGCATTGCGTGTAAAAGTCTATGATGTTCTAAAATTGTTTTCTTTGATAATGGTTTTCTAGTTTTCTTTCCATTGTTGTTTTTCTTTCTAATTATTTGAGTATCTTCATCAAGCAAGTTATAAAACTGCATAATATCAATAGGTCTAATTTTATTTAATTTAAAATGTCCAAAGTAGGGAAGAATTCTAGATTCCAATATTCCTAAATATCTGTAATAAGTAGATGGTGCAAGTTCCTTTAATCCATAATCTCTTTTCCATATTTCAACAAATTCTTTAAATGTTGGGATATTTCCTTCAACAACAAAACCATTTTCAACTTCTGCTATATATTTTGCAAGTTCAGTTCTTGCTTCAGATTTGTTCTTACAATGAATTGTTTTCTGATGTCTTATAGATTTTCCATCTAAATCATAACCTTTGAATACTACTAACCTATAACTGTTCTTTCCACGTTTTTCAATACTACCGGTCAACTTTTTGCCTTCTTTCGTTTTATTTAGTAATAGAGTGTATTACTATGATTTTATTGTATCATCTTGAAAAAAGAAAACAAAACCCGACAATGAGAAAAATTGAAAATATTTTTTATGTATGGAAATGTCAAAAAATGTCGAAAACTAAATAGAAAGATATAAGCAATAAATGTAGATTTATGAAGAAAAATGTGATATGATTAT
>FR891281.1 GCA_000433755.1 Clostridium sp. CAG:465 | reverse complement strand
ATCCTCATCACTCCATTTAAGCTTTTCTTCAATTAACCATATTGTTGCCTCTTTAGCCGTTTCTAAATTCCAAAATTTTTTTGGAATCGATGGTAACTCCCAAGGCTTAAATTTTCCAGGATATGCATTCTCTATTATTAAATATGGACTTCCATTAAATAAATCATTTAATATACTAGTAAATGAATTTTGTATAAATATCTTTGCTGATAATTTCTGCTTTATATCCTCATCACTCCATTTAAGCTTTTCTTCAATTAACCATATTGTTGCCTCTTTAGCCGTCTCCACATTCCAAAATTTTTTTGAAACTCTTGTAACTTCCCAAGGTTTAAATTTTCCAGGATATGCATTTTCTATTGCCCTGTATGGACTGTTATTGAATAAATAATCTAACATACCATTAAGAGAATTTTCCCTAAAAATTTTTCTTGATAATTTTTGTTTTACATCCTCATCACTCCATTTAAGCTTTTCTTCAATTAACCATATTGTTGCCTCTTTAGCCGTTTCTAAATTCCAAAATTTTTTTGGAATCGATGGTAACTCCCAAGGCTTAAATTTTCCAGGATATGCATTCTCTATTATTAAATATGGACTTCCATTAAATAAATCATTTAATATACTAGTAAATGAATTTTGTATAAATATCTTTGCTGATAATTTCTGCTTTATATCCTCATCACTCCATTTAAGCTTTTCTTCAATTAACCATATTGTTGCCTCTTTAGCCGTTTCTAAATTCCAAAATTTTTTTGGAATCGATGGTAACTCCCAAGGCTTAAATTTTCCAGGATATGCATTCTCTATTATTAAATATGGACTTCCATTAAATAAATCATTTAATATACTAGTAAATGAATTTTGTATAAATATCTTTGCTGATAATTTCTGCTTTATATCCTCATCACTCCATTTAAGCTTTTCTTCAATTAACCATATTGTTGCCTCTTTAGCCGTCTCCACATTCCAAAATTTTTTTGAAACTCTTGTAACTTCCCAAGGTTTAAATTTTCCAGGATATGCATTTTCTATTGCCCTGTATGGACTGTTATTGAATAAATAATTTAGCATACCTTTAAGAGAATTTTCCCTAAATGTATTTATTGATAATTTACTCTTTATATCATCATCACTCCACTTTAATACTTTTTCAATTAAAGTTTTTGTTACCTCTTTGGCATTATCATATTTTTCATTACAATTCCAAACACCTTTTGGAAATTTTTTTCCTTTAGCTAATACCTCCTCCAAATAATACTTTGAAATACCTGTTACATTTGTTATCATTGTTTATTCCTCCAAATTTTCTTTAGAATTTATATTTTTTACAGTGCTA
>FR891280.1 GCA_000433755.1 Clostridium sp. CAG:465 | reverse complement strand
TAATCCTGTTTGTACATATTCATTACTTATCATACTTTCTGAATTTGCTTTCGCATTTGTATAGCTTATGCATGTCCAAACTTTTACACCTTTTTTACTTACTGGCACACCTTTTACATTTGAAGTACTATCTGATTCGCCATCTATACTACTTTGATTTTCAGGTACTCCTGCTTCATATCTTCCTATATAAAAGCCTCCATATTTTACTACATCTGCTGTTTCATCTGTTATACCATTTGGTAAAGTATCATCACCTGTTGGTTTAACATTACCTGGAAAACTTGTATCTTTTGCATATGTACTCTCAGTTGCAGGTACCCATACAAATTCATTACCATTATCATCTTTTATAACAAGTCCTGTATCTTTTGTTCCTTCTTTATATGTAAATCCTTTTGGAATTGGTACTCCATCTTCTACACTAGCTATTTTATCTTTCCATTCTTCACTTTTCTCTGTTGCTCCATCCGTTACCTCTGAAAACCATTTATACTCTGTATTATTCTCAGTTTCTCCATTCCATGCTAATTTTCCTTTTATTACTGACAC
>FR891279.1 GCA_000433755.1 Clostridium sp. CAG:465 | reverse complement strand
AAAAAGATTAAATATGAATTACGTTATTCACATTTAATCTTTTTTCTTTGTTTTAAGCACTATATTTATTATTTTATTTCTATTAGTTACATACTGTTACTAAAATTTTAACTTCTAGTCTGAATAGTAACATATTTTTTTCTAATTCCTAAAAAATATATTTGAAATAATTTATATTGTGGTATATAATATAAGACAAAAGTGAGGGAATTACAATGAAAGAAAAAATGTTAGAATTATTAAAAAGTATAAAAAGAGAAGGTATTGATAAATTAATATCTTTTTTGGAAAAAACTGATTTTTTTGAAGCTCCAGCAAGTACAAGATTTCATGGATCTTATGCAGGAGGGCTTGTTGAACATAGTATAAAAGTGTATGAAATATTATGTGATAAAGTAAAAAATAGTGATTATGAGTTTGATCCAGATACACTAAAAATATCAGCTCTTTTGCATGATATTTGTAAATTAAATTATTATAAAGTTGATTATAGAAATGCAAAAAATAAAAATGGTGAATGGGAAAAAGTTCCATATTATACGGTAGACGATACAATTCCTTATGGTCATGGTGAAAAATCTGTAATGATGATTTCTGAGTTTATGCCACTTACCAATGAGGAAAAATATGCAATAAGGTGGCATATGGGATTTACTGAACCTAAAGAACTTTATTCAACAATTGGAGCTGCGTATAAAAAATATCCACTTGCATTGCTCCTTTTTGAGTCTGATTTAGAATCTACATATTTTTTTGATATATAAGGAATATTAAATGGAAGAAAAGTTAGAAAAATTATATAAAGAATGTATTGATGAATTAGAAAAAATTGATATACATATATTAGATGAGAAAACGTATGGTAAAATAGACATTAATTTATCTAATAAATCACCTAAAAGATATGGCTGTTGTAAGCAGGAATGCCCTGATAAAAAATATAAAAAAGTAAGAAAATACAAAAATAGAAAAGTTATTTCTTATCAAAAATTTAAGTTACATCACATTTATGTAAGTAGATGGGTGATGGAATTAAATGATGGGATTATAAAAAATACAATAATGCACGAACTTATACACTGTATTCCTTTTTGTAATGACCATGGTATAGAATTTAAAAAATACGCAAACTACATTAATGAAAAACTTGGATATAATATATCAAGAGTTGGCAATAAAAAAGTGGATTATAAAAATAGTAATATAGAATATAAGGAAAAGGAAGTATATAATTATAAAGTAAAGTGTGTTAAATGTGGACAAACTTTCTATAGAAAAAGGCTAAATAGGAATTTGACAAAGAAATATAGGTGTGGTATATGTGGTGGTAGATTTGATGTTTTTTTCCTTACTAAAAGTTGCTAATGTATGAAAAAAGTGGTATAATACTAAAAATAATTATATAGAAAAGGAGAATATAAATGAAAGCAATCGATATTAGAAATAAATATTTAAATTTTTTTGAAAGACATGGACATAAGTTAATACCATCAGCTCCTTTAATTCCAGAAAATGATCCATCAGTTTTGTTTAATACTGCTGGTATGCAACCGTTAGTTCCATATTTACTTGGTGAGAAGCATCCTGAGGGAACTAGACTTACAGACTATCAAAAATGTTTAAGAACAAATGATATAGATGAGGTAGGAGATAATCGTCATTTGACATATTTTGAAATGCTTGGTAATTGGTCATTGGGGGATTATTTTAAAGAAGAATCTATAAAAATGAGTTATGAGTTTTTAACAAAAGAATTAGGGATTCCATCAGAAAAAATATCTGTAACTTGTTTTGCAGGAGATGACGATTGTCCAAGAGATACTGTATCTGCAGAAGCATGGAAAAAGGCAGGAATTTTAGAAGATCATATATATTATTATGGCAAAGATGATAACTGGTGGATTGCGGGAGAAGAAGGACCATGTGGACCTGATACAGAAATGTTTTATGATACAGGAAAAGAGCCATGCTCAGAACACTGCGAACCAAGTTGTGATTGTGGTAAATATGTTGAAATATGGAATAATGTTTTTATGGAATATTTTAAAGATAAAAATGGTTATTCTAAACTAAAACAAAAAAACGTTGATACTGGTCTTGGACTTGAAAGAATGGCTATGCTACTTCAAGGAAAGGAGACACCTTTTGATACAGAAATATTTGAACCTGTTATGAAAAAATTAACAGAACTTTCAAAGAAAGATAACATTGAAAGTAAAAGAATTGTTGCTGAGCATTTGCGTTCAAGTATCATGATAATATCTGATGGTGGAAAGCCAAGTAATGTTGATAGAGGATATATTTTAAGAAGATTAATTCGTAGAATGATAAGACATATAAATAAACTAGAGATTGACCTTAATTCTTTAGGAGATTTAGTTTATCTTGATATAGATACTTTAAATGAACTTTATCCTGAGCTTGAAGCAAATAAGGAAATGATAAAATCAGTTATTATTGAGGAAAAAGATAAATTTGTAAAAACACTTGCAAAAGGTGAAAAAGAATTTTTTAAAGAAATTTCTGGCATAAAGGAAAAAAGCATTAATGTATTACCAGGAAGTATGGTATTTAGGTTATATGATACATATGGATTTCCTCCAGAAGTTACAAAAGAGCTTGCAAAGGAAAATGGATTTGGAATTGATATAAAAGAATTTAATAGATTATTTGAGATTCATCAGCAAAAATCAAGAGCAGGTTCTGAACAAAAATTTAAAGGTGGACTTGCAGAGCAAAACAAAGAAACAATAGCTTATCATACTGCAACACATCTTTTAAATGCAGCATTAAAAAAAGTATTAGGTAGTGATACTCATCAAAAAGGCTCAAATATAACTACAGAAAGAATGAGATTTGACTTTAATTGCGATCATAAATTAACAGATGAAGAAAAAGCCAAAATTGAAGAAGTTGTAAATGACTGGATAAAAGCTGGTTTAGATGTAAAATGTGAAGAGATGAAAAAAGAAGATGCAGTAAAATCAGGAGCTGAATGCATGTTTATAGAGAAATATCCTGATATTGTAACAGTATATACAATAGGTGATGTATCAAAAGAGCTATGTGGTGGACCACATGTAAAAAATACAAGTGAACTTGGTAAATTTAAAATAAAAAAAGAAGAAGCTTCATCTTCTGGTATAAGAAGAATAAAGGCTGTCCTTATAAAAGAATAATAAGAGGTGAGATCTTTGGGTGATTGTTTATTTTGTAAAATAATAAATAAAGAAATAAGTTCTGATATTGTCTTTGAAAATGAGTATGTACTTGCTTTTAAGGATATAAATCCAGTTGCACCTGTACATGTTCTTGTAATACCTAAGGTACATATACAAGATTTAAATATGGTAGATAATAAAAATCAAAAGTATGTATGTGAATGTATTAAGGCTATTAAAGAGGTAGCAAAAATTACAGGCATATATGAAAATGGTTATAGGGTTATTTCTAATGTAGGTGAAGATGGTGGGCAGGTAATACCACATTTACATTTCCATGTTATAGGTGGAAAGACTTTAGGAGATAAAATAGTAGTATAACGTGTATAAAAAGTGCTATAGTATATTTGCTGTAGCATTTTTCTGTTAATATAAATTATAAATTTTGAAATATTTGTGAAAATACGTGACTTTTTAAATTATTTGGGGTATAATATTCGTAAATAAAAGATAATTATATGTGTTATCTTTTTTAGGAGGTAATTAATATGAGTGAAAAAATAAAAAAAGAAGTTGTTAAAAAAGAGGATGTAATTGAAGATGCAGATTCAAATGTAGAAATTGATACTAATTTAAATATATCTGAAGATGTTATAGGTATAATTGCTGGTCTTGCTGCATCTGAAGTTGAGGGAATAGCTGGTATGACTTTAGGATTTGTTGATGGAATAAATCAAATTCTTGGAGGAAACAAAAAATATTCTAAAGGAGTTAAAATAGAACTTGAAGGTAAAAAAGTTACAATTGATTTATATGTAAATGTTAAATATGGAGTAAGAATTCCAGATATTGCTTGGGCTGCTCAAAACGCTGTAAAATCAGCTGTAGAAAACATGACAGGACTTGACGTTGTTGCTGTAAATATTAATGTTCAAGGAATAACATTTGATAAAAAAGAAGATACTAAATCAGATACTGAAGAATAGTTTTTCATAGTCCAAATCTTTTTGGACTATGAAAAAGTATAGGGGGAGAGTAAAAATGAAATATATAGAGAAGTTTATACTTGTAGTTTTTTCTATAGTTATAATTGTTGAATCAATAGCATTAATACTTTACTCAACAGAAATGTTAAATATAGAGCCTATGTTAGAAAAACTTGTTGCATTTTTTGTTGCAAATAAAACTACTGCAATTATTATTGGTGCTGTTTTTGCATTACTTGGACTTATAGGTATGTTTGCAAAATCAGGTGATATAGAGAACATGAAAACTGGACTAGCTATTAAGACTGAAAAAGGAACAACATATATAACTAAAGATACGTTTGATAGTATAATCATGGCAATAGCCAGAAATTATCCAGAACTTAGAAATATAAAAGTTGAAACAATGGTATCCGAAGAAGGGATTGTCGCAAATGTTTATGCTATGATACTTCCAGATACAGTTGTACCAGCATTAACTGCAAAATTACAAGAAAATATAAAATCTAGTGTATTAAAACAAACAACAGTAGAAATAAAAGAAGCAAATATTAAAATAAAAGGGGTATATTTAGAACCTCAAAAGAAGTAGGATGTGATGTTTATGAAGGATTTAATAGACTATATTGTAAAAAATAAATATGTAATAATTTGTATTGCAGTCGTTGTAGTGCTATATGCACTTGGAATAGTTGATTTTTTAATTAAATTTTTTGTATTAGTAGCACTTATTATAGCTGCAATTTGGCTTGGAAAAAAACTTCAAGATAATGAAGGTCATTTAAAAGATTTTTTTAATTTTAGTAAATTTAGAAATTTTAAAGATAATGTATATTATTATCAAGAAAATAAGAAAAACAAGGAATAGGGAGAATTATGAGTAGAAAAGCTGCTAGAGATAATGCATTTAAATGCATATATGAATATGAGTTTAACAAAGATAAAGACATAGATAAAATTATAGAAGAAAATTGTATAGAAAATGAATGTGTGGATATAGAAAGAGAATATATTGAACAAGTAACTAGAGGTGTTGTAGAAAATATTTCTGAAATTGACGAAATAATATTAAAAAATTTAAAAAAGTGGAGTTTTTCTAGAATTGCTAAAATTGATCTTGCAATTTTACGTTTAGCTATATTTGAAATGAATTATATGGATAATATTCCACTTAAAGTATCAGCAAATGAAGCTGTTGAACTTGCAAAAACATATGGAAATGCAGATTCAAAATCTTTTGTTAATGGATTACTTGCTAAAGTAATTGAAGATAAAAAATAGGAGAATGAAAGCTTATGGAAGAAAAAGTATTTAATGTAAGTCAAGTTAACAAGTATGTTAAAATGTTAATTGACTCAGATGCTTTTTTAAATAACATAAATATAACTGGTGAAATAACAAATTTTAAGGCCCATTATACTGGGCACTTTTATTTTACCCTAAAAGATGAAAATTCATCAATAAAATGTGTTATGTTTAAATCAGCTGCACAACTTGTAAACTTTAAACCAGAAGATGGTATGAAAGTTGTAATTTCAGGACAAATAAATGTTTTTGAAAGAGATGGCGTGTATCAAATATATTGTAGGACAATGAAACAGGCAGGTCTTGGAGAGTTATACATAGCTTATGAAAAATTGAAGAAAAAACTTCAAGATGAGGGACTATTTGATGAAATTTATAAAAAGAAAATACCCTTTTTACCAGATAGAGTTGGCGTTATAACATCTAAAACAGGTGCTGTTATAAAAGATATAATAAATGTAAGTACTAGAAGATATAATGATGTAAATTTACTAATTTATCCTGCTGCTGTCCAAGGAGTAAATGTTGCAAAAACAGTAATTAGTGGAATTAAAATATTTAACAAATTAAACAACGTTGATGTGATTATAATTGCAAGAGGTGGAGGATCTTTTGAAGATCTATTTGGATTTAATGATGAAAATCTAGCAAGAGAAATTTTTAATTCAAAAATTCCAATTGTTTCTGCTGTAGGCCATGAAACAGATTTTACAATTTGTGATTTTGTTTCTGATTTAAGGGCACCAACTCCATCAGCAGCTGCTGAATTAGTTTATCCAAAAAAATCAGATATTTTAACAAAGATTTCTACAGATAGAAATAGAAATATTCTTGCAATGAACGGATATATAAATAGGAAAAAAGAATATTTAAAAAGAATTAAAGCTTCGAAGCTCGAAAAAATACCTTATGATATTATTAATAAATATAGAATGCAAATTGATAAAGATATTATGATTAGCAAAAATGCTATTGATATGAAAATAGAAAAATATAGAAGTATTTGTATAAAAAATATTGCAAAACTTGATGCATTAAGTCCACTAAAAACATTAACAAGAGGATATAGTATTGTTGAAAATGTTGATGGTAAAATTGTAAAAAAAGTCTCTGATGTAAATAAAAATGATGATTTATGTGTTATTTTACAAGATGGAAAAATACAAGTTAAGGTTAAATAATGGAGGTGTTTTATGGGTAATAAAAAAACATTTGAAGATAATTTAAAAGAATTGGAAGAAATAGCAACAAAACTTGAAACAGGAAATTTAGGCTTAGATGAAGCAATAGAAGAATTTGAAAAAGGAATGAAATTGTCAAAAGAATGTACAAAAAAATTAGATGAGGCAGAAAAAAGAATAAATATATTAGTAGAAAATGAAAATGGAGACGTTATAGAAGAAAAATTTGAAGTACAATAATTAAATGAATATGACATATAAATATTGATAATAATATTTGTGGTGATTATATTGAATAAGAAGAAAAATAAAGATTGTACTAATCTATCAAATGATTTAACACTTGAAAGAAAAGATAAAAAAATATTAAAAAACTCTGGCTATGATTTTGTTCCTAGATTTGATCATTGGACTAATACGGATGAGCAAAAATTAAAAGTAAAAGAGATAGAAGAAAAGACAAAAAATAATTAAAGCAGTGGGATTTCCACTGCCTTAATTATTTAAGATATGGTTACTATGTATATATATCTATTAGATTCGGTATCAATAAATTCAAACCGTATGCCAAATATATTATATGGATAATTTTTTAATTCTTTTATGTGTATATGTTTTTTTAAGTCTATTTTTGTTAAAAATGCAAAAAATGGACTTGTAATCTTCTGGTCATAAATTGCATATTTGAAATAATACAATTCATTATCAAGACTATTGATAATGTATATTAATGAATAATTTATGGTAGTTTCTATATCTCCGTCCTTCTTTAAGTTAATATAATTTATAGTATTGCTTTGGTATAAATTATTTTTAAATCTTTTCACATTTTTAAGGTAATGGATAATTTCATCCGTTGTTAAATTATGCTTTTTCATATAAGTAGTCCTCCTAAATATTAAATTAGAAAATAATATATAGCCAATAAAAGTATTATAACATTAGTGTCGAAAAAAGTCAACTTATAACGATAAATTTAAATAATATTATGTTATTTAGTTTCAATAACACTCTGCTTAAAATCAATAAAGTTATGATAATTATCTACGAAAAAAATTGGACTCCTTTTGTTTATTAGATCAAAGTATCTAATTAAATCAAAAGTCGGGTTTAGTGAATATTTGTCTATTAAATATTTGGATAAATCTTTTAATGAATTTAGCTCTTGGGAAGTTATTTTATTTTCATAATCATAGCAAAGGCATACACTTATGCTATGCATATCATAATCGACAATCCCTGTATGTATAGTCATTTCATTTTCTGGAACTAGATTAATTATTTTTCCATCAAAATCAATGAGATAATGATATGAACAAAAAATATCATCTTGTTTTTTTAATTCATTGATGTAGTTCCTATTAGATATTGCTGTAGCTCCTTTTATTGGAGCATGGTGAAGTACAATTTTAAAGATCTTTTTAATCTTCTCTTTTGGTCTAGTCATTTCACTTATATCAATCAATCTTTTAGAAATTTCTAACATTTTACCACCTAGTATATATTATGTTTGTCCATATTTTTTGGTTAATATATTTTTCTTGACTTATACATAGTTGTTTTGGTATAATAATAAAGTAAAAAGGAAGTGTTTAATTTGAAAATAGGAATAGTAGGATTACCAAATGTAGGAAAGAGTACACTTTTTAACGCTATAACTAAGGCAGGAGCAGAATGTGCTAATTATCCTTTCTGTACAATTGAACCTAATGTTGGTATGGTAACAGTACCAGACCAAAGAGTGGATTTTTTATCTAAAATGTATGATTCAAGCAAGACAACTTATGCTACAATAGAATTTGTAGATATCGCAGGATTAGTTAAAGGTGCATCGAAAGGTGAGGGACTTGGAAATAAATTCTTGTCACACATTAGAGAAACTGATGCTATAGCTGAAGTTGTAAGGTGCTTTGAGGACGATAAAATTGTTCATGTAAATGGAAATGTAGATCCAATTTCAGATATAGAAACAATTAATTTAGAACTTATTTTTGCAGATATAGAATCTGTAAATAAAAAAATTGATAGAGTTTCTAAATTATTAAAAAGCGGTGATAAAAAGGCAAAAATTGATAATGAATTTTTACATAGAGTAAAAGAGCATTTAGAAAATGGAAAACCTGTTAGAACTATGGAAATGACAGAGGATGAAAGAGAAGTTTTAAAAGATATATATTTACTTACTATAAAACCTGTAATATATGTTGCTAATGTATCTGAAAGTCAAATTTCTACAATGGAAGAAGATAAGTATGTTCAAAAAGTAAAAGAATATGCCAAAGATGAAAATGCTAAGGTTGTAACTCTATGTGCAAAACTTGAGGAAGATTTATCTACTTTAGATGAAGAAGATAGAATTGAACTTATGAAAGATTATGATATTGATGAGTCAGGATTGGATAAACTTATCAAAGCAAGTTATAGTCTACTTGGATTAATATCTTTCTTAACTTGTGGAAAGGATGAAACAAGGGCTTGGACTATAAAAAATGGAACTAAAGCACCGGGAGCCGCAGGAAAAATTCATACAGATTTTGAAAGAGGATTTATAAAAGCAGAGGTAGTATCTTTTGATGATTTAAAAGAATATGGTTCAATGAATGCTTTAAAAGAAAAAGGACTAATTAGACTTGAAGGAAAAGAGTATATTGTAAAAGATGGTGACGTTATAGTATTTAGATTTAATGTTTAATTAGAAACAAGGTATAAAACTATGATATATTTAATAGTTTTATACCTTGTTATTTTCTTGGTGCCGAAAGTGGGACTTGAACCCACACGGTATTGCTACCACCAGATTTTGAGTCTGGCGCGTCTGCCAATTCCACCATTTCGGCATTTGTTATACGTCAATTAGTATATCATAAAAAATAATACTTTGCAACGATTTTTAAAAAAAAGCCCTCAAAAAAAGAGGACTAGCTAATTTTAATCTTAACATTATTAGATTTTTTTAAGAGTGTAAATTTATTTAGTAGGAAGTTTTTATTTGATTTTTTCTTTTCAATTAGTAACTTTCTTTTTTCTAAAAAGTTATTAATTTCTTTGCGCATGTTATTAAAGGAGTATTCATTTGAAATCTCATTTATAAATGTTTCATCAAGTTCAATTGCATATTCTAAATTTGCCATTGACTTTTCATATTCTTCTTTTTCAGCAAATATTGTTGCAAGTCTAAAATATGCCTTAGCTCCATATATGGTTGAATTTGTAATTTTTTTATATGCCTCAATTGCTTCATCATATCTATTTAGTGCAAGGCATAATTTACCTATATTGTGGTATGCCATAAACAAATTTTGCTTTAGTTCAACACATTTTTTAAAATCGTCGATAGCATTTTCATATTCTCCCATTTCAGCTTCCAACATACCAATATTGTAGTATAGTTCATATGATTTACTAAATTTAGTTAATATTTTTCTATATACATGTATAGCTTTTTTAAATTTGCCTTGGCTCGTTAAAGAAATTCCAAGTGCTTCAGCAGCTTCATAAAAATCTGGATTTATTTTTAAGGCTTTGCTAAACATTGCACAAGCTACTTCTTTTTTATTTGTCTCATCAAGAATTAATCCTAACTCATAACATGACGAATAGTCATTTGGATTAAGCTCTATGGCAAATGCAAATGAATCTCTTGCATTTATATAATCATTTTTATTCTTGTAACACTCACCTAATATATACATGTATTCATTTGTTCTTCCATACATTGTTACAAGTTTTGTTATATATTTTATTACTTTATCATATTCTTTAGTTTTAAATAAATATTTCATAATGTAATATGTAATTTGTTTTTTTAGTATAATGTTATTATATTGTAATATAACAAGAAAAAGAGGGATAATAATAGTAAAAAAATATATAAATAAAATAATATATGGGCTTATATATATATTATATATACTTAAATATGTATATATTGCATTTATAAATGACATAAAAGATATAAAAAATAGATTAGCAGGATAATATCTTTTTATATATTTTATGCTTAACATTACCATTAAAATAATAGAGATTAACAAAATTCCAAACTTTTCAACAATCATTTATATGATCCTCCTAATATTTGCATTATATATCATATTTTTATATCATTCAATAATATGTATAGATATTTGACATGTTTAGACAAAAATAGAATTAAAAAATTGACTAATGGTTAAATTTAGAGTATAATATAGAAGTTATTTTAATAAAGGTGTGAGAAAAAATGATAAAAAAATTTAAAGGATTAGAAAAAGTAAAAAAAATACATATGATAGGAATTGGTGGAGTAAGTATGAGTGGAATTGCTATCATATTACAAAAAGCTGGATATGAAGTAACAGGTTCTGATAAAAATGAAGGTGATATGATAGATATATTAACAAAAAATGGAATTCCTGTATTTATTGGTTCAAATGCTGAATGGGTAAAAGATGCAGATATCGTTGTGTATACTTCAGCTATAAATCAACATGATCCAGAATTTGTAAGGGCTAAAGCTTTGAATAAACCTTTATATGAAAGAGCAAAATTTTTAGGAATACTTTTAAATAGTTACAAAACTCCTATTTGTATATGTGGTACACACGGAAAAACAACGACTACTTCAATGGTTTCTTCAATTTTTATTGATGCTGGACTTGATCCAAATGTTCAGGTTGGTGGAAAATTTAAAAAGCTTGGAAATTTAAATTATAGAATAGGAGATTCTAATTACTTTATACTTGAATCTTGTGAATATGTAGATAGTTTTCTTAATTTCCCACATCAAACTGCTACTGTTTTAAATATAGATGAGGATCATCTTGATTATTTCTCTGGAATAGAGGAAATAAAAGAATCATTTAAAAAATTTATATTAATGCTTCCTAAAGACGGAATACTTGTTATTAATAAAGATGATATGAATTGTATGGATGTAGTTAATGAATTAAGTGAAGAATTATCTAAAAAACAGGTAAGAATATACACTTTTTCTATTGGAGATCCAACAGCTACAATATACGCAAAAAATATATCTTGTAATATTAAGGGATTTTATTCATTTGAAGTATTTAACGAAAAGACAGATGATTCATATAAATTCTATTTAACAGTACCAGGAATTCATAATGTATATGATGCTTTAGCTTCAATTACTACTTCATATGCGCATGGAATATCATTTAAAAAGATGCAAAAAAGTTTAAATGAATTTTCAGGTGCAAAAAGAAGGTTTGAATTCAAAAAAGAAATTGGTAAAAATATTCTTGTATATGATGACTATGCTCATCATCCAACAGAAATAAAATCTACACTTGCAGCAGCAAAACAAAAAGAACATAAAAGAATTATTGCAATATTTCAACCGCATACATTTTCAAGAACTAAGGAATTATTAAATGATTTTGCTACAGCATTTTCAGATGCTGATATTGCAATAATTGCAGATATATATGCAGCTAGAGAAAAAGATGATGGTACTATTTCATCTAAGGATTTAGTTGAAAAATTGGTTAATAACAAAGTTAACGCAATATATTTACCAACATTTGATGAAATAAGAAAGTATTTAAAAGAAAATATGAAACCAGGAGATATTATACTTACAATTGGTGCAGGTAATATTACACATTTAAGCGATAAACTATAAAAGTTAATAAGCTACATTAGTAGCTTATTAATTTGTCAAAAAAATAAAAAAACTTCTTTATAAACTATTGACATTCTTTAGTATTTCTATTATAATATATTTGTTCCATAGAAGCGGGCCTTTAGCTCAGTTGGTCAGAGCACCCGGCTCATAACCGGATGGTCCGGGGTTCGAATCCCTGAAGGCCCACCACTTTTTATATATCATATTTGGGTAGGTGCCCGAGTGGTTAAAGGGGGCAGACTGTAAATCTGTTGGCTTCCGCCTACGATGGTTCGAATCCATCCCTGCCCACCATATAAAAACTATGAAACCTAGGCAAGCTATAAACGGCTTGTCTTTTTTTATTTTTAGAGAAAATCACATGCTATGTGTGTGGTTCAGGAAAGTTTTTAGCGTTGAGCAGAGTAATAGAAAAAATATCTCCTTGTGATATAATTTAAAAGGTTCGACAGCCAAATAAATTATATAGAAGGAGATGATCGTATGAAAAAATCATACAAAGAAAGTTTATCACATACAACATGGGAATGCAAGTATCATATAGTATTTGCACTAAAATTTAGTAAGACAGGAAATATATGGAAGTTTAAAACAAGAGATAGGATTAATAATAGAATTATGTGCAAGAAAAGAAGTGGCTATATTAGAGGCAGAAGCATACAAAAATCATATGATTTAATTTAAATCTCTGAAAATAAAAAATAGTGTTGAAAAAAAGCATAAAATATGGTAGTATATGATGTATTAAATTTATTTTATATTTTTTCACTAAATAGTGAGTGAAAAATTTTTTTAATTTTATATATAGAAAATTATTGATAAAAAACTTTAATGCAAAAAATTCTTTGAAGAAATTAATTAACATATTTAAATAAATATTCATTATTGAAAGAGGGGGAGCATTTGATTTAGAATAATAAAATATATAATGTTAAATAGTAATGATAGACTATTTTTAATTTTATTTTACAGGAGGAAATCAAAATGGATGTTACTAGAAAAACTGCCTTAGAAATTTTTGGATTAAGCGAAGGTTTTACTAAAGAAGATGTTAATAGAAACTTTAGAAGACTTTCAAAAATAGTTCACCCCGATGTTGGAGGGGATGAAAATTTATTTAAATTTATAATTTGCTGTAAGGAAAAATTATGTGACAAGAAAGACAAGAAAGTAATGGGCGTAGATTTAACTACTTTATATAAGATCTACGATGATTTAGACAGCTATAATATCGATTATAATCAAACTTATATTTTTGGTGGAGCTCGGATATTTATTACACCGTGTATAAGAAAAAATTATATGAGAAATCAAATTGTTGAACTTGTACAACCATTTAAGCAATTTAAAGAATTAAACTTTGTAAGTTTTTCTGCAACAGTAAAGTTACCAGAAGAATTAAAAAATTTTAATAAATTTAAAATATGTGTGAATTTTATGGGAAAAACATATAAGTTTAAATTGTCAATGAAAAAAACATATCATATAATAGAATTTAAATCAAAAAAATTTAATTCTATTATTGAATTAAATATTGAATGAAAAACTACTAAATTCAAATGATAATATTTAGAAATTTATTATTTTGTATTTAAAAAGAGTGTCATAAATTTTATTTTATGACACTCTTAGATAAAATCTTAGACCTAATTAGTATTGTTAGCAAATTCTATAAGTTACTTTAGTAATTTTTAAGTAAGTTCATTGTGATAAAAATCATAATCTTAGAAATAATTAATTTAGAAGAATTTTGGTTATCAGACCATAATTTAATTGCATTATCACTATATATTTGAATGTGATTTATCTTATCAAAAATTTAAGATAAAGAAGAAATAGAATTGATAATGAAAATAATGCTAAAGAATTTAAATTACGAAGTTGTATCTGTAAAACCTAAGTTTAATGAATGTGAAGTTGGACTTAAAGTTACAAACAAGAATGTTGGAAGTGATTTTGAAAAAATGTTTTCCAAAATTTTAATATTATCATTCTCTACAGATTTAGAAGATATGTTTGAACCACAATTAAATAAAAAATTAAATGAAGAATTTGAAAAAATATATAATTCTGATGATATAAAAACTGAAACAAATAATATTACGGTTACTTTAAAGAGGAAAGATAGAACTTGGAATTTATCAGGAGATAAAGATGAAATAACAAATGCTCTTCTACCAGGATATTCTGACATTTCAAGTGAACTAAACAATATAAGTGAATAAATTTATATTAAAATCCATGGTAATTAAATATTTGTGTTTAATTACCATGGAATCTTTTAACTAATTTTAATATATATGTATTTTTTAAAAATTGTATAAAAATATTGATTATTAATGTATAAAATGTTATTATATATACATACTAATTATGCGGAATTAGTTTAGTGGTAGAATAGAAGGCTTCCGATCTTTTGACGTGGGTTCGATTCCCACATTCCGCTCCATTTGAAGACAACTTACGGACTTAATGTTCGTGAGTTTTTATTTTATATAAATAATACAAAACAAGAGGAAAAAATATCAAAGTAATTTTTTCCTCTTGTTATATTTGGAATTAAGTTTATATTTAGACAGCACTGAAGTTATGCTCATGTATAAATTCTAATATTAGAATTCCAATACTATTAATCAAAGAAAGTTTTTATAAATTTTTCAAAGAATAAGATGTCATTCATTTCTTCAGGATGCCATTGAACAGCAATAATATTTCCTTTTTCAATTGCCTCAATTGTTCCATCATCAGATTTTGCAGAAATTATAAATTGATTAGCAACATCTTTTATAGACTGTTTATGATATGAATTAACATTAGCATTTTCTTTGTATACTGAATTTAAAAAACTACCATCTTTAATATGTATTTTATGTAGTTTATTTTTTAAATCGTGATTTTCAATTTTTTGATTTAAACTACCACCAAAATATACATTTATTGACTGAAGACCTCCGCAAATTCCTAAGATTGGCTTGTTGTCATTAGAAAATAATTTAATTGCTTCTTTATCTAATTTGAATTCGTCTATATCATAATTTTTATTTGGAACAGGATTTTCATTATAATAATGTGGTGGAATATCAATACAGCTTCCTGTTATAATAAGTCCATCGCATATATTACAAACTTTTTCTAAGTTTGTAGTAGAAATAATAGGAAACAATAATATATCTAATTCATCAAATATTTTTTTATAATACTCTGTTAAATAATATCTATTATTAAATGGCGCTCTTTCTTTTATATCTTCGATTCTTTCAATTATTGCTAATATCATTTTTTCCCTCCATAATCCAATTAATTTTGTAGTAAATATCATATCAACTATAGTATCTTGCTAAGTTAACAAATTTATCGTAATATATTTTATTTTAAAATTACACAACTACATTTTATCAGATTTTCTATTTTTTTACAATAAAAAATATGCTAAATAATAAATCAAATTATATTAGAAACTTAATTACCACATTTAAAGAGAGTGCCATAAATTTATTTATGACACTCTTAAATAAAATTTTAGTTCTAATTAGTATTGTTAGTAAATTCTATAAGTTCCTTTAGTAATTTTGAAGTAAGTTCATTGTGACAAAAATCATAATCTTCAAAAACAATTAATTTAGAAGAATTACGATTACCAGACCATAATTCAATTGCGTTATCTATATATATTTGAATATGGTTTATCTTATCCAAATTTTTAATTATAAAATCATATGCATCATGGTAGAAAGATTTAACACTACTGTTATAAAATTCATGGTGTGAATATATTTGTACCGATTTTGTTAAAAGAAAGTTAAACAGTTTTTTTCTATCTAACCGTTTTGACATTGTACCATAACAAAATTGTATATTTTTGGATTTTTCAACCTTAATAAATAGTATTTCTTTCATTTTATTTCTCCTTCAATTATGTTTTACAATATTTCATTATATACAATATAATGAAAAAGAGATTACAAAAAAATTTCAAGCTATTATATCATATAAAAATAAAAAAATCTAGGAATATTAGTTAATTTAACTCGTATATTTTTATGTATAACTTATATTATAACAAATTTCTATGTTAGTATGATAGAAGAAAAAATGCTCCACTTTTAGTTTAAGTGAAGCATTTATATTTTTATAAATGTAAAGCTTTTTTAGGACAATTTCTAACACAATTATTGCATAAAATACATTCAGTTGCATTTTTTCTTTTTCTTGAGTTATCTAACATATCTACATTCATAGGGCAAGATTTAATACATTTTTTACAGTTAATACATTTATCTTTATCACGTTTTACTCTGATTAATGCAAAATAACTTGCTGGCTTTAAAAATATTGTAATAGGACAAATATATTTACAAAAGGCCCTGTTATCTTTAAATATAAATGCAAGTGATATACCTGTAATATAATATATAACATTTCCTATTATAAAAGCCCAAAATATAATGTTACTTAGATTATCAAATTTAAATATAAAAAGAATTGCTACAAAAATGAATGAAAGTGAAAATGTTATATATCTAATAAATCCAAGTTTTTTCCTTTTTTCTTTTGGAACTTTATATGGTAGAAGATCTAGTATCATTCCAGTCCAACATGCATAACCACACCAACCTCTTCCAAAAATAATTGGTCCGATTATTTTTGCCACAAGGTAATGAATAACTGCTGCTTCAAATACACCTAAAAACAAATAATACCAAAAACCTTCTATTTGCATATTTTCATTTGATATTATACCAAGATAAATAAGCATATAGAGTCCAACTGCAAATTGTACAACATTTCTTGCATATTTTATATTATTCATATAAAGATAACTTCCAACAGTAATACATGTACCTATATATGAAAAATTTAAGAGGTAAAAAAGATTTTTAGTAGTTAAGTATAATATAACTGCAACAAGTTCAAAAAATACCCAAATAATAATAGCTTTATAATTATTTTTAATCCATTTATTCATAGCCACCATCCTCAAAATTAAATCTATTTTATTGTATCATATACTTTTAAATTAATCTATATTTAATTAAGGTTCTATTTGAAAAAGTGATAATATTTATAAATGGCAAAATTAAACATGTAATCACTTTATTTTTATATTAATTTATGTTAAAATATATACTACAATATAGTCTTTTGGACTTTAAACAGGAGGATTTGTAATGACAAAGCGGAAAATACTTGCGATGATTATCGCCCTGGTAATGTGTGTGTCACTTTGTGCATGCTCATCAGAAGAAAAAACAAATAATTCTGGTGGTGTAGGTAATGCTTCGCATTCGGATGAAATTACAGTTTCATCTGAGGGCTCATATTTCTTCTTTAGAACAGACTCTCAAAATAAATATATTGATTTCCTTGAAAGTCTTGACAAACGAAAATATGAGATTCTTGATATAACAATTCTACCTACTACATACTGTAGAGATGACTGCTTTATGATAACTTACACAGAAAGAATTAATGAATCACAATAACAAAAAAGAATCCTTTCTTTTCCTCACTTTAACAGTGAGGTTTCTTTTTTGTAAAATTTGGTTATTTGTAGTGTCGAAGCTCTGGGCCTTTTTTTACTATTGAAAAAAATTCTTAATTACCATATAATACATATAGTAAGTGATGTAGTTATTAAAGTATAGTTTAAACAATTAGTGTATTTTATACTCTTGTATTTAGTTATTTTTAGGAGGAGATAATATGGCAATATATAAATTTCCAATATGTGGTTATGAATATGATGAAGAAAAAACAGGGGTAAAATTTGAAGATTTACCAGATGACTATAAATGTGAAATATTGTACAGCACCAAAAAATATATTTAAAAAAGTGGGAGATGAAGGAGATAATAAGCCACAGAACCTGGAATTGGTGGATATCTCCTTGAAAATAAGGTAACAGATGAAATTGCTAAAATTAGAGGAAAGGAAAAGATATAATAAGTCCATCAAGGTTTGAAAGTATAAATTCAAAAGAAGATTTAAAAGAGCTAGTAGAATGCTTAAGAGAAAAATCAGATGGAAGACCAATAGGTGTAAAAATTGTAGTGGGCCATATAGAAGATGATTTAGAGATTATATCTTATGCTAAACCTGATTTTGTAACAATAGATGGTAGAGGAGGAGCTACTGGCGCAAGTCCAAAAGTTGTAAAAGATTCTTCATCAGTACCAACTATTTATGCGTTATATAGAGCAAGAAAATATATAAAAGATATCAAACTCAAAGTATCATAAAAGATACTTTGAGTTTGACATTTATAAATAGATATAATATAATTTTAAAGAGGTGTTATATGAAAAATAAAAAGAAAATAGTTGTTATAGGAACTGGAAATGTAGGTATGAGTTTTGCTTTTTGTGTCTTAGTAAAAAATAATGAAAATATTGGAAGTTTAATATTAATAGATATAAATAAAGAAAAAGCAAAAGGAGAGATAATGGATTTAGCGTGTTGCATTCCATATTTAAATAACGATATAAACATAAAAAACGGAGAATATAGTGATTGCAAAGATGCTGATTTTGTAGTTATAACAGCTGGAGCAAGCAACTGTGCTGAAGTAGATGATAGACTAGAACTTGCAAGTGTTGATGCAAAAATTGTAAAAAAAATGACTCAAAATGTAGTAAATTCTGGCTTTTCTGGTATATTTATAACAGCAACAAATCCTGTAGATTTAATGAACTATGTTGTAAAAAAAGTATCAAATTTTAAGTCTGATAAAGTAATAGGAACAGGAGTATTACTTGATACAACAAGATATAATTATTTGATAGCAAAAGAATTAAATATTCCTATAGAAAAAGTAAATATGTTAGTTTTAGGTGAACATGGAAATTCTTCCTTCCCTGTATTTTCTAGAAGCTATATAGATGGCATAAGTGTATTAGATTACTTAAAAGAAAACAATATAAAAGAAGACATACTTTATAATATATTTAAAGAAGTACAAGAAATAGGACCTAAAATAGCATCACTAAAAGGCAATACTTGTTATGGCATTGCTATGACTATATATGAAATTATGGAGGCGATACTATTAGATAAAAAGGAAATACTTCCTGTATCAGCAAATCTAAACGGAAAGTATAACAAAGAAAATATTTCAATTGGAGTTCCTTGTGTTATTGGTAAAAATGGAATAGAAGAAATAAAAGAAATACGATTTAATAATGAAGAATTAAAAAAATTTGATACAAGCTATAATATTTTAAACTCTGTAAAAGATAAAGAGATTGAAGATTTACTATAGAAAGAAGGTAAATATGCAAGAATTAGTATTAAAAGTAAAATGTTTTAATTTAAAATATACCCTTGAATGTGGACAATGTTTTAGGTGGAAAAAAATAGATGAAAATTGGTATGTTGGAGTTATAAAAGATAGAGTAATAAAAATAAGACAAGTTGAAGATAAACTATATATTAGAAGTAATAATATGGATAATATAGAAGAGGTAATAAAGGAGTATTTTGACTTAAATACAGATTATGAAACTATAGAAAAAAGAATATCAAAAATCGACGAAAATGTAAATAAAGCTGTAAAAAATACAACAGGAATTAGAATCTTAAATCAGAATTTTTTCGAAACTTTAATGTCGTATATAATATCGGCAAATAATAACATACCAAGAATTTCTAAATCAGTTAATCTTATTTCAGAAAAATATGGTAAGAAAATTGTTTTTGAAAACGAAGAATATTTTTTGTTTCCAACTACAGAAGAACTTAAAGGTGTAACAGAAGAAGATTTTAAAAAATGTGGAGTTGGATTTAGAGCAAGATATTTAAAACATGCAGTAGAAGATATTTTAAATAATAAAGTAGATATAAAAAATATAGAGCGTATAAATACAGAAAAGTTAAAGAAAAACTTACTTAATATTATGGGAGTAGGGCCAAAAGTCGCAGATTGCATATTACTTTTTTCTTGTAAAAGGAAAGAAGTTTTTCCAATTGATGTATGGGTAGAAAGGGTAATGACTAATTTATATTTTAAAGAATATGGTAGAGCAATGAAAAAAAGAGAAATATTAGAATATGCAGATAAACATTTTAAAGAAGATGCAGGTATAGTACAGCAACATTTATTTTATAATGTAAGAGAAGGACTAATTTAAATATTTTATAACATATGAAAAATCAATATTAAGAACATATTGAGTATGCTTTAAAAAAAATATTACTATTTAGACTAGGAGAATAATAATTAACAAGTAATGAAGTAGTTACAATATAGTAACTGCTTCATTATCAAATATATATTTTTTTAATTTATAGAAATCCTTACCTTGTTTTTGACAACATAGTATGAAACTTTTTATATTCAAATAGTTCTGGATATTTCCCATTTTGGAGGATATATATATTCAATTTTATCTTTTTTTGGTACATAATGTTTTTTAATTTTGGTTCTATTTGATTTTAAGTCTGGCAAAGCTTGTCTACAATATTTATCTAATTCACAGAATATATTTTGACAGTCTATAAGTTGTAGAGGTCTGTTACCAATTCTTTTAAAGTTTAAATTAAGCCTTTTGAATTCTTCATCCTGGTGCATGTACATATATTTAATAATATCTTCATTGGTCATGGTACCTTTATCTATAAAGCATTTTTTTATTCCACGAAGTGAACCTGGACCTGCAACTGTAAATTCATTTTCTTTCCAATTTACAAATGCACTATAATTAATATCAGTTACTAGTTGATAAGCCATAAAATTTCCAATTAGTGGATATCCTTTAATAATATTAAACGCATCTTGCATGGTATTACATGTAATAATTTTATCTTGCATTTTATCAATATTGAACATCTTATCTAGAAGGGCTAAATGATTGTCATGTTTTCTATCATAGCCAAATGCTTTATTAGCACAACTTATATATGCATCATTATATATTTTTGTACCATTAGATATAGCATTTTCAAGTACAATAGAGTATTTCTTAGTATTAAAGTCTTTTAATAAAATATCCCCAAAGTTTTTTGATAATAACTCCCAGGTTGATTCTTTGTTAAACAGTTTGAATAATATTATTCTAAATAGCATATCTTCGTAATTATATTTGTTACCGTTATATATAACATTTTTTAATAGGTATTGGCTAACCCTATCATTAACCCTATAACTATTGCAGAATTTATATTCTTGTAAAATTTTATCGTGTGTCCATGGAGCTTGATCTCCATTTATTTTCTTCCAAAATATATTTTGTCTCTCACAGGCAAAATACCAATATAAATCAAATACTTCTTGTCTTTTTTTCATTTCTTTACCTCATTTACTTTTTCTTTAATTAATATATATTATCTGATAGTTTACTGTTGATATTAATAAATTAGTTTTTGTAATATATATAGACGTTCATAACGATATAAAATATGTTGAAAATAAATTTATAAGTTTAATTGCTTTTGTTCGTAGTTCAATAAAAATTATTATACAATAAGTAAAAGATATTTTCTATATTCCCGTTGAATTTTATTTAAAATATATATATAATGGCTTTGGATATTAAATAGTTTTTAAAAATTCAAGCAAATTCACTTATTATGGTTGACTTATTTGCGTTTTTATGTTAAAATAATTTAGCATATATGATTTAAAGAGACATGGAGGTGTTTTTTTTATGAGAGAAAATGTAACTTTAGCATGTACTGAATGTAAACAAAGAAACTATGAAACTGAGAAAAATAAGAGAAATAATCCAGATAGAATAGAAAAAAGTAAATTTTGTAAATTTTGTGGTAAACATACTACTCACAAAGAAACAAAATAATTAAAGGAGAGAAAAAAATGGCTAAAGGATTTTTTAAAGGTGTAAAATCAGAATTAAAAAAAGTTGTATGGCCAACAAAAAAACAACTAATACATAATACAATTATGGTTGTAATATTAGTAGTTGCGTTATCTGTTATTGTTTTAGGATTTGATATGATTTTAGAGTTTGCAGATGCAAAGCTATGGGATATAATTGGCAGAAAAATTGGATAGTTATTAAATTAAAAAATTTAAGGAGCTGGTAGGTTTGGAAAATGAAAACAATACTGATTTAGCACATTGGTACGTAGTATACACATATTCTGGCTATGAAAATAAAGTGAAAGTAACTTTAGAAAAATTAGTAGAAAATAGAGGTATGCAAGATAAAATCCAAGAAATTATTATACCCATGGAAGAAGAGATAGAAATAAAAGATGGAAAACAAAAAACATCTATAAAGAAAGTGTTTCCAGGGTATGTCTTGATCAAAATGATAATGACTGATGAAACTTGGTATATTGTAAAAAATATTAAAGGTGTGTTTAATTTTGTTGGTGTTGGTGAAAAGCCATTGCCACTTACTGAAAAAGAAATGCAAACTTTAGGAATAGAGGATATAATGAATCTTGATTTTGAAGTTGGTGATACGGTAAGAATTATAACAGAACCATTTTACAATTACACTGCAACAATTGAAGAAATCTTTAAAGATAAAAAAAGAGTTAAAGTTAAAGTTTCTATGTTTGGTAGAGAAACAACAGTTGATCTTGAATTTGATCAAATACAAAAAATATAAGTAGTTTTAAGTATATATAATATATTTAATATAATCCTATTTTAAGGAGGTGAAAATGATGGCAGATAAAAAAGTAACACACGTAGTAAAATTACAAATTCAAGCTGGTAAAGCTAATCCAGCACCACCAGTAGGACCTGCACTTGGACCAACTGGTATAAACATAATGCAATTTTGTAAAGACTTTAATGAAAAAACTGCAAAAGATGCTGGAACAATATTCCCAGTTATTCTTACAGTTTATGCTGATAAAACTTTTGAATATGTGTTAAAGACTCCACCTGCTGCAGAACTTTTAAAGAAAGCTGCTAAGGTTCAAAAAGGATCTGGAAAACCACATAAAGATAAAGTTGCAAAAGTAACAACTGCACAATGTGAAGAAATTGCAAAAACAAAAATGCAAGATCTTAACGCATCATCTCTAGAAACTGCTGTATCTATGATAAAAGGTACTGCAAGATCAATGGGGATCGAAGTTATAGATTAATTATGGGAGAACTATTAGTTCGTTAAAACCAAAGGAGGGAAAAACATGAGCAAAAGAATGGTTGAAGCAAATAAACTTGTTGAACCAGGTAAAATGTATGATGTTGCTGAAGCTATAGACCTAGCATTAAAAATGCCTAAAGCTAAATTTGATGAAACTTTAGAAATGCATATTAGACTAGGTGTTGATGGTAAACAAGCAGATCAACAAGTAAGAGGAGTAGTTGTACTTCCAAATGGTACTGGTAAAACAAAAAAAGTTTTAGTTTTAGCAAAAGGAGATAAAGCTAAAGAAGCAGAAGCTGCTGGTGCAGATTTTGTTGGTGATGATGACATGATTCAAAAAATCCAATCTGAAAACTGGTTTGGATTTGATGTAGTTGTTGCTACACCTGATATGATGGCATCTTTAGGTAAAATAGCTAGAATCCTTGGACCAAAAGGTCTTATGCCAAATCCAAAAGCTGGAACAGTTACAATGGATGTTACAAAAGCTGTAACAGAAATTAAAGCTGGTAAAATTGAATACAGATTAGACAAAAATAATATTGTACATTGTCCAATCGGTAAAGTATCTTTTGGAGCAGATAAACTAAAAGAAAACTATATGACATTATTAGATGCAATTGTAAAAGCAAAACCTGCAGCTGCAAAAGGAACTTATTTAAAATCAATTGCAATATCTACAACTATGGGTGCTGGTATAAGAATAAATCCAACATCTAAATAATTAAATATATTAAACCCTAGACAGTAGGTGGCAAGTCCACAATTCCTACCGAGGTTATATAAAAAGAATAGAGCGGAAATGTTTCTTATCTTAGATTATAACCTTTGGTTGTCTAGATAAGAAATTTTTATTTTAAGGAGGTGTCATAAAAGTGCCAAGTGAAAAAATATTAAACGCTAAAAAAGAGCAAGTAAAAAATCTTGCTGAAAAATTTAAGAAAGCAAAAATGATCGTACTTTCTGATTACAGAGGTATAAACGTTGCAGATGATGCAAAATTAAGATCTGAAATTAGAGAAAATAACTGTGAATACATGGTTGTTAAAAATTCAATAATATCTCATGCAGCTAAAGAAGCTGGTATAGAAGGACTAGATGCAGTTCTTGAAGGACCAACATCTGTAGCTATAGGATATGATGATTATATTGCACCAGCTAAAGTAGTAAATAACTATGCTAAAGATAGTGATTTTTACAAAATTAAAGCAGGTGTAATGGATCAAAAGATGATTGATGTTGCTGAAGTTAAAAAACTTGCAACTCTACCATCAAAAGAAACTCTATATGCTATGCTTGCATCAGCATTACTTGGAAATATACGTAATCTTGCTGTTGTTCTTGATCAAACAAGACAAAAAAAGGAAGAAAATGCGTAATATAAAAAATAATTAATAATGATTTTTAAGGAGGAATTTAAAATGGAAAAAATCGAAAAATTAGTAGAAGAAATCGAAAAATTATCAGTAATTGAACTTTCTGATTTAGTAAAAGCTATTGAAGAAAAATTTGGAGTATCTGCAGCTGCTGCTGTTGTAGCTGCTGGAGCAGGTGCTGGAGCTGCTGCTGGAGCAGAAGAAAAAACAGAATTTAACGTAGTATTAAAAGATGCTGGAGCATCTAAAATTGCTGTTATTAAAGCAGTAAGAGAAGCTACTGGATTAGGACTAAAAGAAGCTAAAGATTTAGTTGATTCAGCTCCTAAAGCTATTAAAGAAGGAGTATCTAAAGAAGATGCTGAAAAATTAGTAGCTACTTTAACAGAAGCTGGTGCTACTGTAGTAATGGAATAATATATTATTTCATAAATTTAAAGGGAATCAATGTAATGTTGGTTCTCTTTATTTGACATTATACTAAAAATATAGTATTATATAGTTTCTAAGGATTAAGAGAAAGGAAGAAAACAATGTCTTTTGTATTAGGATTTTTAGGAGTAATTTTGGGTATATTTGTATCGTTATTTTTAATAGTTTTTATAGTGCTAAAAAAAATACAAAAAGCAACTGGAATATCTGGTGTAAATCCGGTTACTGCACTTAAAAACTTTTCAAAAGAGACCGAAATTTCAAATAGTACAACGCCCAAAAGTGTAAATGCAATGACTACTCTAGTAGAGCCTCAAATATTAAGAGATTTTCCTGATTTTAATAAAGAAATATTATATTCAAAAATAGAGTCTGATTTAAAAACAATATTTAATAGTATTGAAAATTTAAATTACGAAAAATGTTTAGAATTAGAATTAATACAAAATTCACTTGAAAAAGAAATACAAGATTACAAGGAACAAGGGGTAGCTATAAAATACGATAATATAGTTTTTCATAGACATGGAATTAAATCATATTTAAAGGCTGATGGAATGGCTACAATTACTACTTCATCTTCTGTTGAATATAACTTTTACGATAGTAGAAGAAAAGATAATAGTAGTTATAAAACTCAGACTAGGTATACATGTAAGTATGTTTACATATATGATCTATCTAAACTTCCTAAGAACTCTGAGAATGAAACATTTATACTTAATTGTCCTAATTGTGGAGCACCTTTAGTTAATTTAGATAAAAGAGAGTGTGTATACTGTGGTTCACATTTAGAGGAAATAAATTTAAAAACATGGAAAATATCATCATATATAGATGACTTTGCACTGAAAATATAAATATTGTATTTTTCTTAAATGTATTTACACATGTTACAAAAAATGATATAATAAATATATGTATGGGGGCGTTCGGTTTCGACGAACATGCAAGAAGTATAATAAGCGAGTAGTGGACTCCCGTTGGCCACTTTAATCATCGGGAAATAAATTTAAACGCTGATAGAAATGAATTAGCATTAGCTGCCTAAGTTGCGGCTATGTCTTGTACAGCTTTGCTAGAGGGCAGTATAAAGGCATCAAACTATCTAGCTTACAAATCTAATCTTTAGTCTAGGGTTAGAGGGTATTTTAAGACTACACTGCTTATCCTTTTTGTAAATACTTGGGATAGGTAGCAAGAATTAAGTATTTACTACACTCGTAGAAAGTTATATGAAAGGTGCTCGGACATGGGTTCAATTCCCATCGCCTCCACCAATGGTTTATCTGTTTGTTCTAACAGATAATTTTAAATTGAAAAAATGTATTTATTGTACATATAAATTCAGCTTTAAGATTTTTTTATATAATAGGAAAGTCATATTGAAATTACCATGCCAAAATTTTTATAGTATAGTAATAGAACATACAGAGTATGTTTTTTAAAAAATATATAAATTAACATATCATATATTTCTTGTCGAAAATTGCGATGGATAGAGGCCTAGAACAACGACCGTTAAAGAAAAGAGTGGCCTAGAGATAGGTGGAAACTTAAATACAACATCTTTAAAAATACCACTAACTACAAAAAGTAGTTAGTGGTGGAGTGACGAAGTCACTTTTGTTCTAATATATAATTAAAGGAACATGAGGTTTTCATATGTGACACATGTTCCTTTTTTATCTATAAAATTTAGTATAAAAATAGATTTAAAGTTATAATAAATTAGCCATATTTATATATTCTAATAATTTTTTACTTGCAAAAGGTAAACTAATTGTTTTGTTTTTAGCTAGGTATACATTTGATGTTGGAATAATTTTATTAATACTTAATTCTTTTAGATTAGGAAAATTTTTATGTGCTAGTTCCAGTATTCCAAAACCAATACCAAATCCTGCATTAGTAAATTCTAAAATTAAATCTTGGCTTACAACTTCTGTTTTAGCAACTAAAGACACATTATTTTTTAATGTAAAAAAGTCTAAAAACTTTCTACTATTTGATTCCTTATTTTGAAGTATTAGAGGATAATTGTTTAGGTCTTCTAGATTTTTAATATTATCTTTAAAATAATTTTCATTATATACAAAGCCATGTCTAAGTCCTTTTATTTTCTCAGTTATAATGTTTTTTTCTTTGACGTCTCCTTCATTATATATAACAAAATCCAATTTTCCTCTTTGTAAATCTATAATAAGGTCATGGGTTAAATTATTTTTAATATTTATTTCTATATTCGGATAATCAATATGAAATTTTTTTATTGCATCCATTATCACAATTTTCGTTAATGTAGTTGATGCACCGATATTTATTTTTCCTTTTGAAAGATCTTTAAATGATGTAAACTCATTTTCTGCATTATTTATTAATTCAAGTGCAGATTTTATGTAGTTATAGAACATTTTTCCTTCACTTGTTAATTCCATTCCTTTATTACTTCTAATAAATAAAGTTCCACCAAGTTGTACCTCTAATTTCTTTATTGATTGACTAATTGCTGGTTGTGATATATGCAATTCCTCACTAGCTTTAGTCATATGTTTATTTTTAGCAACTGTATAAAAAACTCTATATAATTCTAAATCTACATTCATTATAACTCCTCCTTATATACATTATAACATAAATATATTTTACTTATCAATAGAAATGGTGTAAAATAACGTTGAAAGGGATGAATAATATGTTTAATAATTTAAATGTTGTTGTAGGAATAGCTGGGGGAATTGCTGCATATAAATCATGTGGCATAGTTAGTTTCTTAAAAAGTCAAGGAGCAAATGTAGACGTAATTATGACAAAAAACGCTTGCGAATTTATTACTCCTTTAACATTGGAAACTTTGTCGGGAAATAAAGTAATAGTTGATATGTTTGATAGACCAGATCATATGGATGTAAAACATATTAGCTTAGCTAAAAAAGCTGATTTATTTTTGGTAGTCCCCGCTACAGCTAATATAATAGGAAAAGTCGCAAATGGCATAGCTGATGATATGCTTTCAACGACCATTATGGCTACTAAGGCACCAGTAGTTTTTGCACCCGCTATGAACAATGGAATGTATGAAAATCCAATTGTACAAAATAACTTGAAAAAATTAAAATCATACGGGTATGAAATTATTGAACCAGCTGTTGGCCATCTAGCTTGTGGTTATGAGGCAAAGGGAAAACTTCCAAAAAATGAGGTAATAATAGAATTTGTAAAAAATTTATTAAAGGAGAAAGACTGAGATGAAAAAATTCATTATAACTGCTGGAGGAACTAGTGAAAGAATAGATAATGTAAGAAAAATAACTAATTCATCCAGCGGAAAATTAGGAAAGTTAATTGCTGATTGTTTGTTAAAAGAGCGGAATGATATACTAATATATTACGTATGCTCAAAAAATTCATTAAGGCCATCTGATGATAGAGTTCATGTACTTGAAGTAGAGGGAACTCTTGATTTAAAAAATACTTTGGAAGATTTGTTACTTAGTAATGAAATTAATTATTTTATACATTCTATGGCTGTTTCTGATTATATGACTGATTTTGTTACAAATTTAAGTAATATAAAGGAAAGTATTACAAAATCAAATAATATAGATGAAGCTTTTGAAAACATTGAGGCAATCAAAGGAAACAAGATTTCCTCGTATGAGGATAATTTAGTTGTTGTTCTTAAACCTACTCCTAAAATAATATCCATAATAAAAAATTTAAGTCCATCTACTTATTTAGTTGGATTTAAGTTGTTAGATGGAGTATCAAAGTTAGAACTAATTAACACGGCAAAAAAATTAAGAGATAAAAATAGATGTGATCTAGTTGTTGCTAATGATTTATCATCTATAAGAAATGGAGAGCACATTGCATATATTATCGATAATGATAATAATGTTGAAGAGGCACATGGAAAAATAAAAATAGCAGAATATATAGTTAGGAGACTCAGTTATGGAAAATAAGATTTTATTTGTAGGTGGAAATTGGGATTTAACAGGTGGAAGACGTTCTAAAATCGTTGAAAGTTTTGCAAATTATTTACCAAATGCCGATGTATATAATGGCGGAAATTATAATAATTTAAGCAAAATATTGGAATCTTGTATCAATTACGATATTGTAATTTGGTGGGCTAATGTTTCTAATGATTTACCTAAAATTAGAAATGTTAAAGAAATAAATTACAAGACAATGCTTGTTTCTTCAAAAAGGAATATTGATAATAAATATTCTTTTGAAGATTTACTACAAAGATCGCTTGCTTTAAAGTCAAACCTTGCCATAGAGTTTACTAAAGCTGGCCAATTGTATAATATGAGATTGTTTGATCCACTTGGTAATGTATGGTATGAGGGAACAAATATTAAGGAATGTTCGAAAGAAATGTTAAGTAGGCTGCATTTTATAAAAAGTATTACAAGGCAATCTACCATTTCAACTGAAGAAAATGCTGGAACTTTGGCACATTTTTTTAATATGTTTAAAGAAGAAATGTATTGCTCATCAAATAATCCTGTTGTTCCAATTAAAAAAGAATTCTTTAATATTGTAAGAGAATATGCATCAAAATTTGCTAAATCTATGTTTGGAACGAAAGATGTTAAAAGATTTTTAGGAAATGCATCATTTAGATGTCCTAAAGGTTTTCCATCTTTCAGACAAGGAAAGTACATCTTTGTAAGTAAAAGGAATGTTAATAAGGAATATATTGGAATTGATGAGTTTGTTCCAGTATATTTAGAAAATGATAAATTATATTATTGTGGAAACAATAAACCATCTGTTGACACTCCAATTCAAGTAAGACTGTATCAAAAGCTTCCAAATATAAATTATATGATACATTCTCATTGCTATATAGATGGCGCGCCATTTACCAAGATTTCTGTGCCTTGTGGAGCAATAGAAGAAATTGGTGAAGTTGTTGAAATAATACATGAGTATTATGGTAATGACTTCAATAAGGATTTTTATTTAATTAATTTAATTGGTCATGGAAGTATTATGATGAGTAAACATCCAAATCAGTTAAAAAATATTAATATTATTGGAAGAAAATTACCAGAAAATATGTATGTAAAGAAATTTATATAAAATAAATAGTGAGTTAGAAAATATTTTTTCTAATTCACTATTTTTTCTATATTTTCGTAAATTAATATGGTATAATAAAAGAGTGTGAAAAAATACATTTTAAGAAATGATTAAATAATATAATATTAATTATATTTGGGAGGATTAAATGTTAAAAAATGTAAAAGTCTTATATCATGCATCAATTGTGTTGTATGATAATATATATATTGATCCATATAAAATTGAAAATGAGACGCATAATGCAAAGTATTTGTTTATAACACACTCACACTATGACCACTTTTCAATAGAGGATATCGAGAAAGTAAGAAATGAAGATACAATATTTTTTGTTACACCAGATTGTAAGAAAAAATTACTTGAAATTGGTGTAGATGAAAAAAGAATAGTTACTGTTGCACCAGATGAAATGTATAGATTTAATAAAATAGAGGTACAAGTTATACCAGCGTATAATGTTAATAAGGAATACCATAAAAAGGAATATGGCTGGGTTGGATATTTAATAAAAATAAATGGTGTTAAGTATTATATAACAGGAGATACTGATGCAAATGAGGATATACAAAATATAAAATGTGATGTGCTATTTGTTCCAATTGGTGGAACTTATACTATGGATTATAAAGAGGCAGCAGACTATACTAATAGTATTAAACCAAAGTATGTAATACCTATTCATTATGGAACAATTGTTGGTAAAAAAGAAGATGGTATTGAATTTGCCAAATTACTTGATACAAAAATTGAATGTTTAATATTTAATAAATAAAAAGGAGAAAAAATGGCTACAAATACAGTATTTTTTTGTAAAGAATGTGGGTATGAATCTGCAAAGTGGCTTGGAAAATGTCCAGGATGTAATAGCTGGAATAGTTTTGTAGAAGAGAAAATTAATAAACAAAGTAAATCAAAGTCATCTTCTAAAGGATTTTCAAACACTTTTAATAATAAATCAGAAGTTAAAAAATTAAATGATATTATAATAAATAAAAGTATAAGACTAGATACTGGTTATGCAGAATTAAATCGTGTTTTTGGTGGAGGAATAGTAGAAGGCTCACTTACATTGATTGGAGGAGAACCTGGAATTGGTAAATCTACTTTAATCATGCAGGTATGTAATAAATTAAGTAATCATGGAAAAGTACTTTATGTTTCAGGAGAAGAGTCAGAAACACAAGTTAAACTAAGAGCAGATAGGCTTAAGGTATCATCTGATAATATATTATTTTTAAGTGAAACAGACATATCACAAATAGAAAATAAAATAGAAGAAACAGAACCGAAATTTTGTATTATAGATTCTATACAGACTATGTATGATGAAGATATTTCGTCAGTACCTGGAAGTATTTCTCAGGTAAAAGAGGTAACAGCAAGAATGATGTATCTTGCAAAAAGAAAAAATATTACAGTTATTGTTATAGGTCATGTAACCAAAGATGGTGTCATAGCGGGACCTAGAATACTTGAACATATGGTAGATACAGTGTTATATATTGAGGGTGAAAGATTTTTTACACATAGAATAATTAGAAGTGTAAAAAATAGATTTGGTTCAACTAATGAAATTGGAATATTTGATATGCAAGATGTTGGAATGGTTGAAGTTACAAACATTTCAGAATTATTTTTATCTGATGAAAAAAATAATTTACCAGGAACGGCTATAGTTGCTACAGTTGAGGGAACATCTACTATACTTTTAGAAATACAGGCCTTAACTTCACATTCTTATTATAACAATCCAAGAAGAGTAGCAAATGGAATAGACTTAAATAGGCTAAACATGATTCTTGCTGTACTTGAAAAAAGATGTAATATTGGTCTTGGAACACAAGATATATATGTAAATGTAATTGGTGGTATTAGAGTTGATGAACCTGCGGTAGATTTAGCTGTGGCTATGGCAATTGTTTCCAATTACAAAAATAAAGTTATTAATCCTAAGACTGTATTTATAGGTGAACTTGGACTTACAGGAGAAATAAGAAGTATAAATAACTTTGAAAAAAGAGTAAAAGAAATAGAAAAAATGGGATATGAGAAAATATATGCAAGCAAAAGACAAGTTGAAAGACTTAAGGAAAGTATAAAAGATATAAATATAAAACTTATTGGAATAAATACAATTGATGAAGCAATAAGTTATGTAGTAAATGGGTGATGTTTATGAATGATAAAATATTAGAAATACTGAAATTAGTTGCACCAGGAACTGAATTAAGGGAAGGATTAGAAAATATATTAAAAGCCAAAACAGGTGCTTTAATTGTAGTATCTGATAGTGAGGATATATTAAAAATAGCTGATGGTGGATTTAAAATAGATGAAGAATTTACATCAACTAATATTTATGAGCTTGCCAAAATGGATGGTGCAATAATATTAAGTAGTGATTTAAAAAGAATAATAAGGGCTAATGTTCAATTAAATCCGGATTTTAGTATATCAACTCGAGAAACTGGTACAAGGCATAAAACAGCAGAACGTGTTGCAAAACAATCTGGTGAACTTGTTATTAGTATTTCTGAGAGAAGGGGGATAATTACTCTTTTTAAAGGAAATTTTAGATATGTAATAAATGATACACAATCAGTACTTATGCGTGCAAATCAAACTCTACAAGCTCTTGAAAAATATAAAACTGTTTTTGACAATATGCTTAGTATTTTAAGTGAACATGAATTTGACGATATAGTAACACTAGATACTGTAATAAATTGTATTTATAGAAGCGAAATAATAATGAGAATGGAGACAGATGTAAAAAGAAGTATAATTGAACTTGGTGATGAGGGAAGAATTGTTAATATGCAACTTGAGGAACTTATGGCTAATGTTGAGGATGAAGAAAAATTGATTATTCAAGATTATAACATAAACAAAGAAATATCAACTCAAAGTATTTTAGAGGAAATAAGGAAGATAGATAAGAAAAATTTGATAGTTTCAGAAAAAATAGTTAAATTACTTGGATATGAAGTTTCATCTGATATATTAGATACTAATGTTTCTCCAAAAGGATATAGAATACTTTCTAAAGTTCCTAAAATGCCTTCATCTATAATTGAGAAAACTGTTGAAGCATTTGGATCATTACAACATATTTGTTCTGCTTCTATTGATGAATTAGACGACGTAGAGGGTATAGGTGAGATAAGAGCAAGAATAATTAATCAGTCTTTAAAGAGGTTACAAGAACAGTATATATTAAAATCTTACAATATATAGTTTTAAAGTATATCAAACAGCAATGTTTACATAATTTAGTATGAATTTAAATTTATTTTATCTAAATTTTCTTTACTTTTTGCTTAAATTATGGTATAATATAGATGTACTTAAAGTTATATCTTGCAAGGAGGGATGTATTGTGTTTAAAGTAGGAGACAAAATAGTATATCCAATGCATGGTGCTGGAACTATTGAGGCTATTGAGCAAAAAGAAATGCTAGGAGACGAGAAAGATTATTATATCATTCGTATGCCAATCGGTGGTATGAAACTTATGGTTCCAACAGATAAAGCTGATGATATTGGAGTAAGAGAAGTATCAAGCAAAAGTATCTCAGATGAAGTATTCGATGTACTTGAAAAACCACAAGATAACTATGTTCATGATGTAAACTGGAGTAAAAGATACAACATGAATGTTGAAAAGATAAAATCTGGAGATATTTTAGAAGTCGCTGAAGTTGTAAGAGATCTTTCACATAGACATATGGAAAGAGGTCTTTCAATTGGTGAGAAAAAAATGTTATCTACAGCAAAAGACATTCTTATAAGTGAAATGGTATTATCAGAAGGAATGTCACATGATGTACTTGACGAAAAGATTGAGGATGCTATAAAGGATTCATATAAATTAAGTGAAAGTCAAAATAATGATGGTAATGGTACAGTTAGTTTATAATAAAAAGAATAAGAGATGTAAAAATTTCTTATTCTTTTTTCTTTTAATTTCTATTGTATTTCATAACGCATAATGGTAAAATATATAAGTAATATAGAAGCATAAATATTAAGGTTTGGTGAAAAATATGCTTAAGGTATATAATATAAAAGATAAAATAGAATATTTAAGGGAAGTTGCTATTTTAGAGCATAATGAATGGGCAAAGGATCCTCAAGAGTCTTTTGAAGATAGGATAAATAAAAAAATAGAAAAGGTAAAAAATAATTTAAATAAGAATGATTTTTGCAAATTAATATTACTAAATGATGATGAACTAATTGGATTTATATCATTATTTCCAAATGATAGCGATGAAAGACGTGATTTAGGTCCATGGTATGCTACAATGTATGTAAAAAAAGAATATAGAAATAAAGGTTATTCAAAAATCTTAAATAGAGAAATACTAAGTGAAGCACAAAAAAGAGGATATAAGAGAATATATTTAAAAACTGATTTAAATAATTATTATGAAAAATTTGGCGCAAAGTATATGGGAAAATTAAGTAATGGTGAAAAACTATATTATATAGATTTAAAGGAGAATTCATGAAAAAATATAAAGTTAGAGAATATATAAATAAATTAAAAGAAGATAATGAAATAGAAAGCTTAAATATGTGTGATGACATTCTTGACATAGAAATAAATTATATGACATATAATTCAAATAATGTAGATTTTGATACTATGTTTATATGTAAAGGTGATAATTTTAAGGAAGAATACTTAAATTCTGCAATAAAAAATGGAGCAATTGTATATGTAAGTGAAAAGAAATATAACGTGAATATTCCTGGGATTATTGTAAAAAATATTAGAAACTCTTTATCACTTTTATCAGATATGTATTTTGATTTTCCAGAAAAATATTTAACTAAAATTGGTATAACAGGTACAAAAGGAAAAACTACCACTTCTTTTTATACTAAATATATTTTAGATGAATATGCAAAAGAAAATTTGAAAAAGGATACCGCAATAATTTCTTCTCTTACAACATATGACGGTATTGAGAATTTTGAGTCACATATAACAACACCAGAATCTTATGAAATACATAAACATTTCAGAAATGCTGTAGATTCAGAAATTAAAAATGTTGTAATGGAGGTTTCATCACAAGCTTATACTAAAAAATATGGAAGACTTTATGGATTAAATTTTGATATAGGAGTATTTTTAAATATTTCAGAAGATCATGTAAGTCCAATAGAACATCCAACTTTTGAAGATTATTTTAGTTGCAAATTAAAATTATTTGAGAATACAAAAAGAGCTTGTGTAAATCTTGATTCTGATTATAGCGATAGAATATTAAAATGTGCAAAGAAATATACAAATGACATCATTACTTTTTCTACTAAAGATAGTAATGCAGATGTTTATGCATATGATATAATGGTAGAAAATGATGGAACACATTTTAAGGTAAAAACTGATAAGTTTGATAGAGAATTTGTCATTCATATGCCTGGTAAATTTAATGTAGAAAATGCACTTGCAGCTATTGCAATAACATATACATTAGGAATTGATAGTAAATATATGTATTTAGGTCTTAAAAGTGCTAAAACTGCGGGTAGGATGGAGTTATTTAAAACTAAAGATAATAAAATAGTATCTATTGTTGATTTTGCACATAATAAATTAAGTTTTGAAAAAATATATGAAACAGTACAAAATGAGTATAAAGATAGATATGTAATAACAGTGTTTGGATGTCCTGGTGGCAAAGCTCAAATAAGGAGAAAAAATTTGGGAGAGGTTGCAGGAAAAAACTCAGATATGGTATATATTACTGCTGATGATCCAGGTGTTGAAGAAGTATCTAAAATTTCTAGCGAAATTGAAAAATATTTAAAAGAATACACTAATAATTATGAAAAAATAGATGATAGAGAAGACGCAATAAAAAAAGCTGTAAATTATGCTATATCATTAGATAGAAATTCAATTTTATTAATTCTTGGAAAAGGAAATGATAATACCCAAAAAGTAATGAATGGATATGCTAAGTATAAGTCTGATATAGAACAAGTAAAAGATTATTTTGATGAATATGATAAGAGTATATCAAATATATAAAAAGGTGAGCCATTGACTCACCTTTTGTTAATTATTGTTGGAACATTGTGCATATTTTCTAAGTTTTTTCTGAACAAGATAGTTTATTGAATTTTTTTCATATTCGCCTGTTTCAAGTAATTTACCAGATTTCATACCAGTTAATACTTCGATGCCTTCATCAATTGAAGAAATAGGGTATATATGAAATTTTCCATCTTCTACAGCTTTTATAATCTCATCACTAAGATTTAAATTTTTAACATTTTGTATAGGAATTATTACTCCATTCTCACCATTTAATCCTTTAGATTTACATACTCTAAAGAAACCTTCTATTTTATCAGTAACACCACCAACTGGTTGAATTTCACCTTTTTGATTTACAGAACCTGTAACAGCAAGACTTTGTTTTATAGGTATACCTGAAAGACTTGATAATATTGCATAAAGTTCAGTAGAAGAGGCACTATCGCCATCAACACCATTATATAGTTGTTCAAAACAAATACTTGCAGTAAGTGATAATGGATTATCTTGAGCATATTTTTCACCAATATATGCAGATAAAATATATACACCTTTTGAATGAGTATTTCCACTCATAGAAACTTCACGTTCGATATTAATAACTCCAGATTTTCCAATAAACGTATTTGCAGTAACTCTAACAGCGTGACCAAATGATAGATCTCCATTCATCATTATTGTAAGTCCATTTATTTGGCCTACTTTCTCTCCACTTGTTGATATCATTATATCTCCATCAGTAATCATTTGATTTAAATTATCGTTATATTTTCCAAAACGTTCAGCTCTTGTAACACATGCTTGTTTTACTTCTTTATCAGATACGGATTTCTTTTTACTTTGTTTAGCAATAAAGTTTGACTCAATTGCAATATCTGAAATATCTTGTAGTACAGCAGTTAATTTATTTTTATCATTTGCACATCTTGAACTATATTCAACTATTTCTTTAACAGCACTTGCTAAGAATGGAAGTAACTTATGTTTCTTTTCAACAAAGGCAATATATCTAGCTAATTTTTCTATATTTTCATTATTTCTAGGATAAGTATCTTCAAAATCAGCCTTTACTTTAAATAATTTTTTAAAATCAGCATCCATAGCAGCAAGTTGTTGATAATGCATTTCAGAACCAATTAAAATTACTTGCATATTAATAGCTATAGGTTCTGGTTTTAGACTTGCAATAGTTATTGGTTGGGCAATATCACGTGAACTATCTATTGATAATTCTTGATTTCTAATTACTCTTTTAAAAGCTTCCCAAGTTGGTTGATTTGAAAGTACATCTCTTACATTTACAATTAAATATCCACCATTTGCTTTATGGACAAGACCTGGTTTTAATAACATATAATTAGTTCTTGTTCCAGCAGGAGATGTTTCAAATTCAAGTTTACCAAATAAATCATAATAATTTGGATTTTTACATTGAATAACAGGAGCATGCATTAACTTGTCATTATCAACAAGTAAGTTTACTCTGTAATTATCCCATGGCTTGTTTATAGTCATTCTTGACATTTGCATCATCATTTGTTGTGGAACCTGTTGATTATTTTTGCTTTGAGACTCCTCATATTGTTTTATATAATCAATATTTTTAATAACATCACTTTGAATAGAGTATAGGAAATTTTGAATTTTTAAATTATTTTTGTATTTTATTTTTAAATCACTCATACACTGAGTAACAGCAAAAGTAGTTAAATTTGATTCCCATTCTTCAATAACTGATTTAGCTTCTTTATCTAAATTATCAAGTTTTTTTAATACTTGTAATGTTTGTTCTTGAATTTTAGGACCTTTTTCTTCAAAATATTTTTTTGATTTTTCATCTAGAACTTTGTATGCATCTTCATTTAAAACTACTCCGTTATGAACAGGAGAGAAGTATATTCCATCTTTGGTATTTCTTACTTTAAAGCCTTGTTCAAAAGTAGATTTATCAAATTCTTTCATTATTTTTTCTTTTGCATGTTCATATCTATCCAGAATATTTTTCTTTTCCTTTTCATACATATCACCAGTTAAATCCTTAGAAAGTCTATTTAGAAGGGAAGAGATAAATCTATTCATATCTCTCTTAAATTCAAGTCCCATTCCAGGTTCCAAAACTATTGAAATAGGTTCATTTGGATTTTCAAAATTATATACGTAGCAAATATCATTTGGAACAGGTTGATCTTTTGCAAGATTATTTACAACAGATAAGGCATATGCTGTTTTACCTATTCCAATACTTCCACAAAGATATAAATTAAATCCTTTTTGTGGTATTTGCATTGCAGTTTTTATAGCATTCATAGCTCTTTCTTGACCAATTATTCCATTAAATGGCTCAAGTTCAGTAGTTTTTTTAAATTTAAAATCTTCAATTTCACATTCGTTTTTTAAATCTTTAACATTTAATTCTTTAATTTTTTTCATATGTCCCCCTCAGATCTTTTGTAATCATATATCATATATATTGTATTATAAAGGAAAAAAATATTCAAGAGAATTTCGAAAATATTCGTAATAAAAAATTAAGTTGAAAATAACGTTAAAAATGAATTATATGATAAAGAATATTTTAAAAAATGATATATATTGTGGTAATCTTAAAATTCATAAAAAAAGATAAGTACTAAAAATATAACGAGAACATGAAAAAGAAATTATTATTTTTCTGGACGATGGAGATGTGGTGATTGTGGCTTAGGAGTGAGACAATTGCCAAACAAAAATAATGTAAAAATTTCAATTACTGTTGATAAAATTATGTAAATGTGGTAAAATGTTTTTGTAAATTTTTTCAATCCTGTTTTTTAGGTTTAATATATATTAAATCTCAAATAAAATAATTATTTTAAGGAGGAAACAAATGAAAGTTTTAATTTTAGCCCAGAATTTGATTGACGTCTGGCTTGATGGTTTTGATGCTCTTACTAGTGATCGCATTTCATTTTACACATTTTTTACAGTAATTTTGGCTGAATGTGCTTATCTTTGGGGATTTCATGAAGCTTCAGTTGCTATTCCAATAACAGTTATTCTTTTTGGATACATGTTAAATGTTATAGTATTTTCTCAGCTTAAGTGGAAATTACGAGGTCCAAAGTCCGAAAAAGTAGTTTCAATTCTTTATGTAAGTTTTTTTGTTACACTTTTTGTAATTGGGTGCTTCTTTAATTTGGCTATAAGCGTTATAACTACTGCAATTCTTTTTGGAATTACAGCACTTTGGATAGTATTAAAATATTACCAATATTATCTTTTTAATCCGCCAAAGTCACTTTATAATTTTTTTTATTATTTTAGGATATTAGAACAAATTATAATAATTGGAAGTTCTTTTGTTGTATTTGTGATTTTCTTTGCTAAAATTCCTTTCATACCAACAGAACTAAAGGTTATTATTCCGTTGGTGTACTTAATTTTTTCTCCACTTATTGCATTTTTTGAAGATGAGGTAGCATCATATAATATATTTGGATTAGCTTATAGTATTACTTTGAGTAGAGAATTTGAAGAATATCGTAAGAAAATTAAAAAGAAAAAAGAAAAGATAAACAGCAAAAAAAAGTGACATAATACTTTCAATAATAAAAATGGGGGGCTGTAAAAAAGTCCAAACGAAAAATGAGTGAAATTTTTCACTCATTTTTTGTTATAATTGTATTAGATTTTGTATATTCTAATGGTAAGTGTACCTCCATCATGAGAAGTAGAAATTCCAATAGAATAAGGATTATTATTTCTAAATACAAAATTACAACTTGGATATGAGACTGTTGCGTCCATATCTCTAGGAATATAATCTTGGGGTATTGCATGGCTACTGCGATCTAAAAACTCTATATCAGAGTCAGTCGAAATAACTGCGGCACATAATGTAGAACTTACTTGACAAATACCACCTCCATATCCGGTTACATATTCGTTATTTACTATTTCTATTGACTCTCTATATCCTTCATCCTTACCACATGGCCCCATATCTCGACACCAGTTAAATGTTGCTTTAGGAGAAATTATCATGTTATTTAGAGAGTCTGTTGCTTTTTCCAAATTATATGTTCTATTTTCCTCATAAGGTGAATAATAAGTTGAATATTCACCTAATAGATTTTCTTTTTTAAATTCCTTTTTTTCCGGACTTTTGTTATATCCATCATAGTCTTCTTTAGAAATAATAGTTACAATTTCTGATGAAACATAAACGATATTATCGTTTTCATTAAGTAAATACCAATCATTTTGGGTTGTACCAAAAATTTCTAATGTATCATTTTTTTGATAGATAGCCCAAATATCACTTTCTGTAGAAGGTAAAGTCCTGATATTGCCATATTCAACATTTAATACAGCATAAAGCTTTTCTGTATTTTTCAGCTGATAATCTTCATATTCTTTTGAAGTTTCGTTATCAACTGCTGTTATATATTCAGAATATATGTATCCGTAATCATCATCAAGCTTCACTTTATAAAATTCATCATTAGTGTTATCAGTTTTAATAACTGGAACAATAGTGTTTTTATAATATGAAGTAAGGACTTTAGAATCTGTGTTGGGGGCTTCTCTAACATTTACCTCCTCTGCTGTAACTAAAAAATTAGATGTATTTTCATTTTCTACCCGATTTTTTGTTGTTACTTGCTGGGAAGTTTCAGAAGACGCCGAAGAAGTATCAGAACATGCACATAGAATATTGGAGCATATCAGTAAAGACATAATTACTAAAAAAATTTTTTTCATAAAATTTCCTCCTAAATTTTTATAAGAATTTTTAATGTATTATGTAACGCACATTATACACCTGATTAATAATAAAGTCAATACGTTTGACAAAATAAGAGGAAAATTAACAAATTATAAAAAAATCCTTATAATAATAAACAAATTAAATTATGTTTATTTCTAAGGAAATTTATAATTACTTAATTCCTTTTTTTAAAATCAAAGCATCTTCTGCATTTTCATAATATTTTTTTCTAATAGATATATTAGAAAAGCCTAATTTTCTATATAAAGATATAGCGCCAATATTTGATTTTCTTACTTCTAGGAAAACGTTATTAATTTTATTTTCTTTTGCAAATTTAAATATATAGTTTAGAAGTAAAGTTCCAATGCCTTGTCTTTGATATGATGATTTTACAAGTACAGATTCTATTTCTATATCAAAAATATAACTAAATGATATATATCCAATAATTTCTTTGTCATATACTGCCACAATACATTTAAAATTACTATTATTTATATCATTTAAAATATTTTCTTTTGATAGAATGTGAATGTTTAAATTATTTTGAATACTAATAACATCGTCTACATTTTTAACATCAAGTGGTAAAATTTTAACTTGATTTAAATTAATTTCTTGCATTTTTCATCCTTTCAGCTTGTGATGGCCTAGCATAGGTAGCTTTTAATGTGTATGCATTAAATATATAATCATCTAAATTTGAGATTTTATTCATTATATCTATGCAATCATTTGTTGAAGGATAGAAATTATATTTATCACATGTTAATTTTGTAAATTCACTTTCAAATTCATCTATACAATTACCTGAAATAATATATGTATTTGTGTTAATGTTTATAAAATCATTAATTTTTTGAGTGGCATCATCTATATATTCATTTTGAATTTCACATAGATTTTTCATTACTAATTTTTCATTTTTTATTGATATATTATATATACAATAAAAAACTCTATCATTATTAGTTGATATTATAGATATAATATTTGTATTATTTTGAAGTCCTTTTTTTACAAATGTAGTATATGCAATAAGTTCTAATGAATTTATTGAGAATATCTCTAAGTTTTTGACTTGAGCTATTGCTTTTATAGTAGAAAGTCCAATACGTATGCCTGTAAAAGAACCTGGACCATTTATGCATGCAAGTTTATTTACTTCAGATATTTTTAAATTTGCATTTTGTAGTACCTTATCAATAAGGGGAAGTAGCTTTTCAGAATGTGTTACTTCATTTTCAATTTTATCTGTATATAATTCTTTTTCTTTTTTTAGTGATACACAAGCAGTTTTAGTTGTAGTATCAATTGCAAGAATATTCATTTTATTACCTCCAAATTATTATTTTTCTTACATCTTTATCTTCTTTTTTAAATTCAATATGTATAGTATTTCTAGGAAGTATTTCTTCTATTATTTCTCCCCATTCAATAATACAAGGCCCCTTTGAAAAGTAATCAGTTCCAATTGTGTCTAAAAAGTTATACATATCGTTTAACCTATATACATCAAAGTGGTAAATAGGAAAGTTTGGCGTATCATATTCATTAACTATTGTAAATGTTGGACTTGATATATCATTTAAAATATTAAAATACTTTCCAATTCCTTTTACTAAAACTGTTTTACCAGAACCAAGTTCACCACTTAGTGTAATAATTGTTGAAGAATTCATATATTTAGCTAGTATATAGCCTAGCATTAGAGTATCATTTTCAGAATTAGAATTAAATGTATACATAAACTTAGATTTTCTATCTTCTAATATTTTTTGTATAACACTTTCAATATTTTCTTGTGTTAAGTTTTCCAAATTAATCACCATATAAATTATACCAAAATATATGTAAAATAGCAATGTTATAAAAAAGAATATAACTTAAAAATATTAATTTCCTGTTACTATTCAGACTAGTAGGTAGAATTCCGAAATTATAAAAAGTGCGTCAACGTGGCGTTACAAGCCGTTTTGAAATAATTGTTTAAGTTAAAAAAACTACAAAATTAAATTTGTTATGTATATTATAATATAAACAAAAATTAATTTTGTGCTTTTAACTAGTCATAGTCTGAATAGTAACAAATAATTCATAAAAATTATTTATGTAGTATTGCATTTTTTTTTTTT
>FR891278.1 GCA_000433755.1 Clostridium sp. CAG:465 | reverse complement strand
ACTACAGCTGTAACGATACGAAACAGGATAGTCGCTACCGCCAACACCGTCAATACCGTAGCTACCGCCACGACTAATGAAATAAGAACTGCTAGCCTCGCTCGTCAATTCCCATACATTTCCGGCTAAATCATAAATATTTTTTACTTTCCAATTTTCATTAAATCCTGCTGTTCTTTTTGTTCCACTATTTTCATTAGCTGGTGATAATGAATTTTTATAATTTCCATAATATCTACTATCCTTTAGACTTGCTGATGCATTTATACTACTAAAACTATCTTCTATCCAATGACATGTTGTATCCCATGCTTTTCCTGTTATTAATCCTGTTTGTACATATTCATTACTTATCATACTTTCTGCATTTGCTTTTGAATTTGTATAATTTATATAGGTCCAAACTGTTGCATCTTTTTTACTTACTGGCACACCTTTTACATTTGAAGTACTATATGATTTGCCATCTATACTACTTTGCTTTTCAGGTACTCCTGCTTCATATCTTCCTATATAAAAGCCTCCATATTTTTTTACATCTGCTATTTCATCTGTTATACCTTTTGGTAAAGTATCATCACCTGTTGGTGTAACACCAGGAAAACTTGTATCTTTTACATATGTACTCTCAGTTGCAGGTACCCATACAAATTCGTTACCTTTCTCATCTTGTATTACAAGTCCAGTATCTTTTGTTCCCTCTTTATATGTAAAGCCTTTTGGAATTGGTACTCTTTTGTTCCCTCTTTATATGTAAATCCTATAGGAATTGGTACCCCATATTTTACACTAGCTATTGTATTTTTCCATTCTTCACTATTCTTTGTTGCTCCATCTGTTACTTCTGAAAACCATTTATACTCTGTATTATTTTCAGTTTCTCCATTCCATGCTAATTTTCCTTTTATTACTGACACTTTATCTTTATACTTCTTTGTACTAGGTAACTCTGTTACCATACTATCTCCAGATAGATTAACACTTGATTTATCAAAACTTGTTGGATTATCAGTATATTTTTTTGATAAATACATTGATAATTCATCTTGTATACTTATCATATCTTCTTTAAATGTTGCTTCTTTTGCACTTGATACTGGGTTATTTTTTGTTATTGTTAAAATAACTGCTGCTGCAAGTATTATTATTACTATTATAGTTACAATTAACACTATTAGTGATATACCTCTTTTATGAGTTAGTTTTGTAAAATTATCTTTTTGCTTTTCTTTTTCTACTTCTTTCATATATCTTTTTCCTCTCTTTCTTTTGTTTTTATACATAGAACTAGTACGTACTTTCCTCTTTCTTTAGTTTTTATACATAGAACTAGTACGTACTTTTATTATATTGTATATTTAAACTTTTTTCAATAATTATTTATAATTTATATATATATTTTTTAAGTTTAAAAGTAAATTCTAGATTTTGCTTAAAACTAGAATTTAGTCTTGTATTTCAAACTAGAATTTACTTTTGCAATTAACCTTTTTTTATATATTATATTGCTAATAGGAATTGATTTTATATTTTTGGTTGTTAATTATAGTCCCAATAATTATTTATAATTTTTTTATATATTATATTGCTAATAGAAATTGATTTTATATTTTTGGTTGTTAATTATACTCTGAATAGTAACATATTTTTTAGTTTACATATTTATTTTTTCATCACTAAAAATCTACATATAGTTAAACTTTCAAAATTTGTTGAGCCATATAATGTTAATACATTTAGATTTCTTGAATTATTCTTAATTATTGTTACAATTAATACTATCAATGATATTCCTTTTTTATACACATTCCTCTTTCTATAGTTTCAATACATTTTTTATTTACACTATCTATTCTATCACAAAGATTAATTATTGTTTTACTAATTTTAGTATATTCTTTTATGATATCCTTAATTTCTTCATTTCTAATTAAAATATCTTGCTTAACAATATTTAATACTTGATTTATATTATCACATTTTTTTAAATTTATTTTAACACTCATATATGTCGCCATTTTATTTGCTAAACCTATATCCTTTTCCCCTTTATTTTTATTTCTATTTTTTATCATTCCAATAACCGAATATATTAACCTTTGATATAAATTTAAAATATCTTTTAGACAAATATTTAGCTCTTTATCAATATCCTGAATTTTAATAACTCTTACTATTGTTTCTTTTATCATAAGTAAATTTTCATATATTCTTTCTAATACCTCAACCTCTATATTTTTCATTTTCATATAATCACCTATTTTTATGTTTTGTAAATAGTAATTTTATTATACAAAGAAAAAATGCAATCAAACTAATGACTGCATTTTTCCCATATTTTAGAAGGATACTTAGAATGTAAGGTTGTGAGCCTTAAATACATTCCATATATAGCTGTAATAAATAAATTTCTTAATGTTGAGAAGAAGGGATACTATGGAAAAACAATCTGAAAAGATAATAATTCATCACAGCCAGTATATATTTAATCATACTAAAAAGTATGAGTTAAATCAAAAAAGAAATTATTCCATAAAATACCGTTTATTAAGTGTCTATATTATACATAATTTTTTATGTCTTGTCAAGCTTTTTTTACTGAAAATCCAAATTTTCCTATTTTTTCTCCTAATTTAAAGTACTCACCATGAGAATATGAAATTAAATTACATTTTGAAAGATCGAATTTGCCTTTTTCATCTATGTATTTGTCATCAACATTGACAGAAACTACTTTTGCCAAGAACATATCATGTGATCCAAGTTCTTTTATTTCTGTAACTTTACACTCTATATTCACTGGACTTTCTTTAATTAATGGTGCATGTATAACACTAGCTTTTTCTTTAGTCAAATTCATTGATTTAAATTTATCTTCTTTTCTACCTGATTTTACTCCACAATAGTCTGTAGCATATGCAAGTCCCTCAGGTACAAGATTAATACAAAATTCTCCTGATTCTTTTATAATATCATATGAAAATCTTTCTTTTCTTACTGATATATATGTCATTGCTGGATCAGAACATATTGTACCAGTCCATGCAACAGTAAAAACATTATCTTTTGTACCATCTGAAGATGTAACTAAAACTACTGGAACCGGATTTAAAATTACTGCTGGTTTCCATACTTGTTTTGCCATAATATAACCCCTTTTCTATTTAAATTCAAACACTCCATAAGTGCTTGTTACCTCATCTTTAAAAATATCTATTCTTGGTGGAAAAAATGTAAAAACGACAAACATAATAAATATTGCTATAACTAAATATTTGGATATTTCTTCGTATTTTATATTAATATTTTTACTTGTAACCTCTTTATATCCTAAAATCTGAGCAATTAAAATTGCAACATAAAAAATTAATATATCTACCAATAAAATATGAGTTCCTATAACAAAAGTATAAGCATAAAATGAAAAGGTTATAACAAACATAGTTGTAATTAATTTTACAAGAAGTGAAGACCATAAATTTTCTCTTCTAAATTTTAGTGTTATAAACTCTATAAATGTCCAAATAAACATTGGCATAACTGCTATTTTTAAATGCTCCCAAACGCTTTCATTTACAGCACTAAATGGTGCAATAAAAATATTTTCTCCACAAAAATTATATGCAAAATGAAGAAGTGTACCTATAGCTGAGATTACAAAAAATCCTGCAATATATAGCATCTTTTGTAATTTAATATCTTTCATTTTTTCTTCTTTTATATTTATTTCTTTTCTATTTGCTTCATACTTATTTCCATTTTCCATAAAACAATACTCCTATATTGTTAGTATATGAGTATTGCTATATATATATTCATTTTTAAATTATGCTCTTTTTAATATTTTTCTAATGCCTCTTCTTATTTTCTTTAAAATTGGAAGTATGTTTCTATATGCAAAATACATAGTTTTGTTATATACCTTATCAATTTCACCTATGTAATTTGTAATTCCACTTTCTTTACAAAATCCAACTTTAAATTTATATAATCCATTATTTTTTTCTAAATGAAGTATTCCACCAAAATTATATAAACTACAACCTTTTTCAATTGCCCATTTTATCATTTCAGATTGCATTGCATAATTTGGCATAAGATTTCTTTTTTCATTACTACTTGCTCCATATAAATAGAACATTTCCTCTCCATATGTAATAGCAATAGCAGCCGACAAATCCTCTCCTTGTGCACTTGCAATATATACTCTTAAATGGTTTTCATCATATGCATTAAGCATATTTTTAAAATATTCATATGCTCTTTTTCCAATTTTATCTCTTTTTGTAGTAATTTCATATAAATGATAGAAAACTTTTAAATCCTCTTCTGTGTGAGAATGTCTTACGGTAACACCTTTTCTTGCAGATAAACGTATATTATATCTAGTTTTTTCAGCAAAATTTTTCATAAGTTCATCATACGATTTGTTCTTAACATTAAGTACTGCTTCATGAACTGGTTGTATTAATTCGTCATGATCTGGATTAATTCCAGATGTTTTAAAGCCATTAGAAATATATAATTTGTTTAATTTATCAGAATATTCTACTTGAGGATCAAATTTTAACATAGCAGCTTTATACTTTTTTACAAGAGGTGTAGCTTCATTAATTAATTTTTTTACTGTATCTATATCATTAACATCACATACAGGACCACGAGGTGCGTACATTATATTATATCCTGCTACTCTCATACTTTGAATTAAAAGCAACATAGAAGCTGTTATTTTGCCATTTTCTTCTAAATATACAATTTCACTTTTCCAATTTTCTTTAACTTTTGACCACTCAATTACTTGAGTAAGTCTAGTATATTTACAACTTTTTATATGTTCATTATACCTCTTTAACTCCTCTTTGTTATTTAAATCTAAAATTGGCATTTTTATCCCTACACTTTCTCTATTATTTGACCATCTTTCGTATCTTTTACAATATATCCTAACTCTTTTAGCTTATCGCGAAGTTCGTCAGATTTTGCAAAATTTTTATTTTCTCTTGCATCTTTTCTTTCATTTAATATTAATTTAATATCTTCTGGAATATTAATATCCTCTTTATCATTTTTATCTAAATCAAGAGATAATACACTATCGAATTTTTTTATTAATTCATAAAAATCATTAGATTTTTCTTTTTCCTTTGCAATTTCCCATACTATTGAAATTGCAACAGGCATATTCATATCATCATTTATTGCATCTAAGAATTGTTCCTCATATTTTGATATAATATTTTTATCTATTTTTTTATTTACATCTTTGTGTAAAGCTATCATATCTCTAAGTTTATTTAAGGAATTCTTAGCAGATTTTATAGCGTCCCAAGTAAAGTTTAATTTATTTCTGTAATGAGAAGAATATGTAAAATATCTATAACTTAAGGCATCTATTCCTTTAGCTTTTAAATCATTAAGAGTATACACATTTCCCAAACTCTTAGACATTTTTCCACCATCAATTAGAAGAAATTCCACATGCATCCAATAATTTGCAAGATTATGACCAGTAGCCCCTATTGATTGTGCTATTTCATTTTCATGATGTATTGGAATATGATCAACTCCACCTGTATGAATATCAAATTTATCTCCTAAATATTTCCTTGACATAGCACTACATTCAATGTGCCAACCTGGATAGCATAGCCCCCACTTACTATTCCACTTCATAATATGTTCTTTTGGGGCCTTTATCCAAAGTGCAAAGTCTTGAGGATTTCTTTTTTCTGTATCAACTTCAACTCTTGCTCCTGCTTTTAAATCATCAATGTTATTATTTGATAACATTTTTCCATAATTTGGAAGCTTAGAAGTATCAAAATAAACACCCTTTGATGTTTCATATGCATACCCATTTTTTACTATATCATTTACATAGATTTCCATCTCACGAATATGTTCTGTTGCTTTTGCAATATGTTCTGGTGTATCAATATTTAAAGCCTTTATATCTTTCATAAAAGCATCAGTATACTCTTTTGCTATTTCATAAACAGATCTATTTTCAATTCTAGCTGTTTTAGCCATTTTATCTTCTCCCTCATCAGCGTCAGATACTAAATGACCAACATCAGTTATATTCATTACATGCTTAACTTTATACCCATTGTACTTTAATACTTTTCTTAATGTGTCCATAAAAATATATGCTCTCATATTTCCAATATGTGCATAATTGTATACAGTAGGTCCACATGAATACATTTTTACTGTTCCTTTTTTTAAAGGAACAAATTCTTCCTTTTTTCTTGTTAATGTGTTATATAACTTTAGCATATTCTACCTCCTAGTATTATCTTATGTACTATCTATTATATAATATTATGACTTTTTTTTCAATATAAATAAAATATTATTGTCTTTTATTTTATTATGATATATAATTAAGATGTTTAATAAAGTTGGTGAAAAAGACATGAAAAAAAAATTTATTATATTAATATGTATTATTTTTTTTATACTAATATTATTAGCAGCTTTTCTATTTATATATTTTAAAACTGATATTATAAAACAAAACTCAAATATGTCAATTGCAAAATCAAGAAAAAGCTATGTTATAACTGAAGACAAAAATCTATATAACAATCTAAATGATAAAGATAATACTTTAATTATATTTTGGGCAACTTGGTGCCATTACTGTGTTGAAGAATCTAACGATTTAAATGAATATATAAAGGATAATCCGTATAAATCAATTATTGTAGTATCTCATGACGATAATAAAGATGAGGTTAAAAATTATTTAGAAGAAAATGGATATAATTGGTTTGTCATATTAGACCCTGAAAAAACAATTAGAGAAAATATTGATCCTGGTTCAAATGGAATTCCAAGTTCATATCTGTTAGACAAGGAAGGAAAAATAATTAATTTCCATAAAGGTAAACTTACAAAATATCAGTTTATATCTTTTTTCAATGGAGTTGAAATCTAAATATAGGAGGTTACAATGGATAAAATAAATGAAATTATAGAATGGTTTAAAAATATAAATATGAACACCATAATAGATATTTTAATAGCAATACTTATATTTCTTCTTTTTAAACTTTTTAGTGGTACTCTGTCATATGTTGTATCTAAACTATTTAAAATTAAGGAAAAAAATAAAAGTAAGTTAAAACAAAATGCTTTATACCGTACTTTAAATATTTTTTTCCCACTTCTTGGTGCATATCTTGGACTTAGATTTTTAAATTTACCTCAAGATATAACTGCTCTAATAACAAAAGTATTTAGAATTTTAGTTATTATAACAATATCAATTGGTTTAGCAAATTGTATTACACCAAAATCACCTTTGTTTAAACAAATAAATTTTAAACTTAGTGGAAGAAAAGATGAAACATTTGTAAATTTTATAGTAAAAATTCTTAGAGGTTTGATATATATAATAACAGCATTTATCATTGTTAGTGAACTTGGATACGATTTAAATGGTTTGCTTGCAGGACTTGGACTTAGTGGAGTTGTAGTAGCACTTGCAGCACAAGACGCTGCAAAAAATATATTTGGAGGAATTGTTATTTTATGGGATAAACCTTTTAAAATTGGTGATTGGATTGAAACAACAAAATTTGAAGGAACTGTTGAAGATATAACATTTAGAAGTACAAGAATCAGAACTTTTGAAAACTCAATTGTAACAATTCCAAATTCCACTATTACAAATGATGCTCTAATAAACTGGAGTAAAATGAAAAAAAGAAGGTACAAGGAAAATTTTGAACTTGAACTTTCAACACCATTAAAAAAAGTGTGCGATATAGAAAATGAAATAATAAAAATGTTAGAAGAACATCCAAGAATTTTAAATGATAATATAATGGTTAGATTTGATAAGGTTACTGAAAATGGATATAATTTACTTGTATATGTATATACTGATGCACTTAATCTTGATGATTACCTTGCAACATCTGAAAATATTAATTTCAAAATTATGGATATTTTAAATAAACAAAGAGTGGGACTTGCATATCCAAGTAAAACAATCTATCTTAAAAAATAATATATATTTATATGTATAAAGGTGAGATATAGTAATACTCTAATAAAGAGTTTTATTATATCTCTTTTTTCGGCTAAAATTAATTATTTTCTTAAATATTTAGAGTACTTCTAACTTTTTGCTCTTTTCTTTTTCAAGTTGTTTCAAACTTT
>FR891277.1 GCA_000433755.1 Clostridium sp. CAG:465 | reverse complement strand
TACATTGATAATTCATCTTGTATATTTGCCATATCTTCCTTAAATGTTGCCTCTTTTGCACTTGATACTGGGTTGTTTTTTGTTATTGTTAAAATAACTGCTGCTGCAAGTATTATTATTACTATTATTGTTACAATTAACACTATTAATGATATACCTTTTTTATGAATTAGTTTTGTAAAACTACCCTTTTGTTCTATTTTTTCATCTTTTTTCATATATCTTTTTCCTCTCTTTCTTTTGTATAACATATTTGTATATATTATTAACACACCCAGTATACACTAAAAAAAAAAAAAATGCAATACTACATAAATAATTTTTATGAATAATTTGTTACTATTCAGACTATGACTAGTTAAAAGCACAAAATTAGTTTATTATTTATATTATAATATGCATAATAAACTTAAGTTTGTAGTTTTTTTACTTATAATAATTATTTCAAAGCGTCTTGTAACACCACGTTGACGCACTGTTATAATTTCGAAATTCTACCTAGTCTGAATAGTAACACCAATTTTAATATATATAAACAAATTTAAATTAAAAATATTGTAATGACTGATAAAATATGATATACTTTCACGTGTTATATGCTAATAATAAAAGTATTGCATATATAATAAATTATAGGAGGAGATTAATTTTATGCTATGTTCAGTATGTAAAAAAAATATGGCAGTAGTGTTTATAAATAGTTTAGATAAAGAAGGTAAATCTACAGGTAAAGTTAAAGGATTATGTCTTGAATGTGCAAAAAAGCAAGGAATTGACCCTTTATCTAATATTGTAAAAGAAATTTCAAACATGTCAGAAGAAGAAATGGAAGAAATGTCAAATCAATTTAGTGACATGTTTAATAATATGGGTGGAATGGATGGTTTACCAATTGATGAAGCTTTAAATGATCAAAGTGAAGATGATGATGGAGATAATGAAAAAAAAGGAAACTTTTTTAACCTTTCTAACATGTTTAATATTTCGCCTTTTAGTAATAAAAAAGAGGATAACTCAAATAATTTAAATAGTGAAAAAAATAATAATAAAGAGAAAGAAAAGAGAAAAAAGAAAAATAAAAAGACTAAATATTTAGATACATTTGGTGAAAATTTAACAGAGAAAGCAAGAAATGGTAAATTAGACAAGGTAATTGGTAGAGAAAAAGAACTTCAAAGAATGATTCAAATTCTAAATAGAAGAAGTAAAAATAATCCTGCACTTATAGGTGAACCTGGTGTTGGTAAAACTGCTATTGTAAATGCACTTGCTATTGCAATTGCAAAAGGTGAAGTTCCAGGTAAACTAATAAATAAAGAAGTATACCTTGTAGATATGACTTCTCTTGTAGCTGGCACACAATTTAGAGGACAATTTGAATCAAGAATTAAGGGTATGATTGATGAATGTAAATCACTTGGTAACATCATACTTGCTATTGATGAGGTACACAATATTGTTGGTGGACTTGAACATGACAACTCAATGAATGCAGCAAATATGTTAAAACCTGCTCTTGCTAATGGTACTGTTCAACTTATTGGTGCAACAACCTTAAAAGAATATAGACAATACATTGAAAAAGATAGTGCTCTAGAAAGACGATTTCAACCAATACTTGTTGATGAACCAACTCCTGAAGAATGTTTTAATATTTTAAAAGGTACTAAAGAATATTATGAAAGTTTTCATAAAGTAGTAATTCCAGATGATGTACTAAAGAGTGTTGTTGAACTATCAGATAAGTACATACATGATAGATTTCTACCAGATAAAGCTATTGACTTACTTGATGAGGCTTGTGCAAGAGTAAATCTTGATGATATAACTTTAGCCAAAATAGAAAAAATTGAAAATGAAATCTCTAATATTGAAGAAGAGGAACAAGAACTAGAAGATATTTTAGATAGTACAAAGGAAAATGATAAAAATGAAGAAAGTGATATGTCCTCTTTTGAAAAAGCAGCTAAATTAAAAGCAAATAAATGCAAACTTCAAAGTGAACTTGAAAAATTACAAAAAAAACTAAAGCCAAGAATTGTAAGTTTTGATAATCTGGCTGATGTAATTGAGCTTTGGACAAAAATACCTGTTTCAAGAATTAAAACTGCAGAAACAGAAAAACTTTTAAATTTAAAATCAAATTTGAGTAAAAAAATAATCGGCCAAGACGCTGCAATTGAAGCATTATCAAATGCTATTTTAAGAAAAAGAGCAAATATTCGTACAACTGAACGTCCCCCATCTTTTATATTTGTTGGACCTACAGGTGTTGGTAAAACTGCCTTGGTTAAAGCTTTAGCTTATGAATTATTTGATAATGAAGAAGCTGTTATAAAGCTTGACATGTCTGAATATATGGAAGAACACAGTGTTTCAAAACTTATTGGTTCTCCACCTGGATATGTTGGCTATGATGAAGCTGGTAGACTTACAGAAAAAGTAAGAAGAAATCCATATAGTATTGTTTTATTTGATGAAGTTGAAAAAGCTCATCATAGTGTATATAATCTTCTACTTCAAATACTTGATGACGGAAAACTTACAGATTCACAAGGAAGAAGTGTTTCCTTTAAACATACTATTATTATTTTAACATCAAATCTTGGTACTAATTTTAAAAATGAAGGATTTGGATTTGCAAATTTAAATATTGCAGATGATATGTTAAAAAATAATGCAAATTCTGCATTAAAAGAATTTTTCTCACCTGAATTTTTAAATAGAATTGATGATACAATTGTATTTAACAAATTATCTTTTGATAATATACTAGTAATTTCTGATATACTACTAAAAGAATTACAAGAAGAAACTAAAAAAAGAAAAATTTTATTTGATTACACAGAAAATGTAACTAAATTTATTGCTAAACAAGGATATAACGATAAATTTGGAGCAAGACCTTTAAAAAGAGCAATTCAAAAATACATTGAAGATGAAATTGCAATTAAGCTTATAAAAGGTGAAATTAAGGAAAATAAAAAATATACTATAGATATTAAGGATAATAAAGTTGTTATATCCTAGTAAGAGAAATGACACCAAATTAATTGGTGTCATTTTGATTATTTTGGTTCAACCATATATTCAATACCTGACTTTGTATCGCTTTCAATTTGTACTTCAAAAATTCTGTACTTACAGCCTTTCTGAACTTTAAATTCATTTTTGGTTTTAATTTTTAAATTCCCAATTTCTTTGAACTCATCTCCCTCATAAGTATAAAATTTCTTTCCAAAATGATAAATCGGCTCGTTAAGTTCAATAATCGATGCGCTGTCTGTAGAAAAACTATTTCCATAAGGATAAAGTCTTTTTAATTTTTTATAGTAAATTTCAATTACCGCTCCTATAAAAGAAATAGATTTTACAATCCGTTTCTTGCTAGTATCAGCAAGTACAATTTCATCTGGTACTATGATAAAATCATCTGACGGACTAACTAAATGAAAAAATAACATAATTTTATCTCCCCTTCTTAATTTATAATTATGGTTTTTTATTAACTAACAATCATATTATACCATTTTTTTGAACACCTGTCAATATCAACTTTCAATATCCTCAATAATTAAATTTAGTTCTTCTTTACTATTAGCCTTTATTCCTTGATTTAGTTCCTCTAACATTTCTGGATTTAATATTTCCGAATCAACTTTTATTTTTTTATATACCATTGTTGCACTCTCATCTACTATATTAGATATTACAATCTCATCATTTTCTAATTTTACTAAAAAATGATTTGGGCAATTTTGTTCTATTTTTCTAGAGTATACAATCTTCTCATCACTTTCTTCTTCTATTTCATATATATTTCCATTATTCTTTTGTTTATTATTTTCTTCATCTTTTACCTTCTCTATTGTTGTTCCATATATAATGTTTTTATTTTCTATAACATGACCACACTTTATATACTCATCTTTATATATAACTTCAATATCATATGTCTTAGTGCTTACTGGTGTTGTATCGTCATTTTTTATTTTCTCTTCTTCTGCTGTAGTTTCTGTATAATCAGTTAGATTTTCATCATTTTTTGTATACTTAAAACCTACATATATTCCAAGACTTAAACAAAATACAAATACAATAAACACTAAAAATCTATACAAAATATTTTTTTTCATATCATCACCTTTTTATTATAATCTGTAAAAAATAGAAATTTATACCAATTTTAAATTTTAATTTTATATGCCCCATTTTTTTCAGTTATTTTTATTTGTATATTATGATTTTTGAATGTTTTTAGTGTATCTTCTGACGGATGATTGTATATTTTTTTCTTAGATGATATTAATCCTACTTTTATATTTAGATTTTCAATAAATTTATCACTACTTGAAGTTTTTGAGCCATGATGTCCAACCTGATATACATCAATTTTACTTGGTAATAATTTAATATCTTTTAAAATGTTTTCCTCTGTTTTTTTAGTAGCATCTCCCATAAACATTAGATTTTTGTTTCCAGCTATAACAGTTGCAACAATGCTATTTGCATTTGCTACATCTTCATCTTTAATTTTTATATTTATATCTGGACTTAATATTTTAATTTTTATTTTTCCTAAAATTATTTCATCATTTCTTGTTACTTCAACTTTTGCAACATTATTTTTATTCAATATTTTTATACATTCATAATACTCTTTTTGTTCTTCCTTTGGAACCGAATATATTACCCTTGAAACATTAATGCTACTTAATAACTCTTCACTTAAACCATTTATATGATCTGTATGAAAATGTGTAAGAAGTACTGCATCTATTTTTGTAATATTTTTCTTTTTTAAATAGTTTAAAAGAATACTTGAAGCTAAATTTTCCTTGGTAGATCCCATGTCAACTACAATATTTGTACCTTTATACCTAATAAATGCCATATTTCCCTGTTCGACATTAAAATATATAGCATAATTTGAATAATAATTAGTATATACATAAAATATTTGAATATATAAAATTACTAAAATATAACCAAAACTTAAAATGTTAGATATAATTTTTCTAAATTTTATCTTAAAAACTAGACTTAAATATTTGCTATAATTAATGCTTAAAACTAGAAAATAGTATAAAATTATGGTTATGATATCTGGGGATGCAAGTTTTATATTAAATTCTGAAAAGCAAGCAAAGAAACTAGAAATATAAATAATGACTCTAAGAATAATGAATGTTGTATTTGCCAAAATTTCAAATACGTATGGAATAAATGACAAAAGAATAGTTAAAAAGCCAATTATTCCAAATATATTATCTATATATGAAATTATTATATTTGAAATAAAACTTGAAATATAAAATGAATTGAAAAAATATATTTGAATTGGAAAAAGTAAAAACTGCACTGCTAAAGTAATAGAAAATGGAAATGTAAAAAAGCAAAAAATGTTATATACTAATTTTTTTAATTTATATGGTTTGGTATATTGTATTCTTAGTAATTTTTTTACTCTATTATCAATAAAACTTAAGATTTGAGTTTGAAACATAACTATTGAAATTACTGATATGTATGACATTAAAAGTCCAATGTTAAATATACAAAAAGGGTTATATATTAGTATAAAATAAAAAGAAAGAAAAATTTTAAAATATGTATTAATGTTCTTTTCATGTTTTTTTGAAATATTAGTTATTACCAAAAAAAGACTTGCTCTTACAATCGAAAGTTCAAATGAACAAAATACACAAAACACAAAGGTTACAATAATACAAAAAATCACTGAAGTTTGTTTATTTAGTTTTTTTACAATATATGATACAACAAACATGAGTATCGCTATATTAGAACCAGATACTGCCAAAAGGTGACTAAGTCCACTTTTTTCAAAATTTTCTTTAATATCCTCATCTAAGAATTTATCATCTGAGTATAACATACTTTTAAATAAGTTATATTCTCTTTTAGGCATTACCCTTGCTAAATTATTTGATATTCTATCTTTAAAATTTAATATTATTTTTACAAATATATTTGCTGTTTTAACATCGCACAATTTTACATCATAGGTAGTTATTGTTCCTATAATGTTTTTTGAGTTTAAATATTTTTTGTAATCAAATTCATAAGGATTTCCTAGTTTTTCTGGAACACTTATTTTTCCTCTTAAGCTTAATTTATCTCCATATTTATACCCTGCATACTTGCTTAAATTTTGATTTATATCTGATTTTGAATATTTATTTTTGTAAATATTTAGTAAAAATTTATCACCGATTATATCCTACTAAATATGATATCTTATCTTCACTTACACTATTTATTTCTTTTACAACCACTTCAATTCTACTAGTATTTTCTGTAATTTTGTATTTATAATTAAATTTATATACTTTAAAAATTACACTAAATAAAATAAGTAATATGCTAAAAATTACTGTTATTATTTTATGATTTTTTATATATTTTATTATCTTTGCCATATATATAATTATATCATTTTTTTAGCAATAAAAAAATAACTAGACAGTCTAATTTACTGTCTAGTTTTGTAAATAGGATTATTTTATATTTTTTATGGTTTTAATGCTGTAATAGGTAAAACGTAAATTCCATCTTTTCTTTTTACAACAGCATTATATAACCCACAAATAATACACATAAATTTAGGTTTTACTTCAGCTAAGTTATAAAATTTCTTCAAATTATCTGCTGCTTCCTCTTCCATATTTGAGCCTAGTTTTATTTCTATAGCACCGTATTCACCATCAGATAATTCAATTATTGAATCTACTTCCAATCCAGAAACATTATCTCTATAATGATATAATTTTGCTCCTATATTTTGAGCATATATCCTCAAATCCCTCTCACATAACGCTTCAAAATATAACCCAAACGTATTTAAATCATTCATTAGCTTTTCAGGTGTTATATTAAGTGCTGCACATCCTAAAGATGGATCAGTAAAATGCCTTTTAGGATTTTTTCCAACATTTGATCTTGAACGAATTTTATACATAAATGAGTCTTGATTTTCAATCAAGTGTAATCTATTTAAGACATTTAAATAATCAGATACAGTGTTTCTACTAATCATTAATTCATTTTCATCCGAAGACTCACATATATCTTTAACAAGAACACTGTTACTTGAAATAGAACTTTCATTTCTTGCAAGAGATCTAAGTAACATTTCCATTTTATTTTTATCTCTTTTTATATTATCAATTTCAATAATATCCTTATCTAATACTGCATCAATATAACTTCTTGTTACTTTCATAGCAGATTTTGTATCCAGATCGATAACCTCAGGCCATCCTCCTCTAACAATCAGATCAGCTAATTTATTAAATTCTGTTTTTTCAACTAATTTATTCGTAAATTTCCCCTTAAATAACTCTGAAAGCGAAACATCACCACTAGATTCCCCAGATTCATATAATGACATAGTATACATTTTTATTTTGCATATTCTTCCAGCACCTGAATGGTGTATTTTATCTGTTACAGGAGTAGCTGAACCTGTCAAAATATATTTTCCTTTATTTTTATCTTGATCACACTTAAATCTAACTGCATCCCAAATTGAAGGGACTTCCTGCCACTCATCAATTGTTTCAGGAAATTCCTTATTTAATACTAAGTTTACGTCCATTTCAGCTAAGTGTTTTTCTCTAAAATTATCCTCTGTATTATTTAAAAAGGCTACGCTATTTGAATGATTAAGCGCTGTCCACGTTTTTCCACACCATTTAGGTCCTTCAATACTTAATGCACCAAAAATTTTCAAATTTTCTTCTATTTCTTTATCAACTAATCTCTTTTTGTAGCCTGCTTTTGTTAATGGCATTTTATCACCTCTATATATAGATTAACATATTTTTTAGATTTTTTCAACACATTGTGCAATTTTTTATCACTTTATTGTGCAAATTTTAACTATTTCATTGTGCAACTTTTAGCTATTTTGCTGTGCAACTTTTAAATTAATTCAACAATAGTAGCAAATGTTGCGTAATCATCATCATTTCTCATTGTAGCTTTCCTAAAGGAATAAAAATCTTCTTCATTGCAACATGTACATATATTTGCCACTTTTATATTTTCCTCTTTTATTCCAAGCTTTTCTAAATCATTTTTTATTACATATATAAGATCAAAATGGTATTTTCCATCTTTATCTTTTGTTATATATTCATCTTCATTATGAAATACCTCTACAAATTTATCTTTGAATTCATCTTCTAAGCTTGTAAAGCAACATTTTCTAATTGAAGGTCCAATACATACAATCATATCTTCAAATTTAGAATTAAATTTATCATGCATAATCACTGCAGCCTTTTTGGATATTCTTTTTAATGTTCCCTTCCATCCACTATGAACATTTGCAAATATATTATTTACAGGGTCATATATAATTATTGGATTACAGTCAGCAGTAGTTACTAGAGTATTTATATTACTTTTATTTGTTATATAGCCATCATAACACTCCTCTGATAAATTATTAAAATTATACTCTTTTTTATTATCATTATCTAAAATTAAAATATTATCAGTGTGATTTTGCTTTGCTTTATACACATCATCTCTTTTTATTTTCATATTTTCGCACATTATATCTAAATTTTTATATACGTTTTTTATATTATCTTTACCAACAGTTCTAATATTTAAACTACTATATACTCCATTACTTACTCCACCATGTCTTAATGTTATCATATGAGTTATTTTATCACTATATTTTTCTAATATTCTAAATTTTAGGCATTCAAAATCTCCATTTTTTATATGAATCAAATCTTTATTATTATAATCACTCATATTTTATCTCTATTTCCTTTCCTAATTTAAATGAATATATATATGTTTTTTCAACACTAATTCCTGTTAATTTTTCAAGAGCTCTCTTATATATATCAAGTTGTATATTATATTTTTGTATAAACATTTCCTCTTCTTCCAAATTGTCTGTTTTAAAATCAACAAGTGTAATATTTCCATTTTGATTTATATAATATAAATCTATAATACCTTGTATTTGACTATTTGAGATTTTACTATCTACAAGTATAAACTCCTTTTCTTTATTTATTTTTTTACATTCTTTTAATTCTTTACCAATTTTAGAATTTAAAAATTTATATATTTTTCTAATCATATCAGAAGTTATACTTTCTTTTTTTACTACATTATCAGAAATTAAATTTTCAATATATTTTTGTAAATCCTCTTTAGTACTAATTTTATTATAATCAATATACATAAGCATTTTATGCATTGTTGTACCATAATTTGCTCCACTTTGTATTTTATTTTCATTTATACATTCTGGAATTTCAAATGAGTATTCCTCAACATCTATATTATTTTCTTTTCTTTTTAACTCACTTACACTAACTCTTGATTGTAAATTAACATCATCTAAATATTTATATTTAAAATCAAGATTATTTTCTATAATAGATGATAGTTCCTTTACTTTTACATTATCAACATCTTTTCCATTTAAAAAGTTTTCTATATTCATTTTTAAGCTTAAATTTTTAGTATCTCTTTCATTTTTATCTTTTAATTTTATACTTTCTATTACTTTGCTTTTATTTAGTATATTTACATCAAAATACTCATTTTTTTCACTATCATTAAGAGTTGAAATAGCAAGTAAAATATTTGAAAAATAATCACTATTTTTTTCTACAATTTTGTAATTTACCTTACCATTTTCTATACTTATTTTTTGATTTTGAATAAACTTTTCGTAATCATTTAATGTACCAAATATTATAAGTTTTTCTTTAGCACGAGTAAGTGCAACGTAAAGCATTCTTAATTCTTCAGATTTGCTATCCTTTACTATTTTATTTTTTATAGCTTGTTTTATAACAGATGGATATGTTATATTTAAATCCTCTTTTACAACATTTACACCTATTCCAAGACTACTTTCCATAACTATAGTATCTGATGTATCCCTTATATTATATTTTCTTGTTGTATCACATAACATAACGACAGGAAACTCAAGGCCCTTTGATTTGTGTATTGTCATTATTCTTACTACATCTTCATTTTCAGAAATTATTTTTGCTGTAGCACTACCACTATCTACTTTATCTTTTAAGCTTTCTACATATTTTAAATATGTAGATAAACTACCATCAAAATTATTTTCATAATTTATAGCTATGTCTACTAAATAGTTAAGATTGGCTTTTTTCATTTTAGCTGTATCTTTTTCAAGTAAGTATTCATTATATATATTTGTTTCTTTATACAATTTTAAAATGATTTTTGATACGGAATATATCTTTTTTATATTTATATATTCTTCTAAGAATGTTATAAAATATTCAATTTTTTGCAATAGTATTTTATTGTCAACTTCTATGTTCGTATTTTTTAACTTATCTTTTAATATATCTCTTGAGATATAAAGAGAATTATACATACATGTATTATTAGCAAGTGATTTAATTACAAGCATTTCATCTAAAGTAAAATTACCAATTATACTATACATTACACTTACCATATACACATCTTGGATAGGATTATCAATTACCTTAAGTAATGATAAAACAAGTTTTATCTCATCGCTTTCAAATATACTAGAGCTAACATCACAAAATACAGGTATTCCATTTTCTTTTAATACATTTTCTAGTATCATTCCCTTATCTTTTATGCTTCTTAAAAGAATAACTATATCTTTATATCTTGCTTTATGAAACTTCTTTTCTTTTACATCATAAACATTAAACTTTCCTACAATATTTTTTACCTCTTCTAAAACCATTCTAGCTTCTATTTCAAAATTTTTAAGTTCAGATAAATACACATCACCATCATTATTTTCTTTGTTACTTTCTTCTTCATCTTTTAAATCTATTACATTAATTTTTGCTCTATAGTCTAAAGATTTGTCTTCCTCATATAAAGTTGCTCCAAACTCTAATTTTTCACTTTCAGAATAATTACAATTTCCTACCTTATCACTCATTATCTTTTCAAATATTTTATTTATGCTATCTATTACTTGTTTTCTACTTCTAAAGTTTTTATTTAGTAAAATTTTTACACTGCCTTTACTATCAGCATTATTTACTTCATAATTTTTGTATTTTTCATTGAAAATCTCTGGCATTGCTTGTCTAAATTTATATATACTTTGTTTTACATCACCTACCATAAATCTATTATTACTATTTGAAATAGCCTGTAAAATAGTTTCTTGAACCATACTTGTGTCTTGGTATTCGTCAGTATATATCTCTTCAAATTCACTTCTTTTTTGTTTTGCTATTTCTGTAAGTTCATAATTACCATTTTCATCTTTTTTTACAAGTAATTTTAGAGCTAAATGCTCAATGTCATTAAAGTCTATTAAAGCAGCATCTTGTTTTAATTTACTATATTTTTTATCAAATTCAAATATTATATCATACATGTAACTAACATATTCATAAGCTATTTTATTATCATTTAAAATATTACTACTAGTTTCATATACTTGCTTTTTCAAATCTTCTATTTCTTTTTTTAATATTTTATTTCTAAAATATAACACATCCTCTTTTAAATCAATATCTTCTCCTTTGTACGCACTCATTCTAGAGAAGGAAAAATTATTAAGCATAGTGTATAACTTGTCCCAAGAGTCTGCATTATCTAATATAGATTTTATATATGTAACTTCTGAATCTAATATTTCATATATCTTTACAAAATCCTCTTTAGCTTCAATTAATTTTAATTTATTATTTCCTTCTAAAAGGAGTAAATTTAAAGATGAGATAACATCATCATAAATTTCTTTTCCAAAGTCAGTTTTTACTAAGTCTATATTATCTAAATTTTGATTGTATTTTTCAATATTACTTTTTAACGTATCAAAAGGATAGGAAAAGCTATTAATGTATGAATATATTTTTAAAATATATTCTGTTAGTTTATCATCCTTTGACGAAAATAATTCAAGAAATTTATATAATTTTTCCTTCTCCAAGTCATCTTTATTTGCTTTAATGTATAACTTTTCTAGTACATTATTTATAGCCTTAATTTTTAAGACATTAGAATATGATTCATCCACTATTTTTATATTTGGATCAATCTCTAATACATCAAAATTTGAACGTATTAATTTTAAACAAAATGAATGTATTGTTTCTATATTTGCTATATTTATATTTTGTATTTGTCTTTTTAAAAAGGCATTAGACTTATCTTTGTCTAATGCCTCATATATTCTTTTTAAAAGTCTTTCTTTTAACTCACTTGCAGAAGCATTCGTAAATGTTACAATTAGTAGTTTATTAATATCCACATTATCATCTATGACACGATTAATAACTCTTTCAACTAGTACTGCTGTTTTTCCACTCCCAGCAGATGCTGATACTAATATATTACTATTTCTTTTATCAATTGCTTCTTTTTGTTTTTCTGTCCACATAAATTTCTCCTATTATATTTTAATTATTAATGTATAATGCTACCCTAAAACTATACGTTACAGCAATATTATTGCTAATTCCACTGCGTGAATAAACCGATGCACCATTTTTTGATGTAAATGCAGAATTTCCTCTTGTAACTACTTTATCATTATCAGTATAGAGTTCCATTGTAATTTCCTCATAATTTCCTGACATATCATAAATATTTTTTAGACAATACTTACTGTTTACTCCTGTTTTATTTAAAATTCCAGTTCCTATGTTACCATATTCATAAGAATTTTGAATATATTCCGGATAATTTTTTTCTATAAATTTAACTGCCAAATCCCACTGAGTTCCATATATTAAAGTAGAAACTACTCCTGTATTATTCGATAAACTTGAAGGTAAATCATATTCAGATATTTTACTTGTATTTACATACATCGCTCTTGAAAGTTTTTTTACTGCAACTATATTTGGCGTATCCCATACAGTATTATTTCCCTTAGAAACAGGTAAAATACTTCCATCTACCTTTGTTCTATCTGCACCACTAGGTAGACCTGCCTCATATCTTGCAATATAGAAGCCTCCATTTTTCCTAACACTTTCTTTCATTAAATTTAATTCATCACCTTGTGTCTCCTTATATTTTGAGAACACATCTTCACTCAAATTCCAAGGATATGTGACAAATTTAGAATTAAATTCAGTATCATTACTACTTTCAACAGGTATCCAAACAAATTCATTTCCATTATCATCTTTTATAACAAGTCCATTATTCCATCCATCTGCGCTTCCCCATATTGCATTTCCAACATTAATTGGCGCAAAACCTTTTGGAACAATAGGGTTATAGTATGTACCGCTACTTTTTAGATTAAATGTTTTATTTTCATTAGCTATTTTACCTATTTCTAAAGTATTATTACTTGATAATTTAAAAATTCTAGTAAATTTATTTTTAGATATAGAATTATCTACTGCTGTTACTTTTACATATTTTATATTTTCAGGATTTTCATGTCTTTGCTCTACTATTTTTATTTTTTCATTAGAAGAACTATTTACAGATGTTGTAGCTGCATTAGAAAAGTTAATACCATCAGAACTTGTACTTACTTCAAAAGTTGATACTCCATTTTTATTTACAAAAACTAAGTTATATAACAGTAAACTTTTTGTGTTTTCTCTTACATCCATTCCAATGTACATGTTATTATCTTCATTATACAAACCAATTTTTAAAAGTGTACCATTTTCATTTTTAGATAACACATTTCCAGCTTTATCTATAACAATTAACTGTATTCCTTGAATATCTTTATCTATTTTTAAAGTAATATTTCCATTTTTATCAGCAACAGCTCTTCTTCCCTTACTCTTTAAATAGTCAATATCATATTCGTTTATATTTGGATAATAATTTTGTAAATTACCATTTCCATCATATTTTGATAAATATTCGTATCTTACTTCTTTTATACCACTATCTGCATCTGAAACATTTATAGGGACCATGTTATAATCATCTTTATACAAAAAATTTGATGAATCAATTATATAGCTTGGTAAGGTAGTTTCATAATTTGACATATCAACATCTATTTTTCCTAACAAATTTCCATCCTTTTGTTTTATAAATGTTATTTTTTTGCTTTTTTGATCAGAAGATTTGAAGGCATTGCTCTCCTCTTGTGTAAAACCATTTAACTGACTCAAATCGTCAAAACTAAATTCATTGTTTCCTTCATTTGTAACTAATTTCTTTTTTGGAACATTTGTTGCTTCTAAATATATCTCTTCACCTGATTTTAAATTTGCTTGCACATAAATGCCAATATTATTAGCCCAACCTTTTGTTATTTTTTTTACAGTAATTCCATCAATACTTTGAACAGAAGTACTACTATCACTTTGATAGCTCATATTATCATTTAACTTTACTTTATTTGTTAGCTTTGAAGAAAGTGAAAAATATTTTTCATTTTTTACCTTTATTCCAGCAAGATAATATACATTCATAGATGGATATGATACAACATATATATCCTTTAGATTACCTTTTTCTTCTGTACCTCTACTTGTAGATTCAATTTCTAGTTTCTTTAAATCAATTGGATAATATTCCCCTAAATTATCATTTTTATCATTATAATCATTATTTAATTTTAATTCAGCTATAAATTTATCCTTGTTTTCTTCCCCAACTCTTGAAAGCAATTCTCCTTGATTCATAACCATATCTTCTTCTTTTTTAGAATCTTCAACTTTTATAGGGAAGCTGTTGTTTTTCATGTAATATGATGAAGTTAAGTCTTCAACAGAAGAAAGATCTGTTGCAAAAGCTGCAAGCTTAGAATTTCCGGATACATTATTTACACTAACTATAATTATTGAAAGAAGAATAAGCATTACAATTATTGTTACAATTAAAACTATTAAAGAAATTCCCTGTTTTGATTTCATATTATCACCCATAATTTATCACCTTTTAATTATATTTATATACTTTTTACACATACAATTATATATTTTATTATTACATTTTTCAATATATTTATAAGTTATTTAAAGAAAAAATTTTGGTAAGTTTTATACTTACCAAAATTTTACACAATATCAAAAAGGTCATATGCCCCGTCAATAGCGTCTAGCCTTGGACTTAATTTGATTTTTATATCAATTCCACCTTCTAGGTCACTTAATAAAATCTTTCTGCACAACAAAAATATAGTGCATAAATTTTATTAT
>FR891276.1 GCA_000433755.1 Clostridium sp. CAG:465 | reverse complement strand
TCATAGATTATGCTGTATTCCCAAGTCAAGTAGCAAGAAGTATACCAAAAATGTATATACCATCTAGTTTAACAAATATATCAGATATGAATTTAAAATTATTAAATAACTCTGGCGCAATAAGAAAGTTTGAAATTGCTGAAGATAACTCAGCGTTTACACTAGATAGTAATGGAAAAATTGTAAGAAAGTAAAATTGTTTATATAAGTAAGGACTATGTTTAAAATAGTTCTTACTTTTTCTTTTTCTAGTTATTTACATATTTTAAATAAAATGATATAATACACATATAAAATTGGAGTGATTAGTTTGTTTAATATTTTTTCAAAAGAAGGCTTAATATCTTTTTTGTATACTTTACCAGCACTTTTATTTTGCCTTTCAGTACATGAATTTGCACATGCATATACAGCGTACAAACTTGGTGATAGGACACAAAAAGCTATGGGAAGGCTTACGTTAAATCCATTTTCACATATTGATATAGCTGGATTTATCTGCATTGCTTTATTTGGATTTGGTTGGGGAAAACCTGTAATGATTGATGATAGGAACTTTAAAAATAAAGCAGCTGGTAATGCATTAACAGCTTTTGCAGGTCCTTTTTCTAATATTATAATGGCTATTTTATTTACTATAATACTTAAAATTTTGCTTATAACAGGTGTAATATTACCAACAATGAATTCTGTGGTAGGATCAATTATATTAAATATGTTTATTCTTACTATTCAATTTAATGTTGTTTTTGCAATATTTAATTTAATACCAATTCCTCCATTTGATGGATCTAGAATATTGTATTTTTTCTTACCAGCAAAAGGAAGAGAGTATATGTATAAAATAGAACAATATTCTTTTGTAATTGTACTTGTAATTTTAGTTACAGGGATAGGAAGTAAATTAGTAAGCCCAATTGTAAGTTTCGTACTTGGACTTCTATCAAAATTTATTATGTTGTAATAAAGGAGATAATCAGATGATTTGTTTAAGTATAGAAAGTAGCTGTGATGAAACAGCTGTTGCTATTATTAAGGATAAAAGAGAAGTTTTAGCTAATATAGTATCGACACAAATAGATATACACAAAAAATATGGTGGAGTAGTTCCTGAGATAGCTTCAAGAGAGCATATATCAAATATACCATTTGTTGTAGAAGAAGCTCTTAATACAGCTAATATAACATTCTCAGATATTGATTATATTGGAGTTACATATGGACCAGGTCTTGTTGGAGCGTTACTTGTTGGTGTGGCATATGCAAAATCTCTTGCATATGCACTTAATATACCTATTGTTCCAACTAATCATATGCATGGACATATTGCAGCAAATTATATTTCATATCCAGAATTAAAACCACCATTTTTATCTTTAGTTGTTTCAGGTGGACATACAAGCTTAGTATATGTTGAGGACTATACTAAATTTAAAATGATAGCTAAAACTCGTGATGATGCTGTTGGTGAAGCTTTTGATAAAGTTGCAAGAGTTCTTGGCCTTCCATATCCTGGTGGACCAGAGGTGTCAAAACTTGCAAGTAGTGGAAAAAATACATATAAACTTCCAAAAACTAAATTTGATAACTATGATTTTAGTTTTAGTGGAATAAAGACTGCGGTTATAAACCTTGCACATAAAGAAGGAGAAAATTTGAGAAAAGAAGATTTAGCTTGTTCTTTTGAAACAACAGTATGTGAGGAACTTGTAGACACAACTATTACTGTAATGAAAGATATGAACTTAAAAGAAGTTGTACTTGCAGGTGGAGTATCTGCAAATAGCTATCTTAGAGAACTTCTTAAACAGAAAGCAGATGAAAATAACTTTAAAGTATATATGCCAGGACTTAAATATTGTACTGATAATGCAGCAATGGTTGGGGTGGCAGCAAGTTATAATTATGAAGCTGGAAAATATTACAATATAAAAGATAAAATGGATTTAAACGCTGTTGCAAACCTAAAAATTGATATGTAATTAATGGAGGAGACAAAATGGCTAAAGTTACACTTAGAACTTTTTTAAAAGCAGATAAGTATAAAGAACTTATTGAGAAGTATAATGATGTTTTACATACAGAAAAACAGATTATTTACATTTTTAACGATAATAATTTTAGATTTATGAAAACCAAAAGATATTGCAGTTTGGACTCAGGTGAAAATTATGTTAAAATAGAAAGTAAGTACTCAAAAAGTATGGAAAATATTTTAAAATCTATTGGTTATGAAACTAGTGTGAAATGGTACAGAACAAGAAGTAAAGCTAAATTAGATTATGATATTTTTATTAATTTAGATTATGTTGTAGGATATGGATATTTAATTGAATTAAGCAAAGATATAGATGAAAATGTAGAACATGATCTTATAAAAATTGAATTAGGTAATTTTTTAGAAAGTTTGGATATTGAAATTTTAGAAGATAAAAAGATGAAAGAAAAATATGATGAATATGTTTTAAACTGGGATAGGCTTACATATAAAGTAAGTGAAGAGAGTTTTTTTAAATAAAGGGGACAGTGTTACATGAATGTGTATGGAATATCGGATTTACATTTATCATTTGGAGTAAATAAACCAATGGATATCTTTGGTAGTAAATGGAAAAATTATGAAGAAAAGGTTAAGGAAAATTGGAATAGTGTGGCTCTAGATGGTGATGTTATTATTATTCCTGGAGATATTTCATGGGGGATGACTTTTAAGGAAACAGTTAAAGATTTCGAATTCATAAATAAATTAAAAGGTAATAAAATTATATTAAAGGGCAATCATGATTACTATTTTTCTACAAAGACTAAAGTAAATAATTTTTTAAATGAAAATGGATTTAATACAATAAAAGTTCTGTATAATGATGCAATTGATACAGAAAAGTATATTATTTGTGGTACCAGAGGTTGGGGAAAAACTGAAAGTAAAGATAAAGAACTTGAAAAAAAAATAATTAGAAGAGAAGAAGGAAGGCTTAGAATATCACTTGATAAAGGTATGGAAATAAAAAGAAGTTATTTAGAAAAAGGAATGTGAAAGTAAAGATAAAGAACTTGAAAAAAAAATAATTAGAAGAGAAGAAGGAAGACTTAGAATATCGCTTGATAAAGGAATGGAAATAAAAACAAGTTATTTAGAAAAAGGAATAGATAAAGATATTCTTGTAGCTATGCATTTTCCACCCTTTACAGGTAATTTTAAAAATATACTAGAAGAATACGGAGTTAAAAAATGTATTTATGGGCATTTACATGGCTTTGCACATTCGCTGATTAAAGAAGGTATGATTGATGGAGTGCAGTATGTAATGGTTGGTTGTGATTATACTGGATTTAAATTAATAAAATTATAAAAAAGTATTGCAAAAAGAAAAAAATAATGTTACAATATTTGTTGTAACATATATATAGGGGTGTAGTTCATCGGTAGAATAAGAGTCTCCAAAACTCCAGAGGAGGGTTCGATTCCTTCCACCCCTGCCAATAAAAATTTAAAACTTCAGAGTACTATATATAAAGTGCTTTGAAGTTTATTTTCTTCTAGATAGATTATTTAAATATAAAAATATAAGTGAACTTAGAAAATAAAAGTTCACTTATTTATATGAATAACTCCATAATTCCTATTAATATCAGAATAATGGAAGAAATTATTTCAGAATATTTCTCAACTAATTTATTGTTAATTTTTTTCCCTAGATTATTTCCAATAAAAAGGAATATTGAACCAAATATAAAAGTACAAATAGTTGTAGAAATTACATTAACTCCTGTGATGCTTGCAGCAATACCAGCAGCAATATTATTTAATGATAGTGTAAGTATTATAGCTATTAATTCTTTTAAAGTTATGTAACTGTTATTTTGCTCTTCTTTTTGTTTTATTTCTTTAATGCATCTTTTATTATTTCTACATATTTTGTAAAATTTTTTAAAAAGAGGAAATATCCCTAAAAATATTAATAAAATAGAGCCTATCATATTTGTGATTTTAATATCAAATAGATTAGCTATATTTTGTCCAATAATCATAGATAAAAAAGTTGCACATGAAGTAAAAATACATATTATTATATTTTTTAATATAGAAATATGAACTTTTTTAACTCCATAAGAAAGCCCAATTGGTATATTGTCAATATTTGCTGATATACTAAAAAGAGCTCCGGATAGTAATTCAAACAAAAGTATCATCCTTTCATTAAATATAACTCCTTATAGTATATTTAATGAAATAAAATTGACTTTGCTACTCTTTTTTAAAATAATCTATATTGCTCATAACTACCATATAAAATATAGTTTTGAACTATAAAAAACAAACCATAACAGAATCTGAAAAATGATTCCTTTATCTCTGATGACATTTTATATTCATTTGTCTGAATTATTAAAGAGCCTTTAAAAAAATCGTTATTAATTGGAATTATGCATTTTAAAGAATATCCCTCTAAGTTTTTTGAATTTAGAATTGGTATATTTGTATTCTGAGTATATACCAATTTTTGTATTAGATAGTCATAATCTATGATTTTGCTTTTTGTAAGATCTTTTTTTAATATAACATTTTGTGAGTATTCAATATTATTCTTTTCTAGTTTATCTATTTCTTTGAAGTACTTCATTATTTTTTTATCATTATATATTTTATATAACTGCTCTTTTAGCTTATTTGAAATTTCTTCGTTACTATTTAAGCTATTTGAATATATCATATTATTTGTATCTGTAATAGTAATAGAGTAATTTAATGTTATACTATCAAGATAATTCCTTAAGTCTTCATTTATTTTCAGAACAAAACCTCCTTTACCATTTATTTACATATTTGTAAAAAATATATTAATTTATATGCATATTTATATATTTTTATTAAAAATTATAAAATATTTATAAAATATTAATTTTATCTATATGTATAGAATAATTATAATTCTTTATAGAAATAAAATCAACACATTTAGGCAATAAAAAGCGTTTTTTTGACACTATTTAAAAACTATTAAAGAATGTATAATATATTTATATTTTTCAAAAATGGGGGAAACTATGAAAGAATTTAACGAAAAAAGAGTATATATGACTATGGAAATTTCTATAACATGTAAAGAAGAGATTGAAAGAATAATAAAAAACAAAGAAATAAGTTTTAATGAATTTATAAATCAGGCAATAAAAAATAATTTTAAAGAAAACTTAAATAAAATAAATATATACAAAAGGGAAGAAGGGGAGCAAGTTAAAATACGAATATATAAAAGTTTATATGACCCTATTTCTGATTTTACTAAAAAATACAATATTTCTATTACAAAAATAATTAATTATTGTATATATGAAGAAATTAAAAATTATATATAATTCATTCTAAATAAAAGCCTTTTTAATACCATAGTATTAAGGAGGCTTTTTATGATTAGTATAAGTTTATGTATGATAGTAAAAAATGAAGAAAAAGTAATTGAGAGATGTTTAAGAAGTGTTAAAAATTTAGTAGATGAAATAATTATTGTAGATACTGGTTCTAAAGATAAAACAAAAGAAATAGTACAAAGATATACAAATAATGTGTATGACTTTAAATGGTGTGATGATTTCTCAAAAGCAAGGAATTTTTCTTTTTCAAAGGCAACAAAAGAATATATATTATGGCTTGATGCAGATGATGTTATATTAAAAAAAGATAGAGAAATGTTTATTTCACTAAAGAAGACTTTAGACAAGAATATAGATATTGTAATGATGAAATATAACACAGTCTATGATAAAAATGGAAATCCTACTTTTTCATATAATAGAGAAAGATTAGTTAAAAATAACAATAAATACAAATGGGTAAGCCCTGTTCATGAAGTTATTGTTCCTACAGGAAATATACTATACTCAAATATTGCAATATCACATAAAAGTGTAAAGAAAGAGTATAGTAAAAGAAATTTAAATATATTTAAAAAAATGATAAATAATGGAATTAAGCTTGATGCAAGACAGCAATATTATTATGCTAGAGAATTATATTATCATGGAATGTATGAAGACTCTATTAAAGAATATAGGGATTTTTTAAATATGGATGAGGCATGGGTTGAAAATAAAATAGATGCATGTATTGAAATTAGTCGTTGTTTTTATAACATAAACGATTATAAAAATCAAATTAGATTTCTATTAAAAAGTCTAGAATATGACGCACCTAGAGCCAATATTTGTTGTGAAGTAGCAAATTATTTTATACAAAAGGAAAAATACGATATAGCAATATATTGGTATAATATGGCTATTAATTTAAAACAAGATATAAATAGTGGTAGATTTGAAAATTTGGAATGTTATGATTATATACCTTATCTTGGATTATGTTTGTGTTATGATAAAATAGGAAATTATAAAAAGGCAATGGAATATAACGAATTAGTAGGTAAAATAAGACCAGACGATCAAAAATATTTATATAACAAAGCATATTTTGATAATCTAAAAAACAACATTTTACAGCTGTAACACAAATGCAGCTTTTTTGTAGCATAAATGATATTTAAAATAAATGTAATTTTATTGTAAATTATTTAAATTTAATATATACTATATATGTTAAAAAACAAAAGAAGGGATGAGATAATACATGAAAAAGAAAAAAGGTATATCACTTATAGTGTTAATAATAACAATTATAGTTATAATAATACTAGCAGCAGTAGTAATACTTACAATAACAAAAAATAATCCAGTATCAAGTGCAAAAGAAGCAGCATTTAAAGAAGATGTAAGAATATTTCAAGATGATTTAGCACTTACAGTAGCAAAAGAATATATAGATAAGCAAGGTAAAAGGGACACAAAGATAAATGCAACAGGAAAAGATGTAAAGAAGTATATTCAAAGTTTTAAAGATAAGTATGTAAATAAATTTGCTATAGTAGATGATAATTTAGTAGCTACTGATAAGGTTACTGAAAATGAAAAATTATGGATTGAAGATCTAAATTTAAATAGTGTTGAACCAGAAGAAACCAATTATACATCTGAAGAGATTGAAAGTAGTGAATATTTATATGCAATAGGTAAGACTAAACCGGAATATGTTGTTGCAAAATTTAATAACGATTATACAGAAGTAGTCATTACAAAAAATGGTGAAGAAAGTGATGGAATTATACAAGAATTTGCGGTATGGACTATAAGTTCTCCAATGTCTGATAAAAAAGATACTTTAAAAAAGGCTGTTATAAAAGAAGGAGTTACAGATACAGGAAGTGGTGGTGGAGGTAGAGGCACTTTTGGTTTGTGTAGTGCTTTAGAAGTTGTGGAATTTCCAAATAGTTTAATTTATATAAATAATAGTACTTTTGTTGGTTGTGAAAACTTAAGAGATGTAACAATACCTGAATCAGTAATAAAAATAGGAAATTCAGCTTTTGACGGATGTATTAGTTTGAAAAGTATAACAATACCAGAAAATGTAGAAAAAATAGATAATATTGCTTTTGGTGATTGTAAAAGTTTAGAAAATGTAAATATTAAAAATGGTTCAATAGAAATTGGACACGAAGCTTTTTATAATTGTAGCAGTTTGGCAAGTATAACAATACCAGAAAGTGTAACAAGTATAGGACAAAATGCTTTTCATAATTGCAGTAGTTTAACTAATATAACGTATAAGGGAACAAAAGAGCAATGGAATAAAATAGACAAAAGTATGACAAGTGGCAAAGTTGATTGGTGTGACTCAACTTTAAAAACAATAACATGCACAGATGGTGTAATAACACTTTAAATATATTTGTATTGAAAAATAATATTTAAAATAATCTCATTTAACATTTTGCTAAGTGGGGTTATTTTTATTGCTTTATTTAAAATTTAGTAGTAAAATTAGTGTAGGTGATATAATGTTAAAACAAAAAATATTAGAAATAATTGTTATAGTTCTAGCTTTACTAGCAATTGTATTTGGCATTTCATCGTGTTTATATAATGATAATGTTACACTTTTAAGAATATTTAGTTTGATATTTATTGTTATAGCTTTAATACTTAATTTTTATTCTAATTATAGAAAAAAGAAATTATAATTTTTTGACATTTTGACATAAAAATGTTAAAATATATATATTGATAAAAAAAGGAGGGCTTATGGCTAAGAAAACAGTTGCGATAGTTGGTCGCCCAAATGTTGGTAAATCTACTCTTTTTAATGTACTTGCAGGTGAAAAAATAGCTATTATAAAAGATACACCAGGAGTTACAAGAGATAGAATATATGCTGACTGCGAGTGGAGAAATACAAAATTTAGAATAATTGATACTGGGGGAATTGAACCAGAATCTGAAGATATAATACTAAAGCAAATGAGAAGACAAGCTGAACTTGCTATGGATATAGCTGACGTTATTGTGCTTATTACGGATGTAAAAGCAGGAGTTACACCTTCTGATAAGGAAATAGCACTTATGTTAAGACATACTAAAAAGCCTGTTATACTTGTTTGTAATAAATGTGATAGGGTAGGAGAAGTACCAGCCGACATATATGAATTTTATGATTTAGGTTTAGGTGATCCTCTTGGAATTTCTGCAGGAAAGAAACTTGGAATTGGTGAAATGTTGGATGAAATATATGAGAATTTAGGAGATATTTCTGAAGATAGTGAAGAAGATGATAGAATAAAGGTTGCAATCATAGGGAAACCTAATGTTGGTAAATCATCTTTAATAAACAAAATTCTTGGAGAAGAAAGATTAATTGTATCAAATATAGCTGGTACAACAAGAGATGCTATAGATACTGAACTTAATAATAAATATGGTAAGTATACTTTTATAGATACTGCAGGAATTAGAAGAAAGAATAAAATATATGAAGATATAGAAGAGTATTCAGTTGTAAAGGCAAAAAATGCAATAGATAGAGCAAATGTATGTATGATATTAATAGATGCAAAAGAGGGAGTAACTGAACAAGATGAAAAAATAGCAGGACTTGCTCATGAAGCTGGTAAAGGTGTAATTATTGTCATAAATAAATGGGATCTTATTGAAAAAGATAATTATACTTTTGATAGTTACAAAAAACAAGTATATTCAAAACTTGCATATCTTAAGTATGCGCCTATAATCTTTATGTCAGTTCTTACTGGAAAAAGAGTAAATAATATATTTGAAATTATAAATGAAGTAGATAAAAATAATAGCTTAAGAGTACCTACAGGTCTTTTAAATGATGTAATTGCTGAAGCTATTGCAATTACTCAACCACCTTCTGATAAAGGTAGAAGACTTAAAGTGTACTATGCAACTCAAGTATCAATAAGGCCACCTACTTTTGTTATATTTGTAAATTCAAAGCCTTTAATGCATTTTTCTTATGTTAGATACTTAGAAAATCAAATAAGGAAATACTTTGAATTTAAAGGAACGCCAATACATATGATAATAAGAGAAAAAGGTAAAAAATAAAACTATGAGGTAACATTGGGGGGATACTTTATGACTGTATATATGGTAGTAGCTTTCATTATTACATATTTAATTTGTAGTGTTAATCCTGCAATTGAAATCTGTAAATTAAAAACAGGAGAAGATATTAGAAAACTTGGTAGTGGAAATGCAGGAACTGCAAATGCTATGAGAGTTCTTGGAAAACCTCTTGGAACAGTAGTAATAATATGTGATATTTTGAAAGTATTTATATCTCTTGCTATTGTATATGTTATAGGGAAAATATTTAAACAGGATATTTCAGTTATGTTAAAATCTGTATTTATACTTGCTGCTGTAATAGGGCACTGTTATCCAATATATTATAAATTTAGAGGTGGTAAGGGTGTTATTGTTGGAATGACAACAGCTTTTATATTAGATGCAAAAACAGCACTTATATGTATGATAGTTGGAGTAATTGTTATACTAATTACAAGGACAGTTGCAATGGGTACATTAATTGGAACAATTGTATATGTTGTAATAACAATTTTTTCTGTAAAAGAGTGTGTTATTCCTGTTATAATTGCATGTTCAATAATAATGTTTAAACATAGAGCAAATATAAAGAGGATATTAACAAGGCAAGAAGAAAAAATTTGGTAAACGTAAGGAGAAAAAGTAAATGGTAAAAGAAAGTAATATGGCAATTTTTTCGCTTTTTTTAGGGTTTGTAGTTGTGTTTTGTGATATTATGAAATCTCTTGAAAATAGTATTTTGATAGCTATTTCCTTTGGTGGGTTTATAATATCCCTTATAGCTTTATTACTTAGTCTTAGTAATAAAAAGAAATATAAGGCAAAGAGAGACAAATATATATTTGCAATAATAATTTCTATAATATCTATAGTATTTAATTTATTTTTATTTGTAAGTTTAATACTATTTAGTTTAACTAAATAGTAAATATAAGGGGGAAGTTAAATGAATAAAGTTTTAGTTTTTGGACATAAAAGTCCTGATACAGATACAGTGACATCTGCAGTTGTAATGGCAAATTTAGAAAATAAATTAGGAGTAGACGCAAAAGCATGTGTTCTTGGAAAATTAAATAAAGAAACAAAGTATGTATTTGATTATTTAAAAATAGATGAACCAGAATTTATACAAAGTGTGGAAGAGGGACAAGCCGTTATACTTGTTGATCATAATGAATTTGCACAAAGTGTAGATGGAATTGAAAACGCAAAAATAAAAAAAGTTGTTGACCATCATAGAATATGTGGCTTAAAAACAGCTGAACCATTATATTATAGAGCTGAACCAGTTGGATGTACTGCGACAGTATTATACAAAATGTATAAGGAAAATAACGTAGAAATAGAAAAAAATATTGCAATTCTTATGCTTTCTGCAATAATTTCTGATACACTTTTATTTAAATCACCAACATGTACAAAAGAAGATATAAAAGTGGCTGAAGAGTTAAATAAAATTGCAAATATTAATATTCAAGAATATGGACTTGATATGCTAAAAGCAGGGACTGACGTATCAGACCTTAGTGCTGACGAACTAATAGGTCTTGATGCAAAAGAAGTTACAATTGGAAATTATAAAACAATTATTGCACAAGTAAATACAGCAAGTATTCCTGATATGTTAAAAAGAAAAGAAGAACTTGAGATATCAATAAATAAAAAGATAGATGAAAAAGGATTAGATTTATTCTTCCTTGCAATTACTGATATAATAAATAGTAATTCTCAAGTAATTGCTTTAGGTAAAGAGGCTAAACTTGTTGAAAAGTCATATAACGTAACACTTGAAGAAAATACAGCTTTTTTACCAGGAATAGTATCGCGTAAAAAACAAATTATACCAGTTTTAACACAGAACGCATAATTATTTTATTGATTGTAAATATAATTTAGTATATAATAGTTTAAGGAGGAATTTTTATGGGAATTGCCGCATTAGTACTTGGAATTGTATCTATAATAATTGCATTTGTTCCATTTTGTGGAATAATAGCTTTTTTACCTGCACTTGTTGGGCTTATATTAGGAATTATTGATTTAGTAATAAAAAACAAACAAAATCAAAATAAAGGAACATCTATTGCTGGTGTAATTTTATCTTCAATTGCAATTGTTATAATGGTATTTTGGTTCTTTGTTTTTGGAATGGCTTTAAATTCAGATGATTTACAAAGGGAATTTAAAAATTTTAATGATGAGATACAACAAGAAATTGATAATGAACAAAATGGTATAACATCAAATGATACATTTTAATTTTAAAAAGAAAAACTATATATTTTTGAGTGTGACTATGCTTTGTCTTTCAATATATATAGTTTTTTTTCCTTTATTTGCTAGGATTATATATCGTATCTCACCAATACTTACAACATGTGTATATCAAAATGTAACAGGAAGACCATGCCCGTTATGTGGTGGTACAAGGTTTATATCAGGTATTAAAGATAACCTTTTTAATTTATCGTATTATAACTGCCCGTTTGGATATATGATTATGTTTGTTATTTTTGAAATTATATTTAGAATTTTCTTGTTTATTTATCTAAGAACTTCAAATAAAATAAAAGGAATAGTTATATTTGATGTAGTAATACATTCTTTGTGCTTTTTGTTATTTATTGCGTATGAAATTATATATATTTTATCTAATTAATACATTATATTGTATTTATAAAAATTATGTATACAATATAATGTGTATTTTTTTCTTTAATATTTCATTAATGTAAAATCGTTATGTAGAATAAAAATATCTCTTGTTTGAGTATATAAATATTTGTAAAAAAATGTCATAAAAATTGGAAAAAAATGGCTTAAATTTTTTATTTTTATTTTCAAAAAATCGTTGACAGACATTTTTCTTAGTGCTATAATCATAGTCAGAAAATCACAATATATTGTATATGTTGCTGATAAAAGATACAAGGGATGGTGTATATATGATTACAATGATTATTAAAAGAGATGGAAGAAAAGTTCCTTTTAATGTCGAAAAAATAGCTAAGGCTATTTATAAAGCAGCAGTAGCTGTTGGTGGAAAAGATTACGAAGAAGCAGAGGAACTTGCAACTAAGGTATGTAAGTATGTTGAAAAAACACAAAATGAAGAATGCCCTACAGTTGAAAAAATTCAAGATGCTGTAGAACATGTTTTAATAGAAGAAGGACATGCCGCAACTGCTAAAGCATACATTTTGTATAGATCTGAAAGAACAAAACAAAGAGAAATGAATTCTGATATTATGAAAACATATGAACAGTTAACATTTCAAGATGCTAAAGATAGTGATGTAAAAAGAGAAAATGCAAATATAAATGCTGATACAGCAATGGGAACAATGTTAAAATATGGTTCAGAAGGCGCAAAAAAATTCTATCAAATGTTTGTGTTAAAAAAAGATCATGCACAAGCTCATATAAATGGTGATATTCACATACATGATTTAGATTTCTTAACACTTACTACAACATGTTGTCAAATAGATTTAATAAAACTATTTCATGATGGATTTAGTACAGGTGAAGGTCATTTAAGAGAACCACAAAGTATTGGAAGTTATGCAGCACTTGCAGCAATCGCAATTCAGTCAAATCAAAATGATCAACATGGTGGTCAAAGTATACCAAACTTTGAATATGCTATGGCACAAGGAATTAGAAAATCATACAAAAAGTTATATGCTAAGAATTTACAAAAAGCAATTGAACTTTTAACAGATGTTGAAAATGCAGATGAAGTTAAAAATATGGTAATAGCTAAAATAAATGAAGAAGAAGATTTAGTTCCAGCTCTTGAATCTGCTTTAAATATGTTAAAAGATGTAAAATACTCAAAAGAAGTTGCAAATGATATAATATTAAAAATAAAGAGTGAAAATAAAATTATTCCATCTTTAAAAAGAACTATTGAACTTCTTTCTAGTCTAGAAAGCTCTGAAGAAATAGCAAAAGAAATAATGGAAAAGATAAAAAATGAAAAAGGTGTTGTCCCTACTCTTGAAAATACAAGTGGATATATGGAATATGAAAGAGTAGAATTAAGAAGAAGATTTGGAGATACAAGAGCTAAAAAAATCCAAAACTTTGCAAAAAAATATGCAGATATTGAAATAGATAGAGAAACATACCAAGCAATGGAAGGATTTATACATAATTTAAATACAATGCATTCTCGTGCTGGAGCTCAGGTTCCATTCTCTTCAATTAATTATGGACTTGATACTACACCTGAAGGAAGACTTGCTATTAAAAATGTACTTTTAGCAACTGATGCAGGACTTGGTCGTGGTGAGACTCCAATATTCCCAGTTCAAATTTTAAAAGTTAAAGAGGGAATAAATTATAACGAAGGAGATCCAAACTATGATTTGTTTAAACTTGCTTGCAAAGTTTCTGCAAAAAGATTATTTCCTAACTTTTCATTTATGGACGCTCCATTTAATCTTCAATATTATAAAAAAGGAGATTATAATTCTGAAGTATCATATATGGGATGTAGAACTAGAGTTATGGCAAATGTTTATGACAAAACTCGTGAGATTACATGTGGTAGAGGAAATTTAAGCTTTACATCAATAAATCTACCAAGACTTGCAATAAAAGCTAATGGAGATGTTGATAAATTCTTTGATATGTTAGATGAAAAACTTGATTTAGTTGTTGAACAATTACTAGATAGACTTGAAATTCAATCTAAAAAAAGAGCAAAGAATTACCCATTCTTAATGCAACAAGGTGTATGGCTTGATTCTGAAAAATTAAATCCAGAAGATGAAGTAAGAGAAGTATTAAAACATGGTACACTTACAGCAGGATTTATTGGACTTGCAGAAACATTAAAAGCTTTAATTGGAAAACATCATGGTGAATCTGCAGAAGCACAAGAACTAGGTCTTTCTATTGTATCTCATATGAGAGAAAGAATGGATAGAGAATCTGAGAAAAGAGGACTTAATTTCTCACTTATTGCAACACCTGCAGAAGGTTTATCTGGTAGATTTGTAAGAATGGATAGAGAAAAATATGGAGTAATAGAAGGCGTTACAGATAGAGATTATTATACAAACTCTTTCCATGTACCTGTATATTACAAAATACCTGCATTTAAGAAAATAGAGATTGAAGCACCATATCATAATTTAACAAATGGTGGACATATAAGCTACATTGAACTTGATGGTGATCCTACACAAAATTTAGAAGCTTTTGAGGCGGTTGTAAGATGTATGAAAGAAAATGGAATTGGTTATGGAGCTATAAACCATCCAGTAGATAGAGATCCAATTTGTGGATATACAGGAATTATAAAAGATGAATGTCCACATTGTGGAAGAAAAGAACATGAAAGTGATATTAAATGTTCTGAAAGATTAAAAAGATTTGTGACTCATGGTGAGTGTGCATCTTTAGAAAGTTTTTAATAAAAATGTTTTAGTTAGATAGAAGGAGAGGTAATTGATATGAAAATAAATGTTATTGGTGGAAAAATGGAACAAAAGGAAATTGATTCTTATGTGGATTATTTAAATGAAAAATTTCCTACAAAACAAATTGATACATTAAATTTAAAAATTGATGGGGATTACGTAGATATGGATTATACTTTCGAAAGTGTTCCTTTTGAAAGAATAAGAAGAATAACAGGATATCTAGTTGGAACAGTTGAAAGATTTAACAATGCAAAAAGAGCAGAAGAACACGATAGAGTAAAACATAGTGTTTGTTGTTAGGAGTAAGTAAACATGAGCGTAGTAGATGATGATAAGATAAGAATTGCTGGAGTTATAAAAGAATCTACAGTTGACGGCCCGGGGTTTAGATATGTAATCTTTACCCAGGGTTGTCCTCATCATTGTGAAGGATGTCATAATCCAGGAACACATGATATGAATGGTGGAAAATTAGAAAGTATTACAACTCTTGCAGAAGATATAACAAAAAATCCACTTTTAAAAGGAATTACATTAAGTGGTGGAGAACCATTTATGCAAGCTAAAAAGTTAGCAAAGTTATTGTCACTTATTGATCTTAAAAGATATAGCGTGATGACATATACAGGTTTTAAATATGAGTATTTAATTAGTAATGCAAATGATGATAACGGATATCTAGAATTATTGAAATTAACTGACGTTTTAATTGATGGAAAATTTATGAAAGACTTAAAAAGTAGTAGTGCAAAATTTAGAGGGAGTACTAATCAAAGGGCAATAGATGTAAAAAGTAGCTTAAAGGAAAATAGAATAATACTCCATGAATTTTAGAAAGGAAGAAACTTTATGCATTGTCTAAAATGTGGTTGTGAGGAAAGTAAGGTAGTAGACTCAAGAATGGTTGAAGAGTCAAATTCAATAAGAAGAAGACGCGAATGTCTAGAATGTAAAAATAGATTTACAACTTATGAAAGAATTGAGTATACACCTATTATGGTTATAAAGAAAAATGGTGTAAGACAACAGTTTGATAGAGCAAAAATTATCAGTGGTATGCTTAGATCATGTGAAAAAAGACCAGTTTCAACACAAACAATTGAGAAAGCTGCAGATGAAATTGAAGCTGAACTTAACAATATGATGATAAAAGAAATAGATTCAACAAAAATTGGGGATATGGTTATCGAAAAACTTAAAGCTTTAGATGAAATTGCATACGTTAGATTTGCATCAGTATATAGACAGTTTAAGGATATAAATGAATTTAAAAAGGAAATTAATAAATTATTAAAATAAAAAGGTACAAGATTTTGAATATAAAGATACATAACATATTCAATAATCTTGTATTTTTTTTGATAATGTTTTATTTATTAATTTAATAATTGTTATTTTCACTGAAATTTCACATAATTGAACTTTACATTTAAAAAATTCTATGTTAAAATATTTCGGTATACAAAGTATTGAGGTGCTAATGTGAAAAATGATGATTTAGTATATGAATTAATAGAATCAATGTTGGAATTAAAAAAGGTAAAATCTCATAGTATTTGTATTAATGATAATCTTTCAGGAAATGAGAAAATGGTTTTATTTATTATAAAAAACATTGGAAATGATAACGGAATTTTATTAAGCAAGGTTCGTAATAAAATAAAACTTGCACCATCCACGGTGACTCCTATTATCACGTCTCTTGAGGAAAAGGGTCTTATTGAGAGAAAAATAGATAAAAAAGATAGAAGAAATATTTATATTTATTTATCAGAAAAAGGTGAGAAGTTTACAGAAAATGTAAATGATAGATGGAGAAATTCACTTAAAGGATACATTGATTATATTGGTGAAAAAGATGCCTTGGAAATTATTAGGCTTATAAATCAAACAAAAGAATATATAAATTATATGAAAGGAGAAAGTAAAAAATGTTAAAAGTACTAAAATATTTAAAAAAGACATGGATTTCAGTTATAGTTATTGTTGCACTTTTATGTGTTCAAGCGGCTGCTGACCTTGCACTTCCAGATTATACATCAAAAATTGTAAATGTTGGAATTCAACAAGGTGGAATTGATGCAGCTATACCTGAGGCTATATCTAAAGATGAAATGGATAATCTTTTAATGTTTACAAATGATGATAGTAAAATATTGGATTGTTACAAACTAGTTTCAAAAGATACTGTAAGTAATGATGAATATAACAATTATTTGAAAGAGTATCCTGCATTAGAAAAAGAAGAAGTTTATGTTCTAAATAAATTAAATAAGGATCAAAAAAATAATTTAGAAGAAATGTTAAAGAAACCATTAGTTCAAGTATACCTAATGCAAAATGATCAAATGCAAGAAAAAATAAAAGAAAGTTTATTTGCAAATGTACCAGAACCTCAAAAAGAAGCTATGAAAGATATGGAATTAATGGACATATTAAAAACTATGCCTGAGGAAAATTTAGAAAAAATTACTAGTAATATAAATGAGCAAATAGATAACATGCAAGGAACAATAGTTGATCAAGCAGCTATATCATCTGTAAAAGAAGAATATAAAAAATTAAACATGGATATCGATAAAATACAAAATAAATACATTGTATTTGCAGGACTTCAAATGCTTGGAATTGCTTTTATAAGTATGGCTTCAGCAATTACAATTATGTTACTTTCTGCAAGAGTTGCTGCTAAACTTGGAAATACTCTAAGAGATAAGGTATTCAAGAAAGTTCTTAGTTTTTCAACAAAAGAATTTAACGAATTCTCTACAGCATCTTTAATTACTCGTAGTACAAATGATATTCAACAAATTCAAATGTTAATTACAATGTTATTTAGGGTAGTAGTTTATGCTCCAATAATAGGTATTGGAGGATTTATTAGAGTACTTACAAATAGTGATACATCAATGGCATGGATAATTGGACTTGCAATTTTGTGTATTATTGGAATTGTTGGAACATTATTTTTACTTACAATGCCTAAATTTAAAAAATTACAAGATTTAGTTGATAAGTTAAATTTGGTATCTCGTGAAATTTTAACTGGTCTCCCAGTAATAAGAGCTTTTAATACTGAAAAGAAAGAAGAAAAAAGATTTGACGGTGCTAACAAAAATTTAATGAAAGCAAGTATTTTTGTAAACAGATCAATGAGTATGATGATGCCACTTCTAATGTTTATAATGAATTCAATTACTCTTCTTATTGTTTGGGTAGGAGGACATAATGTTGATAGTGGAATAATGCAAGTAGGAGATATGATGGCATTCATTCAATATACTATGCAAATAGTTATGAGCTTCCTAATGATTTCTATGATATCAATAATGTTACCACGTGCTGCTGTATCTGCAAAACGTATTAATGAAGTAATTGATACAACACCAAGTATTAAAGATAAAGATAAAACTAAAGATTTTGATGATGATAAAAAAGGGCTTGTTGAATTCAAGGATGTTTCGTTTAAATATCCTGATGCTGACAGTGAAATATTAGAGGATATATCATTTACTGCAGAACCTGGTAAAACTACTGCAATAATTGGTAGTACGGGAAGTGGTAAATCAACAGTAGTAAATTTAATACCTCGTTTTTATGATGTTACAGGTGGGGAACTTTTAATAGATGGTGTTAATATTAAAGATGTTTCACAAAAAGAATTAAGAAGTAAAATTGGATTTGTACCACAAAAAGGAATGCTATTTACAGGTACAATTAGATCAAATATAAAATATGGAAATCCATCTATGAGTGATGAAGACATGATTAAAGCGGCTACAATTGCACAAGCTACAGAATTTATAGAAAGTAAACCTAAAAAATATGATGAAGAAATATCACAAGGTGGTACAAATGTATCTGGTGGTCAAAGACAACGTTTATCTATAGCTAGAGCTATTGCTACAGATCCAGAAATATTTGTATTTGATGATAGTTTTTCAGCGCTTGACTTAAAAACGGATAGCAAACTTAGAGCTGCTTTAAAAGAAAAAACAGAAAATAAAACAGTTATAATAATTGCTCAAAGAATTAGTACAATTCTTGATGCTGATAAAATAATCGTACTTGAAGAAGGAAAAATAGCAGGAATTGGCAAACACGAAGAATTAATGAAAAATTGTGAGATATACAAACAAATTGCATTATCTCAACTTTCAAAGGAGGAACTTGAAAATGGCAAATAATGAAAAAAGACCTCCAATGGGAGGACACGGACCAGGTGGAAGAGGTGCTGTGGAAAAAGCAAAAGACTTTAAAGGAACGACAAAAAAATTAATAAATGATTATTTATCAAAGTATAAATTTCAACTTGCAATTGTAATAATATTTGCAATAGGAAGTACAATATTTGCAATAGTTGGACCTAAAATACTAGGAAATGCTACAACTGAAATTTTTAATGGATTAGTTGGTAAAGTATCAGGTGGAGACGGAATTAATTTTTCTAAAATTGCAGGAATAATACTTACACTTTTAATATTATATATTATTAGTGCACTGTTTTCATTTATACAAGGATTTACAATGACATCTGTATCACAAAAATTAACATATAAATTACGTAATGACTTAGCAATGAAAATAAATAGATTACCTATGAAATACTTTGACAAAAAAACAAATGGTGAAGTTTTATCAATAGTAACAAATGATATAGACACTTTATCACAGAATTTAAACCAGAGTATAACACAAATAATTACTTCTATATGTACAATTATTGGTATACTTATAATGATGTTTTCAATAAGTGTTTCTATGACAGTTGTATCTTTAGTAATACTTCCAATATCTGCATTTATCGTATCTAAGATCGTAAAAAAATCACAAAAGCACTTTAAAAAGCAACAGGATTTTTTAGGTCATGTAAATGGTCAAGTAGAAGAGGTATATGGTGGACACTTAATAATAAAAGCATTTAACTCAGAAAATGCAGTAATGCAAGAATTTGATAAAGCAAATGATGAGTTATACCGCTCTGCATGGAAGTCACAATTTTTATCTGGACTTATGTTTCCAGTTATGAATTTTATTGGAAATATAGGATATGTTGCAGTTGCAATTTTAGGTGGATATCTTGCTGTAAATGGAAAAATTACAGTTGGTAATATTCAAAGTTTTATACAATATAACAAGCAATTTACACAGCCTATAAATCAAATTGCACAAGTATCTAGTATGTTGCAGTCAATGGTAGCCGCAGCTGAAAGAGTATTTGAATTCTTAGAACAAGAAGAGGAAATAAATACAGCTAAAGGTAAAATAGATGTAGCTAAATTAAAAGGAAATGTAAAATTTGACCACGTTAATTTTGGATATGATCCTAATAAAACAATTATAAATGATTTTAATGCTGATGTAAAAGAAGGGCAAAAGATTGCAATTGTTGGACCTACAGGAGCTGGTAAAACTACTATGGTAAAATTACTTATGAGATTTTATGATGTAAATAGTGGAGCTATTCTTGTAGATGGTCATAATATAAAAGACTTTGATAGAGGAGAACTTAGAAAAATGTTTGGTATGGTTCTTCAAGATACATGGTTATTTAATGGAACTGTAAATGAAAATATAAAATATGGAAGAGAAGATGCTACAGATAGTGAAATTGTTGAAGCAGCCAAGGCAGCTCATGTTCATCATTTTATAAAAACATTATCAAATGGATATAACGCAGTATTAAATGAGGAGTCTAGTAATGTATCAGCAGGACAAAAGCAACTTTTAACAATTGCTCGTGTAATACTTACTGATCCTAAAATACTAATATTAGATGAAGCAACAAGTTCTATAGATACAAGGACTGAACAACAAATACAATCTGCAATGGATAACTTAATGAAGGGTAGAACAAGTTTTATAATTGCACATAGATTATCAACTATAAAAAATGCTGATTTAATACTTGTAATGAACCATGGTGATATTGTTGAACAAGGAACTCATGACGAACTTCTAAAAAAAGATGGCTTTTACGCAGGATTATATAATTCACAATTTGAAGAAGTTGAGGAATAAAAAGTAATTTAATAACTTATTCTTGGTCATGATAAATATAAATATTTTATTATATAGTACGTTAATTTATGTAATAGGTTAACGTACTATAATTTTTTTCTATGTTATATTAAACATATAATTTGATTTTGATGATATAAATATAATAATTTTTTGCATATAATAATTATATGAGATATTTACATATATAATTTTGTATGATAAAATATACCTGTAGGGAGGTATCTATGAAAATATTGCTAAAAAAGATATTAGAAAAAGTTACTCTTGTTATATTCTGCTTAGTTGTTATATTTGGTAATATATTGCTTATATATAACTTTAATAATAAATTTCAAAATATAAATGAATTATATGAATTTTCAGATAAAATTGATAATTCTAATTATATTTGTATTAAAAATATAGATAATGAAAAAGTGATAGAACTTAATAGCGATGAAGATAAACAGAAATTAAAGGAATTTTTTAATAAAATAAGAGTAAGAGAAAGTAAATTAAAACTAATTGATAAAGAACAAAAAATAGATTATACAATATATATTTATACATCTGACGCACAAATTTTTGTTAATATAAATGATTCAGAAATAATGATTAATAATGAAATTTACGAAACAGATATTAAGATTGATACTTATTTAAAGGAACTTTTTGAAATATAAATATGAGGAGGCTTTTATGAAAATAAAAGAAAATGGACTAGATTTTAAATTTATAAACATAACAATATATGGAGCAGCTTTTATAGGGCTATATTTCTTTTTAAAAAATATAGGAATTATGGATAAAATTTTAAGTGGAATTGCAGCCTTAGCACCAGTTTTTGCAGGAATAATAATATGTTGGATTTCTATGCCACTTGTAAGAAGATTAAGAAAAATAGGGCTTAGTAAAAATTTAGCAGCATTTCTTTCGTTGATAATTATATTTGGTATAGTTGGAGTAGCTATTGGTTTTATAGTACCTATATTTGTTGAGCAATTATCTCACTTAATTAAAGAACTACCAGGTATTTATGCAAGTGTTATAGGATTTATTAATGATTTTTTAGCCAAGAATTTAGATATGCCAAATGGAATTGATATAACTAGTAGCTTAAAAAGCCTTGATTTTGTTCAAAGTACTGTAGCTAATGCAATTAATTATTCAATAAATACAGTTCAAAGTATAACAAGTTTTATAATTTCATTTTTTACAGCAATAATTGTATCATTTTTTATGGCTAAAGATATTGATAAATTTAAAGAAAGTGTTATAGCTTTTTTATCAAGAAATAGTAAAGATGGAAGAAGATATAAGATGATAATGGATATAGATGCAACATGTATGAGCTATATTAAAGGATATGCAATAGATAGTTTAATAGTGGGTATCCTTACAACAATTGTATGTATGATATTAAAAATTGATTATGCTGTTGTTTTTGGAATCTTAATTATGATATTTAATTTTATACCATATATAGGAGCTATTTTATCATATCTTGTAGTATCGCTTTATGCACTAGTAACAGGTGGACCTGTTTTTGCACTTATTACACTTGTATCATTACTTATAATTCAAATAGTTGATGCAAACGTTTTACAGCCTAATATTATTGCAAAATCAGTTGATCTTCATCCTGTTGTTGTTATAGGAGGCTTAATTGTATTTCAATTAATGTTTGGTGTAGTAGGAATGCTAATAGCAATGCCAGTACTTGCAGGATTAAAAGTATATTTAAGATACAAGTTTAATTTGGATGATGATGAAGATGATAAAATCGAGCATAAGACAGATAAGAAAAGATCTAGTAATAATATTAAGAAAAAAAGAAAAGCAGAGAGCCAAAGTAACTAAATTTATTAAATATATATATAATAAAAATTTTTATATAATTTTAAAATAGTGAATTGGAAAATGATATTCCTTTTCACTATTTTTGTTATTTTATATTATCATTTTCTTTTTCTATTAGTTCGTAATGCAGCTTTTTTATAAAATTTTCAGCTACTTTTTTATCAACTATAAGGTTTAAAGATAATTCGCTAAATGTTATCATATAGATTGTGATATTTTCTTTTGAAGCTAGATCAAATATTTTATGTACAGTATCCTTATTTGTCATAACCATATCGCCAATTATTGATATTTTAGATATGTCATCTTTTTTTGTGATAAATTTTACTTTATAATTTTCGAAATCTTCTTCCTTTGAAAATGAGTCTCTACTTTTATGAGAGCTAGTATTTGTTACGATTGTTCCTTTAGAGTTATTTCCAGAATTTTTTACATATATAGGCATAGAGTTTTTCTTTCCCATATGTACAGAACGATTATGTAATACTTTTGCACCTGCTGAAGCAGCTTCAAGCATTTCGTTATATGATATTTTTTTTAGTAGTTTTGCTCTTGTAATTATTTTTGGATCTGCAGAAAATACACCATCTATATCGCTATATATTTCACATTTTTTTGCATTTAAGGCAGAGGCAATAGCTACGGCACTAAGGTCACTTCCACCACGTCCTAGAGTTGTCACATTTCCAAATCTATCTGAAGCCTGAAATCCTGCAACTACAACAATATAGTCTTCATTTAAATAGTTTAGTATGTTATTAGTATATACTGATTTTATTGTTGCATTACCATATGTAGAATCAGATAATATTCCTGCTTGAGCGCCAGTAAGGCCAACGCATTTATGACCTCTTTCATTTAACATCATTGAAAGCAATGCTACTGTTTGTAATTCACCTGTTGAAAGTAATAAATCAAGTTCTCTTTTACTAGGTTCTTTAGAATAATTTTTAGCTTTTTGTATTAAATGATCTGTCTCTTTTCCCATTGCAGATACAACTATTACCATTTTGTTATTTTTTTCTTTATATTGAATTATTCTGTTACATATTCTTTTCAATTTTTCTTTGTTTTCTACAGAGGTGCCACCATATTTTTGAACAATAATATTCATAGATTTTCACCATCCTATGATAGTCTATGTAAAATAATAATTTTTGTGAAATTATACAGAATGATTGATTTAATAATATAGTTAGTATATAATATAAATAATATGAGAAGGAGAGATGACATATGAAAACTAAAATGAAGACATATGGTTTGGTGTTATTATTTATTTTTTGCATAGGAATTTGTTTTAATTTTAATGGTATATATGCAAGTCAAAATATGAATTCATCAGAGATAACTAAAAAAGCAAAGGAAATGTTAGGCGATGAGAATGGAGATATTGATGTTACAAAATTAGTAACAGAGTATGAGGAATTAACTAAAGAATATTCAAATGATGAAATTGCAGATATGATAGAAGAAAATAAAGATGTTTTAGAGAAAAAAGGAATAAGTAGCGAAGCTATATCTGCTGGAACAGAAGTGTTAAGAAATATGGAACCAGAGAAAGTTACTAAAATTTTAAAAGAAGATATAAAAATTGACGATGTAAAGAAAAAATTAGATGAGGGATATACCACAAGTGAAGTTGTATCAGATGTAGCAAAAAGTTTAAGTACAGAAGAAAAAATTTCTATTGGTATTAAACTTTTGCTTGCTAATAAAATTTTTAAGACTACAGTTGCTATATTAGGAATTTTATTAGTATATTCTATAATTTTAAGGTGGATTATATTTACAAAAGCAGGAAAACATGGATTTGCAGCAATTATTCCAATATATAGGGATGTAGTATATTTTAAGATATGTAGTATAAGTCCATGGGTTATTCTTTTTGTTTTGCTACCAATAATAGGATGGATAATACTTGCTGTAATAAAAATTGTATCAAGATTTGAATTATCTAAGAACTTTGGAAAGAAAACAGCATTTGGATTTGGTCTTTGGCTACTTCCAGTTATATTTGATTCAATACTTGCGTTTTCAAATACTATAAAATATAGTGAAGAGGAATAAAGGATGATTAGTACATTGCTTAGAGTGGAACAAAAGTAAAATCAATTTATTTATAGATGCATTTATTCTAATGTAATTTTTTCCTTTATCAAATGATAAATAAAACCCCTATCAAATTTTGAATAGGGGTTTTTAAGTTAAATATTATTTTTTACTTACATTTTTATTTTGGTGCTTGGAAATTATCTTATCAAGTATTTTGTCAACTATATAAATGTCGCCAGAATCGTAGTACTCACAAAGAGCTGAGAGCGTTTTCTTTTTTATTTTAACTTTATGAGTTAAAATATAGAGAAATTTTGGCGTTAAGTCTTTTGACTCTTCAAGAGTTGTACCATTTTTTTCAACCTCAGTCTGTGGGAGCTGTTCAGGCAGCTTAACAACTTCATTTTCTGGCTTAGTATCAGTGACCAAGAAATCACTTTGCAATACATCGTTAATAGCCTTTCTCACAATTTCATAGTTCCTGATATGGAGCATCTTAGCAATATTTGTTTTACCTTCAATAATAATATGAAAAGTTCTTAGTCCTTCTTTGTCCAAATTATTTGCAACTGATTCATAAAATTTATCGAAGTTTTCTTTTGTAACACCAGTAAGAATATGAGTATTTGATATTGTGATGTTAAGTTTTGGTTTTGTAGTAATGTTATCCATAGTTTTTGACTCCTTTGATATAAAGATATTTTTGTATTGTTTTTTATGTTAAAAAAATAAAATTAAAACGTTATATTGTAAAGGCGTAAGCTGTGCCTTAGATAGAACTTCATAATTTATATTAAAGTTATACCATATATTAATATCATATATATTTTTTAAGTGCTTAGGCAATATTTCACCAATACATTTTTTCATTATAAATCTTATTTTTCCTTCCATTTTATTGTGGAATGTTGTTTAAAATCCATCATCATTTAAATCAAAAAAATTCTAGAGTTTTCCATTAAAATTAATCCTCCTAAAAAAGTATAATTATATTTTTATATAAAGAAATTTGTTCAAATAGTATAGCATATTTTTGAAATTATGTCAAATTTATGCTTAAATGTAAATATATAAAATGAATATTAGAAATGCAAAAATAGGAATTATTTTTTTCATATTTAGTATATACAAAATAGGTGGTGTAATTGAAATTTAATTTATATAAAGTAACTTGTTTTAATTAAAACAAGTTATTTTTTCTTTTTAAGCAATAATGTTGAAAAAAAAGCAAAATATGATATAATTTATATGTATAAAAGGAGGCACTATGTTTTTTTCAAAATTAAAAGAAAATCTAAAAAAAACCAAAGATGCAATAGATATTAAAATTAGTAATGTATTTGCTAATAATAAAGATATAGATGAGATTATGGATGATTTAGAAGAAACCCTTATTTTATCTGATATAGGGGTAGAAACTAGTATGAAAATCTGTAATAATGTAAGAGATAATCTAAAAAAACAGGTAGATAAAAGTGAAGATGCAATAAAGAAATTATTAAAACAAGAAATGAAAAATATTTTAGCTGTATCTAATAATACAAATATTTTGGATAATAATGAAAAACAAGTAATAATGGTAGTTGGTGTAAACGGTGTCGGTAAAACTACATCGATTGCAAAGCTTTCTAATTTATTAAAAAAAGAAGGAAAAAAAGTATTACTTGTTGCAGCTGATACATTTAGAGCTGGAGCAGTCGAACAATTAGACGTATGGGCAAAACGAATAGGAATTGATATATATATGGGGGAGGAAAATGCAGAACCTGCTTCAGTTATATATGATGCAACCAAGAAATTTAAAGAAGGAAACTATGATATTTTAATTTGTGATACTGCTGGAAGGCTCCATAACAAGAAAAATTTAATGGACGAGCTTGAAAAAATGAATAGAGTATTAACTAAAAACTTACCTGATATAACTAAAAATGTTATAATGGTATTAGATGCAACAACTGGTGGAAATGGAGTAAGTCAAATTAAGAGTTTCTTTAAGAGTACAAATGTAAATGGTATTATTCTTACAAAATTAGATTCTACAGCAAAAGGTGGAGTTGTATTTAGTATTGTATCAGAACTTAACATTCCAATACTTTATGTTGGAACTGGAGAGACTGTTGATGATATAGAAAAATTTAACATTGAAGATTTTGTAGAAGCTATAATATAATTTGCATATAGTAAATTATAGGAGTTGATATTAATAAATGAATAAATATGATAAACTAGAAGAAATTGTTGGAAAAGATAAGGTAAAGTACAATGAAAAAATGTCTAAATATACAACTATGAGAGTAGGAGGCCCATGTGATTGTATTGTGTTTCCTGATGAAATTTCAAAGATAAAAGAAGTTATAGATTTTTGTAAAAATGAAAACATTACTTTTTTTGTAATTGGAAATGGGAGCAACTTACTTGTAAAGGATGAAGGAATACATGGAGTAGTTATAAAACTTGGACATAGATTTAGTAAAATTGAGCTTGATGGGGAATATATTTTAGCATATGCAGGTGCAACAATGCCAGCACTTTCACAACTTGCTAAAAAAAATAGTCTTAAAGGTTTAGAATTTGCATGTGGAATACCAGGAACTATAGGTGGAGGAGTAAAAATGAATGCTGGAGCCTATGGTTCGCAAATAAGTGACATTTTATATGAAGTAACATATATGGATGAAAAAGAAGAAATAAAAACTATAAAAAACAAAGATTGTTCATTTGGATATAGAAAAAGTATTTTTACCATAAATCCAAATTATGTTATTTTAAGTGCAAAATTTAAATTAGAAAGAGGAAATATCGATGAAATCGAAAATAAAATGAAAGAAAATTCACTTGCAAGGAAAGCCAAACAGCCACTTGAGTATCCTAACTTTGGAAGCGTATTTAAAAGACCAGAAGGATACTTTGTTGGAAAACTTGTAGATGATGCTGGACTTAGAGGGTATAAAATTGGAGGAGCACAAGTATCAACAAAGCATACAGGCTTTATTGTAAATGTAGACAATGCAACATGTAAAGATGTTTTGGATTTGATTGGATATGTGCAAACTACGGTGTACAACAAATTTAATGTAAAATTAACACCAGAGGTAATAATAATCGGAGGAGATAAATAAATGAAAGAAATTTTAGAATGGTTTAAACCAGGAACAAGAGTAAAAAGATATATAGGACTTCAAATATTATCAATTGCTGTATTAATTTTTTGTGTAATATCTTTAACTAATATCTTAGATTTAAATAAGATGACTTTAATTGCATATATATTTTTAATTACACTTTCTATATTTGGTATAATTTTTTCTTTTATACTTGCACAAAAAAATATATTATATGTTTCACTTAAAAATATTGGTAAAAAAAATAAAAGTATAAGAGTTAAGAAATTGCTATATTCAGATCCAAGATTAAAAAAAGGTGCAAAAGTTGTAGTAGTAGGTGGTGGAAGTGGGCTGCCTATACTACTTAAAGGATTGAAAGAATATACAGCAAATATAACCGCTATTGTAAATGTATCAGATGATGATGCATCACTTACTACAGCTATGAGTGACGTAGAAAAATTAACACCAGGAGATATACGTAAATGCTTAGCTGCTCTTTCTACTAACGAATCTGACATGGACAAGTTACTTACGTACAAAGAAGATTTAGTATCAGGGCAATCTGTTGGAAATATGATTATTTCATCTTTAATAAAAATAACAGGAAGTTTTCCAAAGGCAGTAGAAAAATTATCTGAAATATTTGATATGCAAGGAAATATTTATCCTGTAACTACAAATGAAATTGTTTTATGTGCTGGACTTGAAAATGGAGAAGTTGTTGTTGGAAAAGAAAATATTATTGAAAGAGTAAGCAAAATGAAATCTCCAATTAAGCAAATTTTCTTAAAAGAAGGAAGTATAACACCTATACCAGAAGTTATAGACGCAATAAAAGATGCAAATGTTATTGTAATAGGACCAGGAGCTCTTTATACATCAGTTGTTTCAAATTTCCTTATTGATGACGTTGCCAAGGCAATTGTTAAATCAAAAGCTAAAAAAGTATACATATCTAATATTATGAATCAACCAGGTCAAACTGATGGATATACATTAGCAAGATATATAAATGAAGTTGAAAGATATCTTGGAAAACATGTAATTGATTATGCAATAGTAAATAATGGTGAAATAACAGAAGAAATGATTAAGGACTTCAACCAAGAGGAATCAACACCAGTTAAAATTGATCTTGAAAATATTCAAAATAGAGCTATTTCTGTTATTAGAGAAGATTTGGTACTTGCAACTAAATCAGGAATTATTCATGATACTAAAAGATTGTCTGAAATAATAATCCGTCTTGCAAAATCAAGAAGAACAGGAGATTTAAACATTGTAAAAGTTAAGAAGAAACATATGAAAAGCGAAAAGAAATTAAAGAAAAGCTCTACTAATTTAAATACGAAACATAATTCTAGTAATTCTCATAAAAATATTAAGAATGAAAAGAAAGAAAAAATTAAAGAAGAAAAAATTGCAGCACATACAAAAGCTACAATGGAAAAAATAAAGAAAACAATGAAGAAAGGATAACATTTAAATGTTTAAATACAAAAGAAAAATAAATGAAATTAATTCTTTACACAAATCATCGTTTGTAACTAGTGATAAAGTAAATACTACTATATGTCTAAATAGTGATTTTACTGTAAGAAAACCATTCAATGGATTATATATAAAAAATGGAAAAGTAATAATATCTAATTTATTTGAACAAATAGAAACAAAGGAGAATAAATACAGTATTAATAATATAATATCATCTGTAAAGAGCTATGATAAAAGCAATGATGAATATATTTTAAGTGTAGATTTAGAAAATTTTTTTGTAGAATATGACATGGATGAAGCATATTTTTCAAAAAAATTGTATTTAGAAGAAAAAACAGGAATTCTAGCTATAGAATATGAGATTTACAATAAAAGTAAATATGATATGACATTTAAAGTATTCCCAGCTATCACATATAGGGATATATATATAATGAAAAATGCTAGTATGTTAAAGTTCAACCAAAGAGATGAAAATAATGAAGTAGTTATAAATTTAAGTATACTAAATGGCGAGGATGTAATATTAAAATCTGATAGACTTGCATGGAATAAAGACGTAAATTTCTTAAACAATATTACTTATCATGTTAGGGAAGATAATGTAAATTTAAAAGAATATGTTGAAGATTTACTTGTACCTGGATATTTTGATATATGTATTAAAAGTGATGAACACGTAAAAGCAGTGATATATGTACTTCCTAAAGAAAGAGATATTTCTAAAATAAATACGGAGTTACTTTCTAAAAAAGACTTCTTTATAAAGGAAAATATTTCAAATAGTATTGAACATGAGTACATAGAATTAAAAGAACTCTCATATGGAATTGATAAATTAAAACTAGAAAATTTTATGATAGATTCTTTACCATATTATGGTAGTTCTATGCTTAGTATGGAAAAGGTAAATATTGATAATATAAACAAAACTTTAAATATATTAATAAATTGTGTAAAAGCTGTAGAAGGGCAATATTTAAGTTTTGGAAAAATTAAAGAGGCTACTAGAAGAACTCTTGAAATAAAAAAGTATATAGAAGCAATTGATAAAATTAGAAAAGAAAAAGAATTTGAGTATGAAACATTATATAAGATTTTGATACTTAAATTATGGTGGATTGAAAGTATAAATAGAATAATACAAAAGCAAGACTTATACAATGTTTTCTTTAGTTTTGTAAAATATATTGTAAATTCTATATTTAGCGATAAATTATTTGATGAATATTTTAAAAATATAGAAGCCGTTGCACTTATGTATAATGCACTTAAGATATATGAAGATATGCTTAAGAAAGATGGTAAGGAAGAAAATGCTATATTTGTGAGAGAAGAGTACTTTAGGACTAAAATTCATAATGAATTTTGGAATGAAGAAAAAAGAGTATTAAAAAAGAATTTGGATGAAAAAGAAATATATGCAAACATAGAAATGCTATATACTATAAGTCTGTCATATCCATGTATTGTATCTGATATACAATTTCGACTATTAGATACTGTTTTTAAAGAGCTGTATACTCCATATGGCTTAAGAGAATTTTCAAAAAATAGTTCACGTAATACAGGACTTATTTATCCAAAATATATGGCACATTTTGTAAAGGCAAATTTAAGACAAAATGGTGTAACGCGAGCTTCTAGAAAAATTGCATTTAATTTAGTAAAAGATTTATTTTTAGATATAAACAAATATTTAAATTGCGGTGTAAAAAAGGTATATAGCGAAAAGGGATATCAAATAGATACATTACCTTATGATTTGCTTACTAATGCAGAGATAATAAGGCTTTATGATATGCTTCTTTAGGAAAGGATGATTTTTAAATGGTTGTACTAGGAATTGATCCTGGATATGGAAGAGTGGGTTATGGAGTAATTGACTATACAAAAAATAAATATAAGGCAATTGAATATGGTTCTATAACAACAGAAGCTAATACTCCACTTCCAAAAAGACTTCATAAAATTGAACTAGAGCTTAGAGGAATAATTTCAAGATATAAAATTGATGCTGTTTCAATTGAAGATTTATATTTTAATACTAATTCAAAAACAGCCATAAAGGTGGCAGAAGCAAGAGGTGTTATATTAAATACTGTTGAGAGTGAAAATATTCCAATATACGAATATACTCCTCTTCAGGCAAAACTTGCAATAGTAGGCTATGGTAGAGCTGAAAAGCTACAGGTAAAGAATATGGTTAAAGAGTTTCTTAAATTAGAAAAAATGCCAAAACTTGATGATACAACAGATGCACTTGCAATAGCTATATGTCATACAAATAGTTATAGAATTAATAGCTTTATTGAAAAATAAAATGTATATACTAATTTTAGTTATTATTTAGAATATCTTAATATGAAATTTATGTAACAAAATTATGTACTGTGTAGATATAATAAAGAACGAATCCAATAAAAATCATTTAGCAATAGCATATTCATCAAGATATGATGAAATAATAAGTGATGGATTTAAATAAAATACAGAAGCAAAATCAAAGTAAAAAATAGCAGGATGTTTTAAAAGTATATCTAGATATAAAAAGTATAATTATCACATTCAAGGAAAACTCTTTGAATTTTTATGAAGTAATTATGATATACTAGTTTGAATGGTAACATTTTAAGGTGATAAATTTTACAAAAAAAGATTACATAATTATTGCAATTTTGTAAAAACTGTGATATAATATAAATGTGTCGTTTAGATGCTTATTTTTAATAAAAGAGGTATAGTCAAAATGTTAAATGTAAGAGAAATTACTGAGAAATTAAACAGTTTAAATGTGAATGCAGAATTTGAATTTGTGCAATATTGCACAAACTCATGGATATTTTATAGGAATATATCCAGGGAATCAATTAAATTACCACCTGGATACAGGTGGTACGATGAAAATTCAATAGTTGGAAGAGGCGGAATGATCATAAAGATTATTCCAATGACTAAAAAAGCTATTGAATAAAAAAAGCGGTCTGTCTTTAAATAAGGCAGGCCTTTTTTCACTTTTTTTGAAGATTTTCATATAATAAAGTATTAAAATACAAGGAGGTGTTTTATGTCTTTAGGACTTGCACTAAGTCGGTGGCGGAGCAAAAGGAGCTGCACATATAGGAGTATTAAAAGCATTTGAAGATGAAGGAATAAATATTGAATATATTTCAGGAACAAGCAGCGGAAGTATAATAGCTGGTCTTTATGCATGTGGCTATTCACCAACAGATTTGATAAAATTTTTTAATATGTATTGTAATGGCATAGGAGACTATGATAAAATGATTGGCTTTAAGGTGCTAAGTACAGCTTTTACAGGTAAAATAGGTATAAAAGGACTAGCCAAGGGAGATAAACTAGAATATATAATAAATAATTTCTGTAAAAAAAAGAATATAAATGATATTTCAGAGGTAAAATTTCCTCTTGCTATACCTGCTGTTGATATAAATTCAGGAGAAGTTGTTTACTTTTTAAGTAAAAGTATTAATGAAACAAATAATTTTTCTAGAAGTTTATATGACGATATACCAACATATAAGTATAATGGTAAACTTTCTTCTGTAATAAGGGCTAGTTCTAGCTTTCCAGGTGTATTTGAGCCTAAAATATTTGATGGAAGAATCTTAGTAGATGGAGGCGTTAGAGTAAATACTCCAGTTACAGTCTTAAGAAAAATGGGAGCTACAAAAGTAATATCGGTAAGCTTTGATAGAAATAAAAGATATACAGATAATAGTTTAAATGTTATATCTATATCCCTTAAAGCTTTTGATATAATGTCACATCAGGTAAATGAGGAAGAGTTAAGCAAATCTGATTATATAATTAGACCTCAAATTCCTGGTAATATATCTTTACTTGATTGTAGTAAAACTAATTATTTAGTAAAGCTTGGATATAATGAAGCAAAGAAGGTAATAGATAAAATAAAAGAAATAGCAAGCTAATATCTGCTTGCTATTTTCCGTATAAACATTATTACTATTATGTATCCGTACTTTTCACTTGGAGTTATACCAATTCCTATGTAGTTATATGCTGTAGATAAAATATTTTGCTTATGATTTTCAGATGAAAGCCATGAATTAAAAGCACCCTCAATACTTGAGTTTCCCGCAATGTTTTCACCTGCACTTTTGTATGTAATTCCAAAATTTTTCATCATATCAAATGGATTGCCATAATTTGGCGATTCGTGTGAAAAATAGTTGCTTTTTACCATATCTTCAGCTTTAGTCATAGCAATTTCTTGGAGTCTTGGTAGAATTTGAAGTTTTATTAGTCCATTTTTTTCTCTTTCGTTGTTTATTAAGTTAAGCAATTCATTAACTTTATCATCTATTTGGGACTCTGAAATATTAAAAACTTTTGAAACTAAGTCATCCCTTACCATACCAACAGAATTGTTTTCTGTTATTATTAATAAAAAATTATCAATTTTACCAATTACTTCAACTTTTTCATCTTGTTTTAGTTTCCCAATAATTTGAAAATTTGTACCAGCGCCGCCCCTTATATTAACTGAAGAATTTGCAGTGGCATAATATTTATCAACATTAGTATATTCAGGAAAATTACCTTCATTTCCATTTATATTTACAAATTCCTTTGAAACAAGACCAATTTTACCATCACTAAGTATAACAATGTAAAAATCATTTATTGTACCAACTACTTTGATGTTTGTATCTTTCGGAAGAGAAAAAAGAATAGTTGGAGGTTCTATTAGAGCTTGTTTTCTTAAATTTACATTGCTTGTAGTTATACCATATTCAGGATTAAAATTTGATGTGCTATATGCAAAAACTTTACTTTTAACTATTAAAAAGAAAAATGCAAAAAGTGAAATAATTATATATTTATTTTTTTTCATTTATATTTTTCACCTCATAATTATTGTTTGTATTTTAGAATCAATTAATCAGTTAAAATTTAAATGGAAAAAAATGTTATAAACTGAATAAAAAAAATTATATAGTAAAAGATATAAACAGAGGTGTTTTTAATGCAAGTAAATAATGGAAATTTATATTGGAAAAATAAATCAAAAATAAATAAGATATATCCATATTTAACTCATGATATAAAAGCAGATGTATTAGTTATTGGCGGAGGAATAGCAGGAGCACTTACTACATATTTTCTTGCAAAAGAGGGAGCAAATGTTGTTACAGTAGAAAAAAATATTATTGGTTTTGGAAATACAATTGCAGATACAGCAGCTCTTGAATATCAACTTGAAAGTGAAATGTCAAAGCTTGAAAAGAGTATTGGAAGAAAAGATGCAACAAGGATATATAAACTTTGTTTAGATTCAATTTCAAAAATCGAAAACATAAATAAAGAATTTAAAGCACCAACTGGATTTTTAAGGCAAGATAATATATATTTTACAAATAAATTTATGCAAAGAGGAGCTGTTGCAAAGGAATTTGATAAAAGAAAAGATTCAGGATTTGATGCAGTATATATTGATTCACATTCTCTTGTAAATTTAAATAGTGGTATTGTAACAAAGAATGCTAGCGCTATAATGAATCCATATTCTTTTACGCAAGGGCTTTTTGAGTATTTAGATACAATGGATAATGTAAAAATATTTGAAAATACAAAAATTGATGATATAAAATGTAGGATAGATGAGGTTGAATGTAAAACACATAATAATTTTAGAATAACATCAGATAAAGTAATAATGGCATCTGGAATCGAAACATTGAAATATCTTGAAAATTCACCTGCTGAGTTATACAAAACTTTTTCAATAGTATCAAAACCGATTGAAAAGTTAAAAAATTTTAATACCAATTTTACTGCAAGAGATACATTGGAACCATCGCATATTTTAAGATTTGCTCCAAATAATAGAGTAATATATAGTGGAGAAGATGTAAAATTTACTGAAAAGTTTTTAGATAATAAATATTTAAACAATATTTCAGCAGAAAAATATAGAAATTTATTTAATAATTTACAAAAAACTTTGTATAGTATTGATGAAATTCCAATTGAATTTGCTTTTAATTCAACAGTAGCAAATACTAAAGATGAATTGCCAATTATTGACGAGATTCCAAATATGCCGAATTGTTTTTGTAATCTTGCATTTGGTTCGAACGGAATATTGTATGCAACAATTGGAGCGGATATGTTAAGAAATGCAGTTAAAGGATTATATACTAAAGATATGAACATGTTTAAAATAAATAGGTAGCAATTAATATTTTGGTTGACATAAACTTAGAAATGTGATATAATACTATACTAGGTAGAAAAAATAAACCTAAAAATTAATATTTTAAGGAGTAGAAAAAAGTGAAATATTTTGATTTTATTATTGAAATTGGCAATCAAATCATCAAAAGCTTAAACAATAGTTTGTTATTTTCAACCAAGTTTGAAATGATGCAAGTAACTATTGAATATAGTGATGATGAAAAAACAAATGGTAAACTCATATCAATGCCAGACATGGAGTATGAAATGAAACTTACTGTAAATCCTAATGATAAGGAAGAATACATAAAATTTATCATCGGACATGAGCTATTTCATTTTTTGTTTAGAAATATAAACAAAGTTATGATATCAGACTATTGTAGCTCTGATGATAGTTTTGCAGAAACAAACGTCAGAAGAATAAAAGATGGAAAGGAGTATGGAATATTTCTTGAAGAAAAGCTTTGTGATTTTCTATCATTGGAAATCTTAAGTAAGCTTTATAAAGAAAAGTATACCAAATATGATCTAATTAAAATGGTATATAACGGCAAATATGAAGTTAAGGATTTATCAATTTATCAAATGTTAAGTCAAATTATTGAAACATTTGGTAAATTACCATCAGATAAGCTTGATGAGTATACAGAAAAAGAAGTAAGCAATTTACTTTTGTATACTGCAATAACCGGTTCTATGAGTTTACTTATAAATGATTTTGAAGAATGCATGGGTAAAGAATCTTGGAAAAGATTTAATGATAACTTTGATTTATTCTGTATAACAGCAAAGTTACAGTATTCAAAGTTTATCTTTGCTGAACTTCAAAGATTTAAGTTTATAGGTTAATTAGACAAGGTAGCTAAATCTTTAGCTACCTTTTTCTTTTTTTTAAAACTAAAAGTCGGAAGTAAATATACTTCCGACTTTTAATTTCACATTCTTTCTAACAATTTATCAATGTATTTTTCGCATCCTGGATATTTTTTGTATAATTCATACCTTGTAAGTGTACCATTTTTTACGTCATTGTAAATAGCACTTATTTTTTCGGATGATATTGAGTCAGTTGTTAATGTGAATGCGTTTTCAAATTTTCTTCTTTTCATGAATATGGTCCTTTCTGAGCAGTAGCTCTAAAAAATTAATGTGTGTTTTCTATCTATCTACATTATAACATAAATAAATATAAAAATCAATATTATGTAAATAAAAAGTTATAAAAATATTTAAAAAGCAGAGAAAAATATTAAATAATATGGGATGCTTACTTGAAAATTAAAATAATGTGTGGTATACTAGTATAGAGTTTAGTAGAGGAACGTTTATGATAAGAAAATTTGTAGATAAAAGTAATTGGATAAGAGTTACAAAATTTAAAGATAAAACATTAAAAATAACAAATGAAAATTTTGATGGATATATATATGGTATTTATGTTGAAAAAGCAAATAAAAAGTTTGAAGTATCATATGGCACTGAAAATTTCTTAATATTAGATGATGGCTATACTTGGATACAATTAATTCCAACCGGGAAGAAATATACAGTAACTATAATGTTTGATAACAGCAAACAGATAGTTCAGTGGTATATAGATATTACCAACATGAATGGCATAGATTCAGATGAAAGAATATTTTATGATGACTTATATTTAGATGTTGTAATAACTAAAAATAGAAATGTGATTTTAATTAACGAAGATAAAATAAATAGTGCATTAAATAATTTTGTGATAACATCTGAACAGTATAAAAATGCATATAGAGAAGCAAGAGATATAATGGATAGAATAACAAAAGAGGGAATGGAAAAAATTGAAGTAAAATCAAAAAAAATATTAGATAAATTTAATTTCTAATGTTAGAAAGGTAGAAAAATTTGAATAGTTTGAGAATTGTATTTAGTAAATCAAAGAATGCTGTATTTTTAACTCATATAGATGTGTTTAATGTATTTGAGCAAGCATTTATTAGAGCTGATATTAAGATAAAATATACTGAAAAGAAAAATTCAAAGCCAATAATTATTTTTGCAGATCCTCTTCCAAAAGGAATTGAAAGTGTTGGAGAAATAGTTGAGGTAAAATTAGAAGAAAAACTAGATATACCATATTTTGTTAAACAAATTAATAGTGTACTTCCATCAGGACTTACAGTCCTAAATGCTGAATATTATGAAGATGATAACGTTAATATAATGGAAAAAGTGTATGCATCAACATATCTTGTAAGTTTAATTTATGATAATAATAAATTTATTGATAAAACGCCAAGACAAATAGAAGAAATAAAAAGAAATTATATCAATAATTTAAAGAAATATTTAGAACAAGATAAAATATCTATTGTAAAAAAATCTAAAAGTAGAATGGAAAGAATAGATATAAAATCAGATATAATAAATTTCGATTTTTTACTTGATGGAAGTTTAGAAATAACTGTTTGTTCTGGTCTTAGAAAAAAATTAGATATTTCAAATTTAATGGATGGATATTTTGAATATATTTCGGAAAAATTAAATTATAGTGTTAAAAGAACTAGAATTTTGTATGCATAAAATGTCGCTTAATGTCGAATATTTTGGTAAAAAAATAATTTTAAAAAAAATGTAAAGTTATGTAAAAAAACTATTGACATTAAAAATATCTTGTGTAATAATATAATTACATATAAGGAAGGCGGTGTTCAACATGCAAATTACTGACGTAAGAGTAAGAAAAGTAGCTTCTCAAAACAGAATGAAAGCTATCGCTTCAATAACAATTGATGATGTATTTGTAATACATGATATCAAAGTTATCGAAAGTGATAAAGGATTATTTATCGCTATGCCTAGTAAAAAAACTCCAAATGGTGAATTTAAAGACATAGCTCATCCAATCAAAACTGAAACTAGAGAAATGTTACAAAAAGCAATCATTGACAAATACAATGAAACTGATGATGCTGAATAATTAAAAAGTGTAAATAAGAGGGTTAATAACCCTCTTTTAATATATATAGGAGGCAATATGACAGAACATGTAAAACATATTGTTGATAATTTGCCATTTAATCCTGGCATATATATGATGAGAGATGAGAATGGTAAAATTATATATGTGGGAAAGGCCATATCTCTTAGAAAAAGAGTAAGACAATATTTCCAAAAAAATAATAAATCTGCAAGAATAGAAAAAATGGTATCTTTAATACGAGATATATCATATATAGTAACTGAAAATGAAGTAGAGGCTTTAGTATTAGAGTGTAATTATATAAAAGAGAATAAACCAAAGTTTAATGTAATGCTTAAAGATGACAAAACTTATCCATATATAAAAATAAATATAAAAGATAAGTATCCTATAATTACAGTAACCAGAAGAAAAATAAATGATAAAGCAATGTATTTTGGACCATATACAAATGTGGGAGCTATGAAAGAGAGCCTTGCATCTATAAAAGAGATATTCCCTGTAAAACGTTGCAGGTATAATTTAGAAAAAAAGAAACTTACAAGACCTTGCCTATACTATCATATAGGAAGATGCTTAGGACCTTGTATAAATGATGTATCAAGAGAAGAGTATAAAGAGATGATAAATCAAATAGTAATGTTTTTACAAGGTAAGAATTCCGAAATAAAAGATGAAATAAAAAAACAAATGGATGAAGAAATAGAAAAATTGGAATTTGAAAAGGCAGCAAAATTAAAAAAACGTTTAGATGATATAGAAAAAATAAGTCTAAAACAAAAAGTTGGAAATTTAAATGAAACAAGTACAGATATTTTTGGCTATGTACATCATCTAAATCAGTTATATGTTCAAGTTTTTAAAATTAGAGATTATAAAGTTGTACTTCATGATAATGTTATATTAAATGATATATCAAAAGACGAGGTTACAGAATCTATTGAATCAATTGTATCTAATTATTATTTAGATAATAAAGATATACCAAAGAAAGTATATGTAAAGCTTGATGATGAAAATATAGAATTGTTAAATGAATTCTTTGAAAAGAAGCAAATAAAATTAGATGTTACATGTCCTAAAAAAGGAGATAAGGCAAAATTAATTAATATGGTTGAAAATAATATACAGATAAACATTGAAGACAGAAAGAAAAATGTACTTGCTGATTTATCAGAGATTTTGTCTTTATCATTTGAAATAAATTCTATTGAAAGTTTTGATATATCTAATCTAAGAAATGAATATATAGTTGGATGTATGATAAGATATGAAGATGGTAAATTAAATAAAAAAATGTATAGAAAATTTAAAATAAGGAGTACAGATACACAAGACGATCCAAAATCTATGTATGAGGTTATAACGCGTAGACTAAAACATAGTCAGGACTGGCCACTTCCAGATGCATTTTTTATTGATGGAGGAAAGACACAAATTAATATGGTAAAAAAGGCACTTAAAGAGGCAGGAGAAGAAGATGTACTTGTATATGGTATGGTAAAAAATGATAAACATAGAACTAGAGGCCTTATAGACAAAGATGGAAACGAAGTTGACTTATCAAATAACAAAAATATTCTTAATTTCCTTACATTTTTGCAAGACGAAGTTCATAGGTTTACAATTACTTATCACAGAAAACTAAGAGATAGCATAAAATAGTTATATTAGTGTATTATTATTTAAAAACTAGTAAATAATAATACCAAGGAGATGATTTTATGTCGTATCATCAAAAAATTGAATGTAATGTTTCATCATGTGCACATAATTGTTTAGAAGATTGTACTTGTAGACTAGATAGAATTAAAGTAAGGCCATGTGTAGGTGATGTTACAAGAACTTCAGATGCAGAAACATATTGTGATTCATATTTCTATGTAGGAGAAATGAATATTGCTGAAAGACTTGGAAGAGGTGATCCAGCTGGAAGTAACCAAAGATAAAAAAGAATGCTTAATATAAAAGTTAACTTTTATATTAGCTTTTTTTCTGTAGAATTAAATGATGAATTTTGTTGAATTTTATAATATATTGTAATATAATAAACTAAGAAGGTGGTATTTTGTGATTAATGAAAAATTAGAAAAATTTAAAAAAGAAATAAAAGGTAAAAAGGTTGCAGTATTAGGAATAGGAATAAGCAATGTACCTGTAATAAAAAGTTTAGTAAAATTAGGAGCATTCGTAAGTGCTAGAGATAAAAAAGAAAATATATCAGATGAAATAAAGGTTTTAGAAAAAATAGGTGTAAAATTTGTTCTTGGTGATAAATATTTAGATGGCCTTGAAAATTATGATTATATATTTAGATCTCCAGGTATAAAGCCTTTTACTTATGAAATAGAAAAAGCTGTTGAACTTGGAAAAACTACGCTTACATCAGAAATAGAGAAAGTAATTGAACTTGCTCCATGTAAAATTATTGGTGTTACAGGAAGTGATGGTAAAACAACAACTACTACATTAATATCTAAGTTTTTAGAGACAGCAGGATATAAAGTGTGGGTTGGAGGCAATATAGGAACACCATTATTTTCAAAACTAGATGAAATGAAAAAAGAAGATATTGTTGTTTTGGAATTAAGTAGTTTTCAACTTATGACATTATCTAAGAGTCCAGATATATCTGTAATTACAAATGTATCTCCAAATCATTTGGATTACCATACCGATTATAACGAATATATAATGGCAAAGGCAAATGTATTTTTAAATCAAAATAGTGATGATATTTTAGTGTTAAATAAAGATTCTGATATGACTAATAAGTATTTAAAACTTATTGAAGATAGAAACATAAAAACTAATATTAGAGCTTTTAGTATTAATGAGAGTGTAGTAAAAGGTGTATATTTTTGTGATAATAAGATATATTCAAATATATCTGGTAGAAAAACAAAAATATGTAATTTAGATGAAGTAAAATTAGTTGGAATGCACAATGTTGCTAATATATGTGCTGCTGCAACTGCAGTATATGATTTAGTAGACAAGGATGATATAAAAGAAGTGGTAACAACATTTGGTGGCGTTGAACATAGAATGGAACTTGTAAGAACTATAAATAATGTTAAATGGTACAATGATTCTATAGGAACAAGTCCATCTCGTACAATTGCAGGACTAAAATCATTTAATAAAAAGGTGATTTTGATTGCAGGAGGATATGACAAGAATATACCATATGAGCCATTAGCCCCATACATACTTGATAAAGTAAGTCATTTAATATTAATAGGAAAAACAGCAACTAAGATACGTAATGCTGTAATTAAAGAGGCAAAAAAAGAAAATATAAATATTGATGAAATTTTAGATATTGTTGAATTTAATACTTTAGAAGAATGTGTAAATTATGCAAATAAAATTGCAAAAGAAGATGATATTGTTGTAATGTCACCTGCTAGTGCATCTTTTGATATGTATAAAAATTTTGAAGAAAGAGGTAACCATTTTAAAAGATTAATTGCAAAATTATGATATATAGTATAAGTTATTTGTGATAAAAAGTACAGAGCATTAATGTTGTAAATCTAATTATGATACATCAGAATAATGCATTTTTAAAACAACGTTAACTCATATTAAATTGCAATTTTATAAAAGTAAAAATTGACATAGTATAAATGGCATGGTATAATTTTGTTGGTAAAAATTTTCAAAATTAAAATCATTATTTTAAAGGAGCTCATATTGTGAATAATTTAGCAATGAAGAAAGAATACATAAAAAAATTGAATTATGAAAGAGATTTAATGGTTATTTTTAATTATGAAACTAATTTGTCACTTAAACTATTTATAATTCGCGAGAAGAAATTGAGTCAAAAATGTCTTTTGAATATTATATTTGAAGAGGAAAATGAAAAAATAAAATCAGCTGTAGTAGAAAAAATAAAATATCAATATGTAATTGCTAAAATTGCATTAGAAGATAAAAGTAGTCTTGTAAGAAGTAATGCAACTAAACTAGTAACTAATCAGGAGATTTTGGAAAGAATTGCTTTTAATGATCAAGATTACTTAGTAAGAGTCACAGCAACTGAAAAACTTACTAATAGGGTAAAACTTGAAAAAATTGCTTTTGAAGATGAAAGTGATTTAGTACGAAAAGCTGCTTCTAATACGCTTCTTAAACTTAAGTAATCTAAATATAGAATAATTGTTGTATAAAAAACGGGTATAAAAATCTATGTAATATAGAAATTTATGCCTGTTGTTCTTCTTTGTAAAAAGTTTGAAAAAATAAAAGAAAATGCTTGACATTTAAATATAAAAGATGTAATATATATACGTAAGTTAGCACTCACATCTTTAAAGTGCTAATCAGGTGATGGTATGAATTTAGATGAAAGAAAGAAAAAAATATTGTCATCTGTTGTAGAAGACTATATTGTATCAGCAGAGCCTGTGGGTTCTAAGACAATAATGGAAAAATATAATTTGGAATATAGTTCGGCTACAATTAGAAATGATATGAAGCTATTAGAAGAAGCAGGCTATTTAGAACAGCCTCACGTATCTGCTGGTAGAATTCCTTCTACTAAAGGATATAGATACTATGTTGATAATCTAATGAAAGAAAAAAAACTTTCTATGATTGATATAAATTATATAGATAATAGTATAACCGGATTTGGAGATACAGAGAAACTTTTTGAGCAGGCAGCTGATGTTGTATCTAAAATATTGCTTAGACCAACGCTTCTTACAGTAAAAACAGATGACTTATTGGAAAATATTAAAATAGTAAAAATATCTGATAAGGTACTCCTTATAGTTCTAATGTCAAATAATGGAACAATAAAAGATTGTATTGTAAAACTTACTGATGAATTAGAGGAAAGTACTATAGAGGAGTTATCTAATGTTTTAAATAAAAATTTAAAAGGAACTCCACTTGAAAAATTAAATGTTGTGCTTACTAATATAGTTGCAAAAGAACTTAGTTCATTTTCTTTTGTACTTGGAAAAATATGTGAAAGTATAAAATATGAAATGTCAAAAGAATCAAAAAAATTAAGTGCAGACTTTGCATCAATATTAGATTTACCAGAGTTTTCTGATGTTGAAAAAGCCAAAAACTTTGTAAATATGTTATCAACGAAAGACATTATTGATATGGCTTTAAAAAAAGCTGAAAATAATGAACTTGGCATTATAATAGGTTCTGAGAGTAAGGAAATGTTGTTAAGGGATTATAGTATAATCTCACTCGATGTTGAAACAGATAACAAAAAGCTTGGTAAAATATCAGTTGTAGGCCCTAAAAGAATTGATTATTCAAAAACGGTTGCAACATTAAAGTATATAGACAATAAGTTAAAAAGTATATTTAATAAAAATAAAAAAGAAGGTGAGGATTAAAGTATATGAATAAAAATAAAGAAATTAAACAAGATGAAATACTTGATGATAAAAATGATTTAGTAGGAGATGAAATGTTAGATAAAGATGAGTACATAGCTAAATTAAATGATGACTTAAATGAACAAAAAAAGAAAACAGATGAATATTTTGAACATTTGAAACGCAATATGGCTGAATTTGATAACTTTAAGAAAAGAATGAATAAAGAAAAAGATAGTATGTATTATACTATTACAGCTGATTTAGTTTCAAACTTACTTCCAATTATAGATAATTTTGAAAAAGCTCTTAGAGCTGAATGTAAAGATGATAGCTATAAAAATGGAATGGAAATGATTTATTCTGAACTTACAGGTTTACTTGATAAACTTGGAATTGAGGAAATAGAAGCTTTAGGCAAAACTTTTGATCCTAATTTTCATGAGGCAGTAATGCATGAAGAAGATGAAAGTAAAGGTGAAAAGGAAGTAGTTGAAGTTTTTAGAAAAGGCTATATGATAAATGATAGAGTGATACGTCATTCTATGGTTAAAGTAGCAAATTAAATTGGTTATTGCTTAAATTGTGTATGATAGTACATAATTTAAGTATAATATAAATAACTTTGTATTTTAGGAGGTATTAATATGTCAAAAGTTATAGGTATTGATTTAGGAACAACTAACTCTTGTGTAGCTGTTATGGAAAATGGCGAACCAGTAGTTATACCAAATGCAGAAGGAGCAAGAACAACTCCATCAATCGTTGCATTTACAAAAAATGGTGAAAGATTAGTAGGTCAAGTTGCAAAAAGACAGGCTGTTACTAACCATGATAGAACAATAATCTCTATAAAAAGAGATATGGGAACAGATAGAAAAGTAAAAATAGATGATAAGGATTATACTCCACAAGAAATATCAGCTATGATACTACAAAAATTAAAAACTGATGCTGAAAATTACTTAGGAGAAAAAGTAAATCAAGCAGTAATAACTGTACCAGCATATTTTAGTGACTCACAAAGACAAGCAACTAAAGATGCAGGAAGAATTGCAGGACTTGAAGTTTTAAGAATTATAAACGAACCAACTGCTGCATCACTTGCACATGGATTTGATAAGGATACAGACCAAAAAATTATGGTATATGACCTTGGTGGTGGAACATTTGATGTATCTATACTAGATATTGGTGATGGTGTATTTGAAGTTATGGCTACATCTGGTAATAACAGACTAGGTGGAGATGACTTTGACCAAAGAATTATTGATTACTTAGTAGAAGAATTCAAAAAAGATAATGGAATTGACTTGTCAAAAGATAATATGGCAATGCAAAGATTAAAGGAAGCTGCTGAAAAAGCTAAAATTGATTTATCAGGAGTAATGCAAGCTCAAATCAATCTTCCATTTATCACAGCTGATTCAACAGGACCAAAACATTTAGATATTACACTTACAAGATCTAAATTTGAAGAATTAATTTCTGATTTAGTAGAATCTACAGTAGAACCTGTAAATCAAGCAATGAAAGACGCTGGTCTTACATTTGATAAAATAAATAAAATATTACTTGTTGGTGGATCAACTCGTGTACCACTAGTACAAGAAACTGTAAAAAGAATTACTGGAAAAGAACCATATAAAGGAATAAACCCAGATGAATGTGTTGCAGTTGGTGCTGCTATACAAGGTGGTGTTTTAACAGGAGAAGTTAAAGATTTAGTACTTCTTGACGTAACACCTCTATCTTTAGGTATTGAAACTTACGGTGGAGTATTTACAAAATTAATTGATAGAAACACTACAATACCTACTAAAAAATCTCAAATATTTAGTACAGCTGCTGATGGTCAAACATCTGTTGAAGTACATGTATTACAAGGTGAAAGAGAAATTGCATCATATAACAAAACACTAGGAAGATTTAGTTTAACTGGAATTCCACCAGCTCCACGTGGTGTACCTCAAATTGAAGTTACATTTGATATTGATGCTAATGGTATAGTTCATGTTAGTGCTAAAGATATGGCTACTAATAACGAGCAAAAAATTGCTATTACAGCTAGTACAAATCTTACAGAAGATGAAATTAAAGCAGCTGTAAAAGAAGCTGAAGCACATGCTGCAGAGGATAAAAAGAAAAAAGAAGAAGTTGAAGTTAGAAATAACGCAGACTCTCTAGTATATAACACTGAAAAAACATTAAAAGAACTTGAAGGAAAAATTTCTGATGAAGAAAAAGCTAAAGTTGAAGCTGAACTTGCCAATGTTAAAAAAGAACTTGAAGGAAATGATACTGATAAAATAAAAGCTGCATCTGAAAAATTGACACAGGTATTCTATGATATCTCTTCTAAGTTATATTCAAAAACAGGTGGAGCAGAAGCTGGAGCAAATGCTGAAGCAGGAGCTTCTACAGATGGAAATAATGCTGAAGAAAATGTTGTACATGATGCTGATTACAAAGTAGAAGACGATAATAAAAAAGAATAATTTAAATATTATTATATAAAGGGTGCTAAAGAGAGTTTCTCTTTACACCCTAGATTTTAATAGGGGGAAGTTTTAGTGGCAGAGTCAAAGGATTATTATAAAATACTTGGTGTTTCAAAAGATGCTACTGATGATGAAATAAAAAAGGCATTTAGAAAACTTGCAAAAGCTAATCACCCAGATGCGCAACAAGACGAGGCAGCAAAAAAACAAGCTGAAGTTAAATTTAAAGAAATAAATGAAGCGTATAGTGTGCTTTCAGATAAAACAAAACGTGCACAATATGATAGATTTGGATCTAACTTTGAACAAGCTGGATTTGGAGGCGGTCAAGGAGGCTATTATTCTAACGGATTTGGCGGATTTGATTTTTCTGGATTTGGCAATGGTATGGGAGTAGATATAGACCTTGATGATATTCTTGGAAGTGTATTTGGTGGAGGCTTTGGAGGCGGATTTAATTCTGCTAAAAAGCAAGGGCCAACTAAAGGTGCTGATTTGAGATATAATATGAATATATCTTTTGAAGAGGCTGCTTTTGGAACAACAAAACAGATTAATATTACTAGAAATGAAAAATGTTCTACTTGTAATGGAAGTGGTGCAAAGCCTGGAACAAACCCAGTTACATGTGATAAATGTGGCGGAAAAGGTAAAATTCAAGCAACTCAAAATACGATAATGGGTACTTTTTCTACAGTTAAAACATGTGATAAATGTGGTGGTACAGGTAAAATTATTCCAAATCCATGTGATACATGTTCAGGTAAGGGAACTGTTCGTAAAACAAGAAAAATTGATATTAAAATTCCAGCAGGTATCGACAATGGTCAGGCTATTTCTTTACGAGGTGAAGGAGATGCTGGCAAAAAGGGAGGACCTGCAGGTGATTTATTTGTAGTTGTAAATGTTTTATCTCATCCTGTATTTACAAGAAAGGGATATAATATATATGCAAATATTAAAGTTCCATATACAAAACTTGTTTTAGGTGGAAAAATTAAAGTCCCTACATTAGAAAGCGATGATGAGATTGTAATCCCTGAGGGGACACAGGTAGGTACTACTTTTAAATTAAAAGACAAAGGAATACCAAATATTCATGGTAAAGGTAGAGGAAATATTGAATATACAGTACAAGTAGATATTCCAAAACGTTTGAATGATAAACAAAGAGAAACACTAAAAGTGTTTGCTGATCTTATGGGTGAAGAAGTTCAATCAAAGAAAAAGGGATTTTGGAGTAAATAGTAAATATTTTCTATATAATTTAAAAACAAAAAATAACGGCTCATAATATTGAGTCGTTATTTTTTTTCGTATGATTTTAAATCAACCCCTCTTTGGATAAAAGTAATCTTTCTTTATCTGAAATATTAATTTTTCCATTTTTTATATTTGCTAAAGCTGTATATACGCATATACCACCATATCTTTCGTTTGAATGAGGTTTTCTTTTAAAATTTTTGTAAAACTCAAGAATTATTTCTACTCTTTTATCAATTTGATTAAAAAAGCCAAGTTCTGATAAAGTTTTGTAATCTCCAATAAAAAGATTGGAAGAATCTTTTGCTATTTTTTTTGCAAAATTACCAATTTTAATATCATTGAATATAGCTTCTTTGTTTGGCCATTTATTATTGATATAGAAATAGTTAATTAAGTTTAGTACGCTAATATGAATATTTTTTCCTCTAAAGAAATGTAATTTGTTTAAAATTGCTTTATTTGACGTACTTATTGGAAGTTTATAAAATTTTAATGCGTACATGAAATTATATAAATTATAACCTTTATATTCTTCATCTGCATATGGAAAACGTTTATTTTGATTATATAAATCAATTAATAAATTAGTAAGTTCATATACTTGTGCAGAATTCAAGATCATTTTTTTGTATTTTATTCTATCAAACAATGGTTCATATATTTGAGAAACACTATTATATGGAGAATTTAGCATATGTTCAATATAATGTTTTTCAATTTCGTTTGGCCACCTTTTATATGTTTGAAAAAAGAATAAAATTGTTTCAAAGTCTAAATTCATCAATAAATCACCTCAAAATTATTTTAAATAATTAGTAAATTTTAGCTTTTAATATAAAGCTAGATAAAATGCTTTACATAAATATTATAACGCTTTAGAATATTTAAGTCAAGTTTATTAAATAGTATATATTTGAATTTATTTATTTATCTATTCTGTAATGTATATTTATTAATTTTAATATATAAAATATAGTATAGTATAGGTGGTTATTAATTGAAGAATATGTTAAAAAAATTATTAATATTATTGTTAATTTTAATATTAACTGTTATAGTTTATTTTAGTATAAAAAATATTAGGCAATCTAATCAAGTTGTTGCTAAAAGTAATGAATCTGATGATAAGATTTTAACTTTTATTCTATCCCTGGATGATGTCTTATTAAATAGCTATGATATAACGAGTAGTAAGTCTTTAACTAGTGAAGATAAAATAAAAATAACAATGAGGTATATTGCACAAAATAGTCAAAAGTATAAAGAAAAATTCATTGATTTGGAGCAAAATTTTGTAATTATACAAGATAAAACAGAGTATTATCAAATCTCTTATATGGATAAAAATGATTTTCTAGATATAATGGATGAAATTTTTGATATTAAAGATATTAATATATTAGACAGTGTTTTTTACGACTCTAAAACTGGACTTATAGCAATTGTGCCTATTTATGGGGAATGTATTGTATATGATGAAAAGAAAATTATTAATGTTGACAAACAATCTGATATGGAATATACTGTAGATATACAGTATAAAAGGGAGCTAATGCAGTTTGAAAATGTTATACATATAAAATATATGATAAGTAAAAAAAATGAAAAGTATAGTGTTATGGGATTTGCAGTAATAGATTCTGTTATAACTGAGCAATAGAGTAGAAAAGAGGATAAATATTATGGAAAACATAAGAGGTGAAAGTGCTAGTAGAAAGAGGAGAAGAAGAGCTGATCTAAAGTTAAGTAGAGATCATGAATTAGATAGAAATATAAAAAAGGAACCAAAAAACAAACCAAAAAAGAAAAGAAAGCTAAAGAAAATTTTATTTCTATTAATGTGTTTTATTTTTGTAATTTTTTGTGTAACTATTGGTGTGTATAATTATATAAATTATAAGATATATAATAGTATAATTAAAAGTAATAATGAATATTTAAATATAGACTATAAATTTGGGTATATAATTTTATGGGATAAAACTTTAAAATATATTGAAAACTCTGATAAACAAGTTGCTTTTTCAAATAAGGATTATTCTGTTATATATGAGAAAGATAAAATAAAAAAATGTAATAAACTAGCTAAAATATCTTTAAAATGTGAGAAAATCAAATATGAGGAAATAGAAGATATAAGTGGCGAGAGTATTGAAATTTTTGATAAAAAAGATAGTGTAAATGAGATTTCATTTAATAGAGATAAATCCATATTTATATATAATACCGTAGATGTGTATGGAATTGACAAAGAAAATAAACTTCAGTTGTATAAAAAAATAGAAAATATTGAAGATAAAATAGAGTTTGATATTTCTCGTAATGAAAACGGACAAGCAATGTATGATAAATATGTAGTTGTATATGTACCTGTAAAAGAAATTTCTATTGATAAAGATAATTTTGAACTAAATAAAGGTCAAAGTGTAGGTTTAAATCTAAAAGTTATTCCTGAGAACGCTACAAGTAAGGAGTTGAGTTTTGATGGAACAAATGATGGTGTTATAATTTCATCAGAAAATATATTAACAGCAAATATAGCAGGAGATTATGAGATAACTGCTAAAGCAAAAAATGAAGATATTTTAAAGAAATTTAATGTAAAGGTAAATGAAATTGCACAAAAAATTGATGTAGATAAAAATTCTGTAAAATTGTATGTAAACGATTCTACAAAAATTAATGCAAAAGTTTTTCCAGAAAATTCATATAATAGTGAAGTAGAATATTTAACTTCTGATGAAAAGGTAGCAGTAGTTGATAATGAGGGGAATATAACGGCAAAATCTTCTGGAAAATGTGATATAAAGATAAAAACTAAAGCAGAGCCTGTAATAGAAGTAAATATTCCTGTTACTGTTAGAAATAAAGAACAGAGTGTCGGCCGAAATAACCAAACATCAAATGAAGGTGAGGTTACATATATAAATGGAGTGCTTGTTGTAAATAAAAAATATGGTGTCCCATCATCATATAATCCCGGAGTTAATCAAACGGCACTTAATGCATATTATTCTTTAAAGGCAGATGCTAACAGCGCAGGATTTAGCATGCCTTTATTATCTGGATTTAGATCATATAATACTCAAGTTGGTCTATATAATAGATATGTAAGTGCATATGGACAAGCAACTGCTGATACATTTTCAGCTAGACCTGGTCACTCAGAACATCAAACTGGTCTTGCTTTTGATGTTGGTTCAATAGATAATAATTATGGAAATACAGCAGGAGGTAAGTGGCTTGCAAATAATTGTTATAAATATGGATTTATAATAAGATATCCAAAAGGAAAGCAAAACATAACAGGGTATCAGTATGAACCATGGCATATAAGATATTTAGGTAATCCTTTAGCAACTGATGTACATAATAGCGGCCTTTGTCTTGAGGAATATTTAGGTATTTAACATAGGTTATATGGAGGTAAAATATGGCAAGAAGATTTATTGTGGATAATCAAGATATAAAATATTTTTCAAAAGAAGAAAATATAATTGAAATAAAAGGAAAAGAAGTAAAACATATTCAAGTTCTAAGACATGATGTTGGAGATGTTATAATTGTAAATGAATATGTGTGTAAAATTATACGTATGCATAACGCATATATTGAATTACAGGTCCTAAGTAATGCAAAGAAACAAGGTGAGCCTAGTATTGATTTAACATTTTTTGTTTCTGTTTTAAAGGGAGACAAAATGGATCTTGTAATACAAAAATCGGTTGAGCTAGGAGTTAAAAATATTGTACCTTTTATTTCAAAAAATACTGTAGTAAGACTCGATGAAAAGGGAAAATGTAAAAAAAGAGATAAATACCAAATAATTGCAAATGAAGCTTGTAAACAATGTGGTAGAACTGATATGGTAAATGTTCTAGATATAATAAACCTAGATTTAAGTCTTCTTGATATGTTATCAGAGTTTGATATATGTATTTTTGCATATGAAAATGAAAAGAATAAAAATAGTTTACATGAAGTAATGGAAGTTGCTAAAAAGAAAAATTATAAAAAAATAGCAATGATTATAGGCCCTGAAGGAGGATTTACACAGGATGAGGCATCGGATATTAAGTCTAATGATAAATGTGAATGTGTTAGCCTTGGCAGTAGAATACTAAGAGCAGAAACAGCTGCTATAAATCTAATGTCCGTTGTTATGTATGAACTTGATAATGGAGAAGTAGAAAAAAATAATAAAAGATAAAAAAGAAGCAAAGAATATATCTTGGGATAGAATGGAGGTTTAATGAATAATTTAAGAGTAAATGAGAGTATGTATTTAAGTGATTTAGTTATACTAAAATGCATAAAAGAGAGGTTAAAAGAATTATCTTTTGATGAGGATTTTCTAGGGATGAAAAAATATATTCAACATGGTACAACAGATTGCGTTTTGCATTCAATTGCAGTTACACACTATAGCTTAATTTTTGCCTCAAGACTTCATATAAAAGTTGATTATAAAAAGTTAGTATGTGGTGCACTGCTTCATGACTACTTTTTATATGACTGGCATGAGAAAGATAAAAGTCACAAATGGCATGGATTTAGACATCCTAAAGTAGCTCTTAATAATGCATTAAAAAAATGGAATTTAACAGATGTTGAACAAGATATAATAAAATGTCATATGTTTCCGCTTACATTTTTTTTAGTACCAAAATATAAAGAGAGCTTTATAGTATGCTTGGTAGATAAAATATGTGCTACATATGAAGTTTTTACCAAGAAAAATCCATATAAAACAATAAAAAAATTGTATAATATATGATCTTATTGTTTATTAAATAAATGGGTAAAACTTTTATTAATATTGATTTTGAAAATGTAGGAAATTCACAAAATAATTTATTTGATTCCTGCATTTTTTCTATTTAAAAAGTCTTAAAATAGAAAAGTTAATAAAATCAAAAAAATTCTTTCAATCATTTTCAAAAATATCTTTTGTTATATCTAATATTTCATCTTTTCTTAATTTTGTCTGAGAATTATCAATAACAAAATGTCCATTTTGAAATTTTAGAACATCCCCTTCAGATATTTTAACCAAAATGTCGTCTTTTGGTATGTTTATGTTTTTCTTGCTTTTTAAATTTTCTAATACAGCGAAATTTTCCTCAAATCTATCTACAACATAGTAATTACCTCTATTTATGCACTTAGAAATAGAATTTAAAATATCCTTTACGTCAAAAAGTATTTTATTGTTGTTTTTATCTGAAATTTCTATATTCAACTTATCACCTCAAAACAAGTATAAATATTGTACTTAAAAATGTCAAGAAATATACAAAATATTACAAATAGTTACAATGAAATCATTTAGACAAGTTTTTTATTCTTAAAAATTCACTTACTGTAACAAATGTATATCCTTGATTTTGTAAAGTATCTACAATTTGTATTGCAGCTTCTACACTTGTATCAAAGCTATCATGCATTAGTATAATGTCGTTTCCTTTAAATTTTTTCATGACATAGTTATATGTTTTTTCTGTATTTTTGAATTTCCAATCAAGGGAGTCTACACTCCAAAGTACACTTGTTAGATTATGATCATTTAAAACTTTTTTTATACTTTTGTTTGTGGAACCATAGGGTACGCGAATTATATTAGGAGTTATACCAGTTAAATCTTCAATTATACTTTTAGTTTTACTTACTTGCTTTAAAATTTCATCTTCACTAAGTTTAGTAAACAATTTATGTTCATAGCTATGTATTCCTATTTCATTTCCAGTATCGCTTTCGAATTTTAAAACATCAGGAAATCTTTCTATTTCACTACCAAGTACGAAAAAAGTTGCAGGTATTTCTCTTTTTTTAAGTTCATCTACAAGTTTAGTTGTATGCTTACTTGGACCATCATCAAAGGTAATTGCTACCATTTTTTTATTGTTAAATTGTTCGACTAAAAACTTGTCTTTTTCTTTTATATTAATCTCTACATTTTCATTTAATTCTTCAGGAGTTGCAATTACATTTTTTTCAACATCTTTATTGTTATTAATTTTTTTATTTTTATTATACACTATTAGTACTAAGATTAATAATAAGAATATAATAATAAAATAGATTAATGTATGTCTTTTTAATAATAAAACTTTCATTGTTACACCTCTATGTAATAATATGAAATTTCAAAATGACCTATGCTAAATTTTGGAATTATACTTGAAAAATATATACTTTTGTAGTAATATATGACTATGTTTAAGAGAGGATGAGATTTTTTGAATAAAGATATAAAAGTAGTATTTATGGGGACACCTGATTTTGCTAAATGTTCCTTAGAAAAATTAGTTGAAAGTGGATATAACATTGTAGGAGTATTTACAAATCCAGATAAACCATCAGGAAGAGGTATGAAGTTAAAGCCATCTGATGTAAAGGTTTATGCAAATGGGAAAGGTATACCTGTATTTCAACCTGCAAAGCTAAGAAATAATCCTGAGGTTATAGAAATATTAAATAGATTACAACCAGATGTTATATGTGTTGTTGCATATGGCAAAATACTTCCAAAAGAAGTTTTAGAATTTCCAAAACTTGGGTGTATAAATGTACATGGTTCTTTACTCCCAAAATATAGAGGAGCAGCACCAATGCAATGGGCTATAATAAATGGTGAGGAAAAGACAGGAATTACCACTATGTATATGGATGAAGGAATGGATACAGGGGATATGCTTTTAAAAGAAGAGGTAGAAATTACAGATGAAGATAATTTTGAAACAATGCATGATAAATTAAAACAAATAGGAGCAAATCTTTTAATAAAGACATTAGAAAAGATAGAAGATGGTTCAATAAAAAGGAAAAAACAATCTGATGATTTTTCTATTGCCCCTATGATAAAAAGAGAAACGACAAAGATAGATTTTAATAAAACAAGTAGAGAAATATTCAATTTTGTAAGAGGTCTTAGTCCATTTCCTGGAACATATATGGAAGATAAAAATTTAAATAAATATAAAGTATTTAATGTAAAAATTGTAAATAATGATATTAAAGAGGAAACTAAACCAGGTACTGTTATAAAAGTTAGCAAGAATGAATTAGTTATTTCTACTAAAGATGGAGGAGTAAGTATACTTGAAATTCAACCCCCAAATTCTAAAAGAATGGATATTGTTTCATTTTTAAATGGAAATAAAATATGTGAAGGAGAAACATTTAATATATAAAAAGATAAATCACCTGCGATAAAAAATATCGCGGGTGATTTGCTTTAGGTATAATCAAAATTACTTATAATTAATTTTAATTAAATTTGAATTGTTATCATAAATAAAGATATCATTTTTAGATATAATAATTTGATTAGTATTTGAAACTTCAATATTTTTTAATAAGATGTTTCCACAACCAGATATTATGGTAGATTTATCGTTTATATCTTTTAAAATTACCATTTCAATCTTTTCATATAAGGTTGCTCCTTTGAACCACTCATTAAAAAGCAATTTGCAATCAGATTTTCTAATTACATTATACATGTTTTTCTCATTAGAAATTATAGCAATTTCATTGTTGGAGTAAAATATACTTTTTATGTTTATATCACTGTTCAATTCTTCAAGGGGCAATTTACCAATTGAAGGTATTTTAAATAGGTGATAAAAATTTATATCTTTTAAAATAACAACATCTGAACCATTGAATGGTTTGAAATCATAAAAAAATAGAGGCTTGCCATTTATCATTATAGGAAAAGATAGTTCAATATTTTCATCATCATATTTAGGTTTGTTTATAAGTGTGAATTTTCCATATAAAAAGTATAATAGCCAGTAATTTTCATCAAATTTATGAATTTTAATTTGCTTGTTTTTGTACAAAGAGCTAAAAACAAATTTACCTGTTTTTATATTTATTACATCATACTTTACTCCATCAAAAGCAAGGTAAAAATCATCCTCGATATGAGTATAATCATTTGCCCAGAGATCATTTTTTAAAGGCTTTATAGCCTTATTATAAATTCTTGCTGGACATATTAGATCGTTTGAATCTAAGAAATAATTTCCAGAGTCAAAAAATATATCTGAATATTTAATTTTTACTCCTGTAATGATTTCGCCTGACTTCTTTGATATAAGGAAACAATTTTTATCTTTATCATATCCTTTGTAATAGTCTGGGCTAAAGTCTGTTATTTCTGAAAACCATTTATCTTCAAACAAATAGTTACCATCATTTTTTTTAATTAGAGTGAGAAGTTCATCACTCCTTTGAACCCTAAATAGATTATCTGAAAAATTAAACCAGCTTTTATACCATGTTCCTTTTTTAAAAAATGCAAGATTATTTTTTCGTAATAATGTATAAAGTCCACTCATATTCTCAACTAAAATGAAATAATCATCGTAATTTTTATATGAATTAAACCAACAGTTTTCGTGTACAAATTCTAACGTGTCCTTTGTTACAAAAGAAAGCATGTCTTTTTCATTATATACGATAAAATATTTATCGTTATAATCCATGATTTTAGTTATTCCTTCTAAGTGCTTTTTAATCTTTTTCATGAGTAAGTCTCCTTTTTTGTAATTAATTTATTTTGTTCTATAATATAATTTCCGAGTATGAGTAATGTGGCAAACAGGGCAAAATTCATAAAAATCCTCCTTTTACATATTTATTTAAACCTTCATTTGCAAGTTTACCCCAAATTCAACTTATTGCTATTATATAATGCGAAGATATTTAAAGTCAAGTAAAAGATACATTTTGACATAAAAAACTTGCTATTTTTACATGTTTGTAGTAATATATATAAAAGAAAAGAGGATATGATGGAAAAGATAGATATAAACAATTTTACATTAGAAGAATTAGAGGAGTATGTTGTATCTTTGGGAGAGAAAAAATTTCATGCAAAGCAAATTTTTAAATGGATACACAAACTTAAAGTAATAGATTTTGATGAAATGACAGATATCTCAAAATCATTAAGAGAAAAATTAAAAGAAAATACATATATATTAACAATGAATGTTATTAAGTGCCAAATTTCACAAAAAGATGGGACAATGAAATTTTTAATAGGACTTAATGATGGATGTGCTATAGAGTCTGTATTTATGAAATATAATCATGGAAATACATTATGTGTTTCTACCCAGGTTGGCTGTAAAATGGGATGTAAATTTTGTGCATCAACTAAAGAGGGATTTGAAAGGAGTCTTAGAGCATCTGAGATTGAAGGACAAATTTTGACTGTAGAAAGATACACAAATGAAAAAATATCAAATGTTGTATATATGGGAATAGGGGAACCATTAGATAATTATGATAATACTGTAAAGTCAATTAGAATAATTAATAATCCTCAGGGTTTAAATATAGGAGCAAGACATATAAGTTTATCAACATGTGGTTTAGTACCAAATATATATAGACTTGCAGATGAAAATATACAATGTACACTTTCTATTTCACTTCATGCAACTACGGATGAAAAAAGGCGTGATATTATGCCTATAGCAAATAGGTATAGCATAGATGAGTTACTTAATGCTTGCAAAGATTATATCAAAAAAACTGGTAGAAGGATAAGTTTTGAATATGCTCTTATAAGTGGGAAAAATGATAGTTATGAAGATGCATTAGCACTTGCTAAACTTCTTCGTGGTATGATTGCTCATGTAAACCTTATACCTGTAAATGAAATTAAAGAAAAGGACTATAAAAAAGCAAAAGAAAAAAATGTTGAAAAATTTATGAATACATTAAATTCAATGGGAATAGTTACAACAGTAAGAAGAGAATTGGGTTCTGATATAGATGCTGCATGTGGCCAATTAAGAAAGAAATATATAGAAAATAGTAATAAATTATAATAACTATTGAAAAAAGTTTTTAAAAAATGATATAATATATTAAAATAGAGGTGAAGTATGGAGTTTGTTGCAAAAACTGATGTTGGTTTAAGAAGAAGTAATAATGAAGACAGTTACTTTGCAAAAAAATATAGTGATGAAATATCCTTATATGTAGTAGCTGATGGGCTTGGTGGATATGAAGGTGGAGAAATTGCAAGTAGACTTTTAACTATAAAAATGTCAAGATATTTTGAAGAACATTTAAATGATGATTTAAAAGATGAAAGTATTGTCTCTGATATTTTGTTAACTGCACTTGACAAAATAAATGGTGAAATATATAAGATGGAAAAATCTAGCCCTAAGTATAACGGTATGGGAACAACTATTGTTCTTGTTGCTGTTATTTATAATAAAGTATATTATTTGTCTGTTGGAGATAGTAGATTATATTATATCAGTAATGATAGAAATTCTATAAAGCAAATAACAGAGGATGATACATATGTAAATACTCTGCTAAAAACAAATGCTATTGAACAAAAAGACGTTGAAAATCATCCTCAAAAACATGTTCTAACAAAAGCAATAGGTGTCTTTAAAGATATAAAAACAGAGCTTCATGTTTTAAATGAAACCTCAGGATATCTTCTGCTTTGTACAGATGGCTTAACAAATATGTTAGATAATGAAGCTATTTTGCAAGTGTTACAAATGAAAAAATTTGAAAACACTGCAGATGAATATATAAAAAAAGCCAACGAAAATGGTGGGGTTGATAATACAACCGTTGTAGTAATAAAACTATAAAGGAGAGAAAATTTTATATGGATATGATTGGTAAAATACTTGGTGGTAGATATGAAATTATAGAAAAAATTGGCGAAGGTGGAATGGCAGAAGTTTACAAAGCAAAATGCCATCTTTTAAACCGTTATGTTGCAGTTAAGATATTAAAACCTGAGTATGCTAAAGATGAAACTTTTGTTAAAAGATTTAGAAGAGAAGCGCAATCTGCTGCATCTCTTACACATGCAAATATTGTTTCTGTTTATGATGTAGGTGCTGAGGGAGATATAAATTACATTGTAATGGAATTACTTGAGTCTAAAACATTAAAGGATTATATTGAAGAACATGGCGCTATGCCCTCTGACTTAGTTTTAAAAATATCAGCTCAGATTGCTTCAGCACTGGAAACTGCTCATAAAGCGCATATTATTCATAGGGATATAAAGCCACAAAATATAGTTTTAAATAAAAATATGGTGGCTAAAGTTACAGATTTTGGTATAGCAAAAATTACAAATGTACCAAGTGCTACCATTACAAGTTTTGGTAGTACAATGGGTTCAGTACATTATTTTTCACCAGAGCATGCTAAAGGTGGATATACTGATGAAAAATCTGACATATATTCTTTAGGTGTAGTAATGTATGAAATGGCTACAGGTAAGCTTCCTTTTGATGCGGATTCGCCAGTATCAGTTGCTCTAAAACAAATACAGGAAGATCCTGTACCTCCAATAGATGTAAACCCAAATGTAAGTCCTGCATTAAATCAAATAATTCTTAAAGCTTTACAAAAAAGTACTGCACTTAGATATCAAAATGCAACTGAGGTTATTTCAGATATTTCACAAGCACTATTAAGACCAAATTCTTTGATTTTAAGACCTGCTTCTTCTGTTGAAGCTGGTGCAACACAAGTTATTCCTATACTTGGAAATAATGAAGTACCAGAAGCTGTTCCAAATCTAAGGACAAGAGAACCAAGAAGAGCAAATGTAATATCAACTAGGGAAGCAATGAAAGAGGAATTACCTATAGAAGATTCAAAATCTGATGAAGAAATACCTGAAGAACCTAAGAAAAAAGATCCTAAAAAATCAAAGAAAAAGAAGATTATAATTATTTCAGTAATTGCTGCTGTTGTAGTGATAGGTGCAATAGTTGGAATATTAGTATATAACAATTCTAAAAAACAAGCTGAAGAAAATAAAGAAATTGAAGTGCCAAATTTAGTTGGTAGAGTTTATGATGAAGTTGTTGAGGAGTACTCTAAACAAGGTATAGAAATTATTAAAGATAAGGTAGAATATAGTTCAGAGCAACCAGAGGGATCAGTTATTTCTCAAACTCCTGAAAAAGGAACTAAAACAAAAGATAAGAAGATTAAAGTAGTTGTAAGTAAAGGCCAAAAAATGGTTGAAGTTCCCGATGTTACTGGTAAAGATATAAAGGTTGCAACATATGAATTAGAAGATACTCTTGGATTTAAAATTGAACGTGAGGATGTTGTAAGTGAAAAAGTAGCTTCTGGAATTATAATTTCACAGGATGCTAAAAAAGGTGAAACATTACCATATGGTTCAACTATAAAATTGCAAGTAAGTAAAGGTGATGGAAAGGAAACAGTTGTGGTACCTAATGTTTTAGGTAAAACAGAGTCTGATGCTAAAAGTGCTTTAGAGGCTTTAGGTCTTACTGTAAGTGTAAAATATTCCGAGGACAAAACTAAATCTAATGGTGTAGTAATTGCTCAAAGTTATCCTCAAAATCAAACTCTTAAACAAGGAACACTTGTTGAAATAACTGTTAATAAAATTTTACTTACAAAAACTGTAACACTTGATTTGTTAGAATTACAAGGAGGAACAGCAAGTTCGGCTGATACTATTAATGTAAAGGTAACAGCAAGTATAGATGGAGGAGCATATAACACAGTATATAATCAATCAGTTGATCCTAGTACAAAAACTGTATCTGTTGAAATTAACGGATATAGCAATGCGACTCTTAAGGTATATCTTAACTCAAAACAAGTAAAAGAATTTACTGTAAGTTTTAATTAAAAATATAAAGTACTCATATTAATATATTAAAATGTATGAGTACTTTTAAGTATATAAAAGAAAGATAGAGTGATAATTTGATAGCGAGAGTTAAAGAAATAGTTTTAAATGAATATATATTAGAGAATATTGAAGATAATAGTGAATTTAAAGCAAGTTTAAGGGGAAATATAAAAAGAAAAAATGGAATATTAGTTGGTGATTTAGTAGAAGTTGAAGTATCTTATGATAGGTATATGATTAAAAAAATATTACCAAGGAAAAATAGTCTTATTCGACCACCAGTTGCAAATATTGATAATCTTGTAGTAGTGGTTTCACTATCAACTCCAAGTCCGGATTTCTTCCTATTAGATAAACAAATAGTACTTGCAAAATTTAAAGATATTCTACCCATAATTGTTATAAACAAAATTGATTTAAATATATCAGATATTACAAATAAAGATTTATCGTATATAAAAAATGTATATGGAAATTTAGGATTTCAAATTATTGAAGTAAGTGCTAAAAATAATATTGGAATAGATGTATTAAAGGAAAAATTACATAATAAAATATCGGCATTTTCAGGTAATTCAGGTGTAGGAAAATCTAGTATTATAAACAAGATTTTTGGCACAAATTCTTTAACCTTTGAAGTGGCAAAAAAGACAAATAGGGGAAGGCATACTACAAAACATGTGAAAATATATAAAAATGAAGATATGTATGTTTTAGATACACCTGGTTTTTCAAGTTATGAACTATATGATATAGAATACAAAGAGCTAAAAAATTATTATCCTGATTTTTTAGAATGTAAATGTGATTATTTAGATTGTAGTCATGTGTTTGAAAATGAAAAAGTGTGTGGTGTAAAAAAGGCAATAAATGATGGCAGAATAGATAAAAATAGATATGACAGATATGTGGAATTGTTTAAAAAATTAAAAGATGAATATGATAGAAAATATAAATAGAGCGGGTGATAATATGAAGGATAATATATCTGTTTCAATACTTGATGTAAACAATAAAGAAAGATATATTGATAACTTAAAAAACATAAAAGAAAAGATTAATGACTTAAATATTAAAACTGGAGTATTTGATGTTTGTATACATTTTGATATAATGGACTCTAAATTTGTACCAAATACTGGCATAAATATTGAAAGTATTTGTTATGCAAAAAAATTAGGATTTTATATTGATGTTCATTTAATGGTGGAGGAACCTGTTAAGGAAAAATATGTTGATAGAGCAATAGAACTTGGAGCAGACAATATAACTATTCATTATGAAATACGTAATTTTGAAAAGAATTTAAATTATTTAATTGATAAAAAAAGAAAATTAAAGGAAAAAGAAAATAGAGATTTAAGTATTGGTGTTGCATTAAAACCTAAAACAAAAGTTGATATCTTAAAAAAATATAAATCAAAAATAAATAAAATACTTCTAATGAGTGTTGAACCTGGATTTGGTGGTCAAAAATACATTAAATCAACTTATGATAAAATTATCTTTGCAAAAAACATTTTTCCAAAAATAGATGTACAAGTAGATGGAGGGTTAAATGAAGAAACAATACCAAAATCTATAAGAAATGGGGTAAATAGTATTGTTATAGGAAGTTATTTATCTAAAGAGAGTAATACGGATTTGCTTTTTGAAAAGTTTTTACTTGTAAATGTTATACATACTATTGAAAAATTACCAAGAAGAGCAAATATGAAATTAGACACAACCACCCTTCAAGTTGTTCCAGGTGGTTATGGTGAAAATGATATTTTACTTGGTATAAATGTACCTGATATAAGAAAATGTGCTCTTATGTGGTATAAATATATAAATTTAAATATTTTACTTTATTTTATAACTTCTAAATTTCATGACTATAGAAGATTTGCTATTTTTTGTCTGATTAATAAAATAAGTATTCTATATAAAAAAGTAATTAAAGATAAGAAAGATAAAAAGTCTTTAAAGGAATTGAAGGATATTTTTAACTTCTTTGAAGATAATATTGGATATATAAACAACTGGGATTTAACTGATGTATCAGGACCAAATATTTTAGCATATAATCTGTACACATTAAGTGAAAAACAAAGAAGAAAAAAAATATTTATGTATTTAAATAATAAAAATTTTTGGGTAAAAAGAATAGGTATTGTCTCACAGCTTAATTTTGTAAGAAATGGTTTGTTGGAACTTCCACTACAGGTTTGTAATTATGTGTTATATGATGAATTTCATTTGTATCAGAAGGCTACAGGATGGGTATTAAGAGAATTATATAAAAAGGAACCAAAAGTAATTGTAGAATATTTGTGTGATAAGAACCATGAAAAAAAATTACCTAGTATTTTGCTTTCATATGCATGTGAAAAGATGACAAAAAGTGAGAAAGATAGGATTAGAAACGAAATAGGAGAATAAAAATGATTGGAATAATTGGTGCAATGGACATGGAATTAGATAGACTAATTTCTGATATGGACGTAGTAGAAAAAAAGAATGTTTCCTTTCTTGATTTTTATATAGGTAAGTTATATTCTAAAGATGTTATAATTGTAAAATCAAATGAAGGAAAAGTAAATTCTGCAGTTGCAACACAGATATTAATATCAAATTTTGATATACAATATGTGCTAAATGTTGGAGTGGCTGGAAGTATATCAGATAATTTAAATGTATTTGACGTGGCAATTTCAAATAATACTGTTGAATTTGATCAAGATGTAAGTGCTCTTGGATATGAGATAGGACATACTTTTGGAATAGATAAAGTAAGAGTTCCTGCAAGTGAGAGGTTATCAGTTAAAATACAAAGTGTATGTGATAAATTATCTATAAAATCGGAGATTGGTACAATTTTATCTTCAGATAAATTTATTGTTGACAAAAATGAAAAGGAAACATTAAAGAAGAAATTTAATGGTATTGCTATTGATATGGAAAGTGCAAGTATAAATCATGTTGCTTATTTGAATAATAAAGAATTTGTTACATTAAGAATTATATCGGATAGTGGCAATAACATTGAATATAGAAAGTTTGCAGAGATTGCAACAGAAAATATTTCAAGAATATTAAAGGAATATTTAGAGGAGGAGAATATATGAAAAAAATAGCTATTATGACAGCAGGTGGAGATTGTGCAGGACTTAACGCTGCAATTAAATCAGTGGTTATGGCAGCATCTAAAAATAACATTGTTGTAGTTGGAATTATTGATGGATTTATTGGATTTGTAGAAAGAAAGTATATGGTACTTGATAATAAAATTGTTGAAAATATTGAAAGACAGGGAGGAACTATACTTGGTTCTTCAAATAAAGAATGTCCTTTTCATTATCCTAGTAAAGAGAAAAAAGATGAATATGAAGATAGAGTAGATGATTCAATAAAAGCTCTAAGAAAAATTGGCGTTGAAGCTATGATTATAATTGGCGGCGATGGTACCCTTGACTCTGCAAGAGTCATTGATGAGGCTGGTATGCCAACAATTGGAATTCCAAAAACGATTGACAATGATATGGTTGCTAGTAATCCAACTATAGGATTTGATACTGGTGTAGAAAATGCTGTTGAAGCAATCAGAAAATTAAAAACAACTGCAGCTTCACATAGAAGAGTAATGGTAGTAGAAATGATGGGAAGAACATCTGGTTACTTAACTTTATACAGCGGATTTGCTGCTGGAGCAGATATTATACTATTACCTGAGAGAGATTACGATTTAAATATTGTATGTAATAGAGTAAAAGAAATAATGAGTACAGATAAAAGATATGTTATTATTGCTGTATCTGAGGCATGTAAAGAAAAAGGCAAAAAAGAAACCATTTCTAAGGTTATAAAAGACAGTTTTGAACAAAAAAGATTTGGGGGAATTGCTGCTAAACTTTCAGCGCAAATTGAAGAAATAACTGGATATGAATCAAGACCAATGGTTCTTGGTCATCTGCAAAGAGGAGGAGATCCTTGTGCATCAGATATAATACTTGGTTCAAGACTTGGAGACTATGCATTTAATCTTCTTTCAGATGGTAGACATGGATATATTGTAGGTGTAAATCAAAATGAAATTCAAAAAATGCCTTTTCCAAGGGAAAGAAAGCCAAGGCTTCTTGATCTTGAAAATGATGACATTTATAGAACTGCTAAAGATACTGGTATTTGTTTTGGAATATAATAGTAACAATAAAAATAAAACTTATGTTTGACAAAGAAAAAATTATATGATATAATTTTTTAAAATAAACGTAAGTTTGAAAGGAGTTTGTTATATGGGTACTACATTAAATGTACAAGAAAAAAGAGTTTTTGATTATTTAAAAGAACAAATAAGAGAAAAAGGTTATCCGCCTTCAATTAGAGAAATATGTGCAGCACTTAATTTTAAGTCTACATCATCAGTTCATCAATATATTGCTAGACTTGCTGAAAAAGGGTATATTGATAAGGGAGATTTGAAAACAAGAGCAATTAAAATAGTTGGAGATGAACCAACAATATCTATTCCAATTGTTGGTAAAGTTGCAGCTGGTGAACCAATTTTAGCACAAGAAAATATTGAAGATTATTTTTCAATTGGAGAAAGTTTCTTTTCTCAGTCTGATTTAAAAAATGAGACTTTTGTATTAAAAGTTCAAGGCGAAAGTATGATAAATGCAGGAATAAATAATGGAGATTATATAATAGTTTCAAAAGAAAATACAGCTAGAAATGGCCAAATTGTTGTAGCTATGATAGATGGAAATGCAACAGTTAAAACTTTTTATAAAGAAAAAGATCATGTAAGACTTCAACCTGAAAATGATACTATGGAGCCAATAATTGTAAAAGATGTACAAATTGTTGGTAAAGTAGTAGGGTTATTTAGAAAAATATAACAAATTAACCACCTTTGACATAAAATATTATAGTCGGAGGTGGTTTTATGAAACTTGAAGGTATAAAAATTGGACTCGGTATAACAGGATCGTTTTGTAATTTTTCTGAGACAAAAAATGTTATATCTAATTTAATGACTGAAGGCGCAGATGTTTATCCGATTATTTCTTTTTCAACAAAAAATTTAGACACTAGATTTTACAAAAAAGATGAATACATAAAAATGTTAAAACAAGAATCAAAAAATAATATTATTGATACAATACAAAAAGCTGAACCCGTTGGCCCGAAGAATTTAGTTGATATAATTTTAGTATGTCCATGTACAGGAAATAGTTTAGCAAAACTTGCAAATGGTATTACCGATACGCCTGTGCTTATGGCAATAAAAGGACATATAAGGAACAACAAACCTGTAGTAATCGGAGTCTCAACTAATGATGGGCTTGGTGCAAGTCTTCAAAATATTGCAAAATTAATTAATACTAAAAATATGTATTTTGTACCATTTAGACAGGATGATTATATATCGAAACCAAAGTCTTTAGTCTTAGACTATAATTATATAGTAGATACTGTATATGATGCATTACATTTTAAACAAATTCAACCCATACTGTCAAAGAAATAAGAAAATACTAGGAAAATTAATTCCTAGTATTTTTAGCTTAATTTACAAAAATATCATAAATTATTGCTTTTTTTAAGTTCTCGATTGTATTGATTTTTTCAGGTAAGATGTAGAGTTCTTTGTTTTGTAACTCTGTTGATATCCTACTATCATCAATAACACAAACCTCAAGCTTTTCACCTTTAATTGTTTGCTGGTATATTTGTAAAGAGTTTTTATTGTTTGAAATAACTTGGTTTACAAATATGTTTGTAGCTTTTGTTGGTTTATCTGAGCGTCTGAGCTTTCCGTTATAAAAAGAAAAATAATGTATATTTCTTTGGGGTGATTGAATCATTTTTTTGCTCCTTTAGCTTTAAAATTCTTGAGTAATAAATTTTTTATAAAAGAAAATTTTCATAAATTCTCTTTTAAATTCAACAGAATTTTGACTATACTCTTTTATCTTTTCTTGACTCAGAGAGAGATTTGTTTTTCTCAACCTGTTAAGATTTATATTTTCTATGTCATTTTTTGAAAAAACGCACAAAGGATAATCATGAGAGTCGAGGACTAAAATATGATATATTTTTCCTTCTTTGTATCTAAACCTTAACGTAAATGTGGGAGGTAATTCTTTAGTTTTATTAGTAATCACCTCATAATTTGAGTTAAGATATAATTCCTGTATTGGTCTTAAGGCTGTTTTTTGCATTTGGTTATTCCTCCAGTAATTAAATATTTTAAAGTAACATTTGTTACTATTATAAACAAATTAATGTACTAAATATTATATCACAAAAATTATGTAAAGTCAAATGCTTTTCGAAATCTTTTGTATCATTTAATGAATTCTTTGTTACTATTCAGACTAGAACCTAAAATTTTAGTAACAGTATTATGTATTTGTGGAAAACTTTTGTAGTTAGTGGTATTTTTAAAGATGTTGTATTTAAGTTTCCACCTATCTCTAGGCCACTCTTTTCTTTAACGGTCGTTGTTCTAGGCCTCTATCCATCGCAATTTTCGACAAGAAATATATGATATGTTAATTTATATATTTTTTAAAAAACATACTCTGTATGTTCTATTACTATACTATAAAAATTTTGGCATGGTAATTTCAATATGACTTTCCTATT